>QNCD01000001.1 GCA_003644385.1 Candidatus Omnitrophota bacterium
CTACCTTACCTTGCAGCAAATAGCATTCCTCTGTCTGGTCGTAATGCCAGTTAAAACGCGAAACTTCTTTCTCCCAAATCGGCCAAGAAGGGATTTTCTTCGCCTTTATTTCCTCCTGACTTAATTTCTGGACAGTTACTTTCATCGCTTCCTCCTTCAATGAGGCCACAACTTACGGAGCGTTAGCGTCCGCCATAAAACGTGGCGGATCCGCCAATATTTTTGGCGGAAACGTAAGTTGTATAGCCGAATTGACTCCGGGCATCCAACTATATACTTAAGGATGCGAGGAGTTAGATTTTTACCCACAACTTACGGAACGTAGCGACTTAAATTGTAGGCCGTAAGGCCGTCTGCGAATTAATCCCAAGCATCCAATTATGCGCGTATTAATGCGAGGGAGTAGATTTTATTCCCCTATTATCTGAACTACTATCTTGCGTTTTCTCGGCCGGTTATCAAACTCTGCTAAAACAACCTGCTGCCAGGTGCCTAATAAAAGTTCTCCCTCGTTAAAAGGAATAGTCAAAGAAGGGCCTAAAAACGCTGCTCTTAAATGACTAAAGCCATTGGCATCACCCCAGGTCTCATCATGGCAATAGTGTTTATCAGAAGGCGCCAGCTTTTGGCATAAATCCCGCATGTC
Organism: Candidatus Omnitrophota bacterium; assembly: GCA_003644385.1. Taxonomy (GTDB): domain Bacteria; phylum Omnitrophota; class Gorgyraeia; order Gygaellales; family Profunditerraquicolaceae; genus B70-G16. Next base: position 647 of record QNCD01000001.1, read on the forward strand.
TTGTATGAGGCCTGGCTCATACTCAAAAGTAGTAATGGCAGCAGTAGAGCCAATGACAAAAACCGTTAAATTACCCTTACTCAGCCTGGAAGATTCCAGTATTTCAGAAAGTTGGGGGGTGATATTCAACAGATCTGGGTTTCCCCGCGTAGATAACTCTATTTTTTTGTTTATCACATTCATAGCTTATATCTGGAAATAAAATAACTATTAAGCTTTAAAAATTTAACAGCAACTGTTTAATTTGCAATAATATACGTTCCTGATAAAATATTCGCTCTAAAGGCTAAAGACAAACAAATATAATAGCATAAGCAGAGGCCGGTGGCAATAGATTTCCACTGCTGTTTAAGGATGAAAAAAGGCGGGAAAAAAGGATTATACCGGTTTTTTTACCCGTTTTAAAGCTTACCTATTAACATAAACGCCCCTACCAAAATAAATAAAGAAGCTGCCGTATATTTAATGAGCTCGGGACGGATGAACCTTCCTAGAGTAGATCCGATCAAAACAGAGAGCGCAGTTACTATAATATATGCGGAAACTGAACCCAGCCACACGGTTAAAGGTTTTTGAGAACGGGAGGCCAAGGTCACCCCTACCATTTGTGTCTTATCTGCTAATTCCGCAAAAAATACAGCCGAAAACGTAACCGCAAATAGTTTCCAATTCATGCTTATTTCTCCTTTTCTAAATATTTTCTAAATAAATACCGTAAAAACATATTAAAACCTGCTCTTTAAACCCTGCCTGTTATCAATACCATGATCCAATACCCTGCGGTTGACCATAAAATTACTCCCCGGTAATTCCTTAAGATGTTTTTTTATTTCCGAAGAGATATCTGAAATCATAAGTAAATTCAACATTGCCTCTTTAGAGTTGTTTACAATCGCAATGGATAAGCTCATTAAAGGAATGCGCCTGGTCTTTCCGGTTCTGTCGCTAGAGATAATAAAACCGTTTTTTTTGTCTGCCTGAGAATAAAAACCAGAGGATCTTGAATCAAAATCCCTGATAATACCCTTGGCAATCAGTTCTGAATCGTCGCAAGAACTAATAACCGCAAAATCATCCCCGCCGATGTGCCCTAAAAAAGCCTGTTCATTCTTATTTTGCTCTTCTTTTACTTTTTTAGAAATAATTTTTGCAGTTTCCGTAATCACCTCATCGCCCTTTAAATAGCCGTATTTGTCATTATAGGATTTAAAATTGTCAATATCGATATAGAGAAATGAAAATTCTTTTTTTGCTCTCAACCTGTTGTTAAGTTCTTTGTTAATGAGCCTGTTCCCCGGTAATCCGGTTAATGCATTAGCATCAAAATGATGGGCTGCCGAGCGAAGCGCCAGAATTATCCTGACTTCCAGATCAATAGGGTCCGGAGGCTTAATCAAATAATCATCCACTCCCTCTTCAATAATAAGCAAGTCTCTTCTTAATTGTCTTTTATCAATTAAAATAATGGTAGGCGTATAGGCAGTAAGAAAATCGTGTTTGATATTTTTACAGATCTCAAGTCCTCTCTTACCCTGGAAGCTTGAGTCAATAATAATTAACGCTGGAGATTCTCTCTTTATGTACTCCACCACTTCCTCTTCTCGCTCAACTATAACTACAATGTATCCCCAGGCCTTAAGAATCCAAACCAGCATCTCTTCTAATTTTGTTTCTGCTACTGCCAAGGCTATTTTATAGGAATCTTTCTGCATTTTTAATATTATGGCACGGATTTATTGATTTTAATATTTTATTTGAAGGCGTAACTCGGTATAAACCGTATCTTTAAGATTTACCTTGCCCTCATCGTCTCTATACTTAAAAGAGCGGTTGAAATCAGCTCCCACACAAAAAGAAGCTTCCAGGGCAGGTTGGAATTTCAATCTTAGCCCTCCGCCTAAACGCATGCCCTTATAGCGTAAAACCACATTCTCAGAGTCGCCGCGGTCTACTTCAAATTCGCTGTTTATAGAGCTAGAGCCTTCTACAAATAAAGCCAGGGATTCATCCAGCATATAAGTAATGTTCGGGCGGATAGGTATAAGATTAAATCTTAATTTATCGTTAGGTTTGTATATTAATCCTACCGCCGGTAAAATCTCGTTTTCATAGTCGGGATAAAAGCTAAAGCCCGCCAAAAAGGTTAGTTTTTCGCTTGGTTGGCGGATAATCAAATAGTAAAAAGGTGTACGAAAACCAGAAGTTTCAGATTCAAAATCGTCGCCGTAAAAAGCCGGAGATATTCCTAAAAGTTGATAAGTCTTATCGAGACTAAAAAAGGGCAGGATTATTTCCAGTCCCAAGGCCAGGCCGTTTAAGTGTGAAGGCAAGTCTACATTATCTACACTAGAGTTTATATTAACATAACTGCTGTCCAGGTAAAACTTCATCGGAATCTTATCAAATAATTTAAAATCGTACCCATATTGAGTTGCTGCTTCAGCAATCTCTATTTTGCCCGGCATCGCCTCTACGCTGCGCGAAGGCATATACCTTATGTAAGAATCAAGTTCAGTGTACATAATGCCCGCTGGTTTTTCTTGGGGGTAGGCATTAATTAAAAAACAGTAAGCTAATATTATCTGCAGCAACAAGCTAAAACAAACCGTATTTTTAGCTCCTCTAAACATTTCTTGTTCCCTCGCTAGCCAGGCTGCTGCTCTATAAAATTATTTATATACTCTAAGTTCTTCCGGGTTGCTCCGCTGTGCTGCAGAATTATTTCCATGGCCTGTCCGCATAACCGTTTAACCTTTAAGGGGTCATTTAATAACTCTCTGATGTTAACTTCCAGCCCTCTAAAATCCTCAACCATAATTGCTGCTTTAGCTTTCAGAAACGAATTGGCAATATCGCGAAAATTGAACATATACGGACCGAAGATTACCGGCTTACCCAATGCTGCCGGTTCCAGAATATTATGTCCGCCTTTTTTCACCAGGCTCCCCCCAATAAACACAACGTCGGCTAAAATATAAAAGGATAAAAGTTGGCCTATTGTATCCAAAATAAATACGGCTTGAGGCTTAAGCTTATCCGGGTCACTGCTTAAATTAGAAATTAATAGCGGATTGAACCCGGATTTCAATACCAGTTTTTCGATATTCGCTGAACGCTCAGGGTGACGCGGCGCAAACAGAAGCCTTAATCCGGGGAATTCTTTGCGTAAATTTTTATAAACTGCTAAAATTCCTTCTTCCTCTTGCGCATGGGTGCTGCCGGCGACCAATAATTTTTCCTGCGGCCCTAATTTTAAAAGCTGTGCGGCTGGGCCTGCCTGGAAAGCAGCCTTCTCTTGGAAAGACAATGTATTATCAAATTTCATATTACCGCTTACTTGGATTTTATTTTCTTCTACGCCTAAAGACAATAGTCTCTTCTTATCAGTAGAAGTCTGCACGCAAAAAAGGCTGACTTTATTTAAAACCGGCCTTAAGAAGGGCTTTAATAAACGGTATCCCTTAAACGACTTATCCGAAATTCTTCCGTTTATCAATACTATAGGAACATTTCGACGGTAAAGAAAGGTAATCAAATTCGGCCAGATTTCAGTCTCAGCAATAACAAAAAGGCTAGGCTGAATCGAACTTATGACGCGTTTTACAATGAAACTAAAGTCTAAAGGCAGGTAAGTAACAAAATCCCGCTCTGAGGCCAAGCTTTTGGCAATTTTATTTCCGGTAGAAGTCACAGTAGAAATGACCAGATTCTTATCAGGATGAGCAATTTTTATTTTCTCGATTAATCCCCTGATTGCTACGGCTTCCCCCACGCTGACTGCGTGTATCCAAATAGGACGGTTTAATTTTAATTCTTCAGGCAGAAACCCTAAACGCGAAAGAAATCCTGCGTGGAATTTACGCCTGAACAAATATACCGGAAGATGGACTAAAGAAATTAACAAAAATACTAAATCATACAATATAAACATAACTTGTTGAATTATACCTAATGCACCGTACTCGGTACACCGAACACCGCACTCAAATTAGGCTCGGGGATGCGCTTTATTATAAATGCTTTTTAACCTCTCAGTAGTAAGGTGCGTATAAACCTGAGTGGTAGATAAATTCGCATGGCCTAGCAACTCTTGCACACTCCTTAAATCCGCTCCCCGGTTCAAAAGGTGGGTGGCAAAAGAATGCCTTAAGGTATGGCAGGAAACCCCCTGCCTGCCGCAAGCCAAGCGCAGATATTTTTTTACGATATTCCTTATACCCCTGTCGGAGATGCGGGTTTTATTTTTATTTAAGAATAATACCGGAGAATCCTTTTTCCTCTTATCCAGATAATCACGTATTGCCGAAAGGGCAATATCTCCAACAGGAACAATACGCTCTTTTTTGCCTTTACCCGCCACCTTAACTATGCCGCCGATAAAATCTATATCATCGATATTTAACCCGGCGAGTTCGCTTACCCTTATTCCAGTGCTGTAAAATAGTTCTAATATTGCTTTATCGCGAAACCCCATCTCTTCTTTTGCTTTGACTGCCCCCAGTAAACGCAAAACCTCTTCCTCTGTCAAAAATAAAGGGAGATACCTTTCCTGCTTGGGGGTTAAAACGCTTAATATAGGATTATTCTTTAAAAAACCTTCGCGGGTTAAAAATTTGAAAAAAGACCTGAGCGTCGAAAGCCGGCGGGCAACACTCTTATTTTTAAGATTTTTTCTTTTCAATTGCGCCAGGTATTTCCTTAAGAGAAGGTAGTCTATTTTTTCTAAGGGTAGCTCTTTAAAAAAATTCATGAAATCTTCCAGATCTAAGCGGTAATTAAGTATAGTATGAGAGGAATAATTTTTTTCGATTTCTAAGTACCTGGCAAATTTTTCAATATATCTTTGCATTTTAACTATGCGGGCTCAGGAAGAGTGTTGCTGATAAACCTGCATTTGGGATAATTTGTGCAGCCGTAGAAATGGCCCCTCCTGGAATAACGCTCCACTAATTCTCCGTTGCATCCGGCTTGAGGGCACTTAACCCCGGTAGTTATAGCCTTGGAATTTTTACAATTAGGAAAATCAGAACAACTCAAGAATTTTCCTTTTCTTCCCCATTTAACAACCATAGGTTTGCCGCATTTATCGCATATCTGGTCGCTTACGATTACTTCTTTTTTTATGTGCTTCTGGGCAAAATCAAGGTTTTCCTTAAAAGGAAGGTAAAAATCCTGCAGGACTTTCAATCTTCCAATCTGGCCCTCTTCTATTTCATCAAGCTCCTCCTCCATTGTTGCGGTGAACTTCACATTCATCACCCGCGGGAAATACTCTACCAGTAAATCGCTGACCATACAACCCAATTCCGTAGGGTGAAAATATCCTTTAATCCTGCGGATATAATGACGCAAAATCAGGGTATAAATTATCGGCGCATAGGTAGACGGACGGCCTATACCCTCTTCTTCTAAAATCTTGATTAAAGAACTGTCTGAAAATCTGGGCGGTGCCTTTGTAAAATGCTGCGAAGTTATCAATTCTATAAGTTTGAGAGTTTCGTCTTTTTTTAACTCGGGAAGCTTGTCTTTTTTTTCTTTATTTTCTTCTTCCTCCAGATTATAACAAGCCAGGAAACCGTCAAAAATTAAACTGAATCCGGAAGCACTGAATATATAATTTTCCGCTTTTATTTCTACTGAAGTATTTAAATAACGCGCTGGCGTCATCTGGCTGGCCAGGAAGCGCCGGTAAATCAACTCGTAAAGCTTGTACTGATCCGGTGTAAGATAGTTTTTAAGGTTCTCCGGTCGGTGCGAAATTAAAGTAGGGCGGATTGCCTCGTGTGCTGCCTGGACATGTTTTTTTACTTTATAGAAATTAGGCTTAGCTGGTAAATAATCCTTACCGTAATTTTGCGCAATAAAAACCCTTACCTGGTTTAATGCCTCCTCTGCGACATGCGTAGAATCCGTGCGCATATAAGTGATTAAACCGACCGGGCTCTCCTGGCCGATATCTATTCCTTCATAAAGTTGCTGCGCTATCCTCATGGTTTTATTGGCGTTAAACCTTAGCTTATTAAATGCATCCTGCTGTAATGTACTGGTAATAAAAGGCGCATAAGGAGAACGTTTTTTTTCGGCCTGTTTAACTTGAGAAACAATAAACTGCTTATTTTTTATATCCGCAACCAGAGAATCGGCCTGTGCCTTGTCTTTGATTTCTGCTTTTTTATCCCCTATCTTTATAAGTTTTGCTGAGAAAGGACTGACAGTTGAACGCTGAGAAATGAGAGCTTGAACCAGTTTCGCCTCAATTTCCCAGTATTCCTGAGGCTTGAAATTATTAATCTGTTTTTCCCTTTCTACGATTTGCCTTAAGGCTACAGACTGCACTCTTCCTGCGCTTAAACCCCGGGCGATTTTTTTCCAGAGCAGAGGACTTAAAAAATAACCCACCAGACGATCCAGCACCCTGCGTCCGATTTGAGCCTCGACCATATTTAGGTCAAAATCACGGGGATTTTTGAACGCTTCTTTTACCGCCTGCGGCGTAATTTCATGAAAAACAACGCGCCAAACTTTTTTATTGTTAAAAAGCTTATTTTTAATATGCCAGCCAATAGCTTCCCCTTCCCGGTCCGGATCAGTAGCAACAAAAATGTCTTCTTTATTTTTAGATTCTTTCTTTAGCATGGTCAGCGTCTTATTTCTACCGTGAATAACTTCGTAAGAGGGCTGGAAGCCTTTTTCTATCTCTACACCTAATTTGCTTGCCGGCAGATCAATGAGGTGGCCGTATGATGCGACAACGCAATAACTCTTGCCTAATATCTTGCCTAATGTTTTTGCCTTGGTAGGAGACTCTACAATAACTAAAGATGTTTTCTTCATTATATTTTAACTCCTTATGAATTTTTTACCCGGTAATTGCTTGATAAGTTTTTTCATTTCTAAACCAAAGAGAGCCTGGAAAACGTCAGCAATACCACAAGCGCTCTTGCTGATTATCTCGTCAAAGAGAACAGGTTCCCGGCAAATATTATTATAAATCAGGGATTCCCGGGCGCAAAGACTCTGGATTTTATCCGCTTTAAAAACTTGCTTTCTCTCGGATGAAAAACGCCTTTTATAAAACATTCTTTCGTCGAACTCTTCTAAAATATCATCTACGCATGTAACTGGTTTGGCCCCCTGCTGTATTAACGAGTTTACTCCTGATGAATTTGCGCTATCGATCTTTCCGGGAATGGCAAAAACCTCTCTTCCTTGCTCCAGTGCAAAGTCGCTAGTAATCAGCGCTCCGCTGTTTTTAGCCGCCTCCGCCACCAATACCCCTAAACTTAAACCGCTGATCAGACGGTTTCTTCTCGGAAAATTCTGTTTTAAGGGTTTTGAATCTAGGGAAAACTCAGAAATGACCGCGCCTTTTTCCGCAATCTCTTCAGCTAAACTTAAATTCTCAGCAGGATAGATATGCTTAAAGCCGCTTCCGATAACTGCGATAGTGCGGCCGCCTGACTTTAGAGCTCCTTTATGCGCATAAGTATCAATGCCTCTGGCCATTCCTGAAACAATAGTTATTCCGTAAACAGATAAGTCAGCAGCGAATTTTTGTGCAAAGGACAGACCGTAAAAAGAAGCCTGGCGGCTTCCGACTATAGCAATAGCTAAGGCATCTTCTCTTTTTAGTTCTCCCTTTATATATAATACTATCGGCGGATCGCTAATATGCTTTAAATTATGAGGATACTCGCTATTATCCTGAGTAATAATCTTAATGCCTAAATCCCTGGCCTGTTTGAATTCTTTATCCAAATCTTCATTGCGGCAATTAATTATCTTATCGGCAAGCTCATAATTTATACCGGAGACAGTAACTAATTTATCTGGGCTGGCTTCTAATATATCCTGCGGCCGGTTAAAATACTCTAAAAGCCTGTTCAGGCGGATGCTGCCGATACCTGCGGCCATATTTAATTTTACCAGCGCTTCGAGCTCTGTCATTTTTTCTTAAGTTTAACTGTGGATTTCAATATTTTATCTGCTACCTGTTTTACTGTTAAACGGCTGGTATCTATAGTTTTATCTGCCCGGGCATAAAAGGGAGCTCTTAGCTTAAGTAAAAACTCTATTCTTTTTGCGGGATCGCTGACATTCAATAATGGCCGATGGGTTTGGCCTTTAGTGCGCTCAAGAATTACCCGGGGACTTGCGGTCAAGCAGATAATCATACCTGTTTCTTTCATTATCTTGACATTAGTTTCATTAATTACGATTCCTCCGCCGCAGGCAACCACGAATTTTTTCTCCCTGGCCATTTCTTTAAGCACCCGGCTCTCTAGGCGACGGAAATGAGATTCTCCCTCTTGTGCAAAAATCGAATAGATGGTCCTTTCTTCTCTCAGTTCAATCAATTCATCGAGGTCCACAAAGCGCCATTTTTTCTTTTTAGCCAAAGCCTGGCCTACTGCTGTCTTACCAGTACCCATAAAGCCGACGAGATAAATGTTACTCATCTGATTTAAATAAAGTCACAAGGCACAAAGACACAAGGCACAAGTAAGACTAGAAAATTAGTTAACCAGTTACAGCCTGTGACGTTGCGACCTTGTGTCTTGTAACCCATATTTTTACTCCTGATATGCTGCTAATACTACTTCGCTTAACTCTTGCTGCAACTCCTTTGTGGTCGGATAAACCGTGCTGTACCACTTACCGTCTTTTCCCTGATGTCGAGGCATACTAACAAACAATCCGTTACTGCCGTTTACGATACGCAGGCCCTTTACTACAATGCCCCCGAGTGAAACATCGGCAAAAGCCTTAAGCTTGGAATCGCCTTGGACCCGGTGAATACGGCTGACTTCAATCGTATTGCCTTCCATGTCTATCACCTCCTTCTATACTAATAGACGAAGGAAGTGACATTTTCTAACAGATTCTTTTTAAGTAATTCTGGTAATTATTCTTTATGTCAATTAACGCGTCGCTGCCGAATTTGTCTAAAAGCGCCTCGGCTAATACAAAAGCTACGGCTGACTCGGCAATTACCCCTGCGGACTCAACCGCGCAGATATCTGAACGCTCGACTGTTGCTTTAGCCGGCTTCTTGCTATTTATATTCACTGAATCCAAAGGATTAAGTAACGTAGATATAGGTTTCATGCAGGCGCGAATAATAATATTTTCTCCGTTAGAAACACCGCCCTCAATACCCCCGGCATTATTGGTCTTCCTGTAAAAGCCTTTGGCCTTGCTGTAGTAGATAGCGTCGTGCACCTGGGAACCGAATTTATCCGCACAGGCGAATCCCATGCCGATTCCCACTGCTTTTATTCCCGGTATGGACATAATACTCTGCGTAAGTTTTGCGTCTAAACGCCGGTCAGCGCTGACATAGCTACCTAAGCCAACAGGTACGCCCTTAGCGATTACTTCAAATATACCTCCGAGAGTATCTTTTTTATTTCTGGCTTCTCTGACTTTTTTCAGGATCGCTGCTTTCTTAGATTCTGCACCGATAGATACAGATCTGCTGATTATTCTTATTTTAAACTCCTTTAAAAGCATTTTGCAAATTGCTCCAATGCCTACCCGGGCGGCAGTTTCACGCGCAGAAGCACGCTCCAACACGCACCTTATATCTTTGAAGCCATATTTTAATGCCCCGGCTAAATCCGCATGCCCTGGCCGAGCAAACTTAACTGTTCCAAGTCTCTCAATGCTAAAATCTTTATTCTCGATCAATATGGCAATCGGGCTGCCCAGGGTAACGCTCCCCTTTAAACCGGAAATTATCTGGGCTTTATCTTTTTCAATCTGCATGCGCTTACCGCGGCCAACCCCCTGCTGCCTGCGCCTTAATTCATGGTTTATTTTTAAAGGATTAATTTTTAATCCTGCGGGCATGCCTTCTAAAATAGCAACCAGAGTTCTTGCGTGTGATTCACCTGCGGTCAAGTATCTTAACATTTTTTACTCCTTCCATAATCCGCGCTGATTTGCGCGGGCTTCTTGGTATAACTTTAAAAATAAATCCGCGTGTTTTACGTTCGGAGGTATAGTCATTAAAGAAGCAAACCCTTCTTCTATAATCTTGGCGTTGACAAAAATTCCGTTGTGTAAATAAACATAAGCCAGGAGGCGGCCGTATATATCGTATTTTTCTACGTCAAACTCAAGGCGCACGCGCTTACCTTCTACCAAACCCCTGGTAAATTTATAAGAGCGTTTACCCAGTGCAATAATCGTAGCAATATCCCGGCCTGATTCACGGCTATCGCGGCGTAATTTATTAGATTCATGCATTTCCGGAGTATCTATGCCGATTAATCTTACCCTTTCTCCGGACTTAAGCTGTAGGGTGTCGCCGTCAACCACCCGCTTAACCAAGATATCGGCATAATCATAGGACTTGCCAAAAGGAAAACTGAATTTACTTTTTTGCGAATAATCAACCCTGACTGATTCAGCGGCGAATAACCGGGGTGCAGTTACGAATATTACAAAAATTATAACATAAAATAAAATTTTCATCCCTATCCTATTCATTCCCAATGAATTTCAAGGCCCAGTCTTAAATTTAGATTTTGCCGGCGACTATACCCGCCAAAACCACAATATCCTCTATATGAAATATCTTATTTATGCTTTTGTCAAAGAGTATGTTTGCTTCGGCAGTAAATTCGCTATCCTCTTGCCAAAGAGTAATCAATACAGGAACACCTTCAAATACCTCTAAAACTACGGAGGTATCGGCATAATTTACTTTTTTTCCCGAAAACCTATCCAGGGCATCAAGCAGGCCTTGCGAATTATTACCGTACTTTCTGATAATCGGCTCAATTGCCCTCTTTCTGAACGCCCCAGCATAACCCTCTACACCTGACAATTCCTTGAAAGAGACCCATTCGCTGGTTAAATCAGGCAATCCCTTGAGTCTGCTGATGAGGTAATGTAGAATTAAAACGCTAAAAAAATCCTTTGCCGCTACATTAGAGGATAAAGATAATATTTTTCTTTCTTTTAAATCCAGGCTGTATTCATCGCCTAAAAATTTAAGCGAAAGAACTTTATCCGGCCCTAATTTAATAAGTTCTTCCCAGGCCAAACTTTTAGCTGCTTCGTAAGCCATGCTTTCCCTTAATCTTAACCCTACAAAGGGGTACGGCCCTAAAAAAGCCTTAAATTCATATTGTAATCTTTTTTATTAGATAAATCAACAATTTTAGATTATAATACATTAATAACCGATTGGCTAACTTTAAGTTGTAATAAAAGAGATAACATGGCTCAAACTCTAAACATAACCTACGACCGTTTTCAGCGCGAGGCAATTGATTATATCAACCAGGGCCATTCCGTAATTGTCTCTGCGCCCACCGGAGCGGGAAAGACTGTAATTGCCGAACACATTATCTCTACCTCAATAGAGAAAGCAAGAGGGGTAATCTATACCGCTCCCATAAAAGCGCTCTCCAACCAGAAATTCCGCGATTTCCAGGGTCAATTCCAGGAGAATATCGGCATCCTGACCGGCGATGTCTCCCTGAATGCCGAAGCCCCGGTCTTAATTATGACTACGGAGATCTTCCGCAACAAAATCCTTGACCAGCCGGATAGCCTTAAAAAATACTCCTGGGTGATTTTTGACGAAGTGCATTATATCGATAACCCCGAGCGTGGAACAGTCTGGGAGGAATCGCTGATATTCCTACCGCAGCATATGAATATCCTCTGCCTCTCTGCTACTATACCCAATATCCAGCAATTGGCAAAGTGGATCGAATCCATTCATAAAAAGAGCGTTAAAACAGTGGTTGAAGAAAAAAGGCCGGTCCCCCTGCATTTCTTTTTCCAATGCCATAACCAGATTTCAGACCATATAAATATTTTAAAAAGAACGGCTGGTGGAAGAATAAACCGGCTACATGCGCTGGTAAGCCACCTAAGGCAAAAAGATTACCTGCCCTGCATATATTTTGTCTTTGACAGGAAAAAAGCCGAAGACCTGGCTTCTGACCTGGCTAGTTTTGATTTTCTAAACAGAAAAGAGCGTGAAGAAATGGAAAGGCTCTATAATTCGCTCTGCCAACGCTTTGACCTGAAAGATGAAAAGTCCGCCCAACTCATCTATCCGCTTATACGCCGGGGAATTGCCTTTCATCACGCAGGCATGCTACCGACGCTAAAAGAAGTCATAGAAAGATTATTTACCAGCCGCCTCTTAAAAGTAATATTTACTACCGAGACCTTTGCATTAGGAATAAATATGCCCAGCCGTTCGGTAATCTTTGACGGATTAAGGAAATTTTACGGACGCTACGTCAGGAATTTAAAAACCCGCGATTTTTACCAGATGGCAGGCCGCGCAGGCAGGCGCGGTATTGATAAGGAAGGTTTTATTTTCTGCCGGGTGAACCCGCGCCGGGTCAACTTCGAGGATATAAAACGCATTATTTACGGCCGGCCGGAAGAAGTACGCAGCCAGCTGAATACATCCTATGCTACCCTGCTTAACCTTTATGAAAAATATAAAGAAGACCTTTTTAAAATCTATCCCCTCTCCCTGCATAATTTCCAATCGCGCAAACACGAACAAAAAGAGGCCTTAAGATTACTGGGAGCAAAATTAAATTTACTTCAAAATCTAAACTATATCCAAGGACACAGCTTAACGGATAAAGGCAGATTTGCCAAGGCAGTCTACGGATATGAGCTGATGCTCGCCGAACTCTATGAACAGAATTTACTGGAATATCTGGATGAGTTCGGATTAGGAGTGTTGGTTGCGGCAATAGTCTTTGAACCGCGCAAAAATCAGAATATGCAGAAACTCTCTAAAACCGGACGTAAAATCAGGCGCGTCTGCGAAGAAATATACGCAGGAATCAAACGCAGGGAAGCCAAATACCGGATATACCCTTTCAGTAAACAGCCTTATTTTCATTTAAGCAGCTGTATAGAAGCATGGCTGCGCGGAACGGATTTTGAAAAAATACTGCGTTTTACCGACACCGATGAAGGTGAATTAATACGCTATTTTAGGATGGCGATTCAGATATTGCGGGAAATGCTGCAGGCACCGGTAATCTCCCCGGTTTTAAAAGAAAGAGTCAAAGAAACTATCAGGGTAATCAACCGGGACCTTGTAGATGCGGAAAAACAACTGCGCAGTCAATAAAGTATAACTGCGCAGTTTAAATATTACTTAGCTAATGTTGCGGTTGCGGTTGTGACTATCATCCATTTACCATTGTTGCAAGTTCCATAAATTTCATCACCAAGGCCATCATGCGAGCTGCTCACAATGAATTTTCCGTTCAAATTATCAAGCTTTGATATTTGCCAACCAAATGTTGCATTATCACCTAAGGTCTGACCAGGCTCAAGCGATTCAAACACTGCCTTCATTAAGTATCCTACCTCGGTTAGAGAAAGCTTTGACAGCATTGCAGTTATAACCTTCACTGCTGCTTTCATTTTTCCTTTTTCAATTAATCCTATTACTGTCTCTACTTTTTTCGCAACTTGCGATGATGGAATCTTAAAAACCCTCTCACGAGGAATTGGATCATTAAGACCCCTCTCACGAGGAATTGGATCATCAGAAGGAATCGGTATAGGATTAGCATAAGTCATCCCCACTGAAAACACCAAGATTAAAATACTCAAGGTTGAAATTAATCTTTTCATCTCTATCTCACCTCCTTTTTTCTTTTTATTTCCATTTTACAACTAAATCCTCTACAGGTAGAAAGTCTACCTTATTTATATAATAGAAAACCCTGTTATTCTTAGCTTCTGTTTTATCCGGTTGATAAGAAAGTTTTACCTCCCTAAAATCAGCGGGGACACTGACTATAAACTTAGCCTCTTCTAGAGCTTTTCCCCAGCCCTGGGTAGTGGTAGTTATATAAGTTGCCTCTTTGTCTTTAAACGCCTGGTTATACTCTATGAGTATACACTTAGTTGCCCCGGCAGCTATTTTTAAGGGCCAAAGAACGCCCTCTTCTTCTTGAATGAATTGCACACTCTCTCTATTTTTGCCATCTATGTAGTTAATTGAAATCTGATGCGGATAACTGTGATATCTGTCTATAGGAAAAGGGTACAATATCACCAACTCTTCTTCTTCTGAGAATTTATTTCTAATGTAATATATTCCCTCTACGTTTAGCTCACCCTTATCTATGGAGAGAGTAACTTTCTCTTTAAAGAAATCAAAAGGGTACTTATCTGCCTGGGCAATATAAGGTAAAAATGTAAAAATGGTAAGAATTACTCCTATTACCAATGCCTTTATTTTTTTCATATCTCCTTGCATTTGTTTTCTATTCTTATCTTTAGACTCAAGCATTCTTCTAATAAAAAAACCGAGCACCCCACTACCTTTTAGGGTAACTCGGCTATCAAAATAATTAAAGCTAAATGCCTACAGTAAAATTCTCTTTTCACGATCCGTGGCTTCCTAATCCAATTCCTGTTGGATTTGGTTTTATCGTAAATTAATAAAAACTTTTTAAAAGTATTTAATAAAGAACAAAAAAATACAAACAAAGTATACTATAATTAAAGCTAGTTTTCAAGGCAAGAAATCTAACTTTTTTTTCTGATAACAAAATTCAATTAACGCCCGAATCCTTTTATGTGATTAAGGTAATCTTTTAAAATCTGCTTATGGTCAAAAGCGAACTCTAACTTATTGATTTTATTGATAGTTACGACTCTTGCCCCTTTGGCATCATCCCCTGCTTGAGGTTGACCCTTAGCTTTAGCTATAAAAACCGTGCCTATTGTATGAAATCGCGGGTCACGGCTGGGCTCGGAATAGGTATGAAATTGCCTTACATCTTCTAAATCTAAGCCGGTCTCTTCTTTTACCTCTCTCCTTACCGCATCTTCTAAACTCTCTCCGTAATCCACAAAACCGCCAGGTAAGGCCCAACCAAAAGGTGGATTACTTCTTTCAATTAAAACAATTCCTCCTGGGACTTCTATGATCGCATCTACTGTAGTAAAAGGGCCTTCCTGTAATTTATTCATCATATATTCCAAATAATGAAAAACATTCTTTTTAAATGCCTGGTAAGCTTCTTGCTCGTACAAACAAAATATAACTTCTTCAAGATTGGATTTATTCTCTCTCAAATGCTTAAAAACTTCCTGGGCCATGATTTTGGCTGCTGCCGAATAAGGAAATCCGCCCTCGCCGCAACCCAGGGCAGGGAAAGCGATTGATTTTAATTTTAATTCTTCAGCCAGCTTTAAACTGTTCTTGCAGGAACTTCTTATTTTAACCTCATCGGTCCTGGAATTCTCATCCATAGTCGCGGCGTGAACGACGTATTTGGCCTTGAGGCTTCCGGCGCCTGTTGAGACGGCCTTGCCGGCTTCAATAGGCGCTTTTTTTAATGCCTCCTCTTCGATTAGCCCGCCCCCTTTTCTTTTTATTGCAAGAGCCACTCCTGCCGACATAGTCAGTTTGTAATTAGCAGTATTGACTATTGCCTCAGCTTTAAGATCGGTAATATCTCCCTTTACAACCTTAAGCTCAGTACCTCTAATACGCATATTCTTCTCCTTTAAATCCAAAGCACAGCCTTTTCGTTGAATTTTTTGCTGAATTTAATCAGGGCGTAAAAAATCAATATTCCTAAAGTATCGATTGCGATGTCAGTAATACTGCAGTTACGTTTAGGAACAAAAAATTGATGCAGTTCATCGGAAACAGCATAAAGAAAAGAAAGCATAAAAGGTAAAATGCGTAAAAAACGGGTATTCAAACTAAAAGATCCTTTGACCGCCCGGTACAAAAGCAAAGTAAGAATAAAATATTCTCCAGCGTGCGCGATTTTTCTTAAAATAAAATCCCAAAGGCTGCGTACTACTCCCAGCTGGCTGAGCCCGGAAACAAAGAAAATCACGCCGCACCAGATAATCACCGGAATCCATAATTTTAGAGTTCTCATTATTCTTCGGGTACGGTGTACCAAGTAGGCGTACTGAAATTCACTAAAAAAATTTATCGATCCTTGCTCTGTACTCGGTACTCCGTACTCCGTACTTTACTTATAATTTGCCTGGCTTTTAACAAAGCCTGCTTCTTCGTCTTAATCCTTCCTATTACCTGCAGTTCTTCTAATTCAGAAAGAACTTTGCCGATTAAAGGCGAAGGCTGGAGTTTAAATTTTTTGATTAAGTCATCGCCGTTAACCAGCCGCACTATTTTTTTCTCTTTCCTGCTCTTAAAATATTCTTTTAATAACTGGGCTATTACCTTCTCATGCTGCTCTCTAGAAAGGCGGGTGGTAAGCCTTCCCTTTGTGGCGCGCTGGTCAGCCAGCGATAATAAAAGCGTACTTATGGATTCTTCGGCTGCATCGCGGAAAAATCTGAATTTTGCCCGCGCCGTGAGCACTTCGTTATCCGCAAGATACCCCGGCCTTAAGTGCCATAATACCATCTTCTTTAAGGCCTCCAGCTCATCCTTTGATAACTTAAGGCGCTTGGCAATATTCTCGGTCATTTCAAGGCCGATCCTCTCGTGGCCGTGGAATTTAATCTTTCCTTCTTCTACGCGCCGCGCCTTGGGCTTGCCGATATCATGCATTAATGCGCCTAATTTTATCAAGGCAGAACGTCTGCGTTCATAAGTAATCTCTTTATTCAAATAGCCGTTTAAGTCCTTATTATTTTTTAATTCTTCGAATACGTTCTCCAGCTGTTTTAAAGTCTCTAATGTATGCTGCCAGACATCAAGATGATGATACGGCCCCTGATTCACGCCCCGCATCACCTCGATTTCCGGAAAGATGTTCTTCAAAACATTTAATTTATCCATTTCAGAGAAATATTTAAAGGAATCTGGCTGGCTTAACATCTTAAAGAATTCATCGCGGATACGCTCACCTGAAACTCTGGAGAGATGTTTTGCTTTTGTCTTTATCAATTTTAAAGTCCTTTTCTCTATTTTGCAATGGAATACACAGGCTAAACTGAAAGCGCGTAAAATCCTTAAAGGGTCTTCGTCGAAGGCCCTGGGATTTACTATCCTGATTACTCTCTTGGCTAAATCTTTTCTGCCTCCATAAGGATCAATTAGCAAATCAGGTATATCTAAGATTTTTCCCTTGCCTTTTGCTGAGTTTAATAACTTCTCTAAATCCAGCGCAATAGAATTAAGTGTAAAGTCGCGATGCAGTAAATCTTTTTCTAAGGTTGCACCGCGAAAATCAGTAAAGTCTAAAGTATAAATTTTGTCTTTTGTCTTTTTTACTGCACGGCTACAACCATGGGCCTTATCCAAGATTACAAATCCGGCTTTTAAATGCCTGCTTACCACCCGCCCAAAAGCAATGGCATTTTTCTTCAGGCAAAAATCGATATCCGGATTCTCTTTTTCTCTTTTAAGGAAGATATCGCGCAGATACCCTCCCACCAGGTAGACTTTTAGCTTTCTTTTTTTCGCCAATTTCAATATCTCTTTGAGTATCTTCTGATCTTTTAAGCAGTCTTTAAAAGAGGGGTTCATAATAAAAGGGGTTATATTGTGAATATCCGGGCGGATAAAGAATCAAGGTCAACCAGCGCTATTGTGGACTCACCGCTCAACCAGCCGCCGCATTCACCCGGATTTACCAGAAGCTTATTATTTTGTTTCTTTACTAGAGGTTTGTGGGTATGGCCGAAAACCGCCAAATCCGAATTATCTCTTTTAAGGCTTATTGTTTTGGGGTCATGGACAAGGGTAATTTTACGATTGCCCAGTTTCATTCTCAAAGGGCCCTTTCGGATCCGGTTTTTTGAGCGCTGCCTTAATCCCTGTGTTTCTCCGTCGTTATTCCCGAAGACCCCCTGCCAATTACAGTTAAGCTTATCCAATTTATCCAGGGTAAAAGGCGCGATGAAATCTCCGGCATGCAGGACATAAGCTACTTTATTTTTATTAAAAAGCCGGACTGCCTTATCTAATTTCTTTAAGTTGTCGTGGGTATCGGAAAGAACGCCTATTTCCATAGATTTTAGAGATTTTTGTTAAAAATTTCGGATTGTTTAATTACCTCGTCGGCAACAAAGATAGGCGCAGCAGCCCTCACTGCCAGGGCAATACTGTCCGAGGGCCGGGCATCGATAATCTTATTTTCCCCTGATTTTGTCTTGAGTACAAGCTTGGCGTGAAAAGTATTCTCTTCCAATCTGTCTATTATGACCTTATCGATATTAGCCTGCAAGTTTTCTATTGTAGAATGCAGCAGGTCATGGGTCAGGGGGCGGGGAGGTTGAAACCCGCTTATTTTTAATTTTATTGCCGAAGCCTCGTGCAGGCCGATTACGATAGGAAGTATTCTGTTTCCGTTTTTTTCTTTTAAAACAATTAACTGGTCGTGCCTCTTCTCATCGATTACTATCTTGTTTAATTCCATTTCAGTCATCTCGATAATCTCCTTATCCTTACTGGGTTACAAAATAAATATCTGCTTTTATCTCTGGATTCTCAGAGGGCGCTTTTTGCCCTCGCTAAGTATATCTTTTAACTCCACCATAAACTGCCCCACGTCTTTAAATTGCCTGTAAACTGAGGCGAACCTTACGTATGCTACGTCGTCAAGGTTTTTTAATTTTTCCATTACCAGCTCTCCGATCTTGGAAGCGATAACTTCGCGGTCGGATTTTTTCTGTATTGCGCGCTCTATCTGCGCAACTACTTCTTCCATCTTCTCTATACTGATCGGCCTTTTTTCGCAGGCGCGCATTACTCCGGATAATATTTTTTTCCGGTCAAAAGGCTCGCGCCGGCCGTCTTTTTTTATAACCATCAGTGAAACTTCTTCGATATACTCGTAGGTTGTAAAACGTTTGCCGCACTTAAGGCATTCGCGCCTGCGCCTTATCGCCGACTCCTCGGCAGTAGCGCGAGAATCCACTACCTTGTCCTCTTTATATCCGCAATAGGGACATTTCATCTTATATTAAGATGTCATTGCCAGCCTCCAGTAGCAGTAAATTGATAGTAGCTGAAAACTGAAAGTTGTTAGCTGACAGTTATTTGACCTTTCTTACCTTGATTTTTCCTTCTTTTAAGAACCTGCGCGCTAATTCATCAGGATAATCTCCGGTTGTAACGATCTCCCTAACGCCGGCATTAATCAGCATCTTGGCGCAAATTATACATGGCTGGTTAGTAATATAGAGAGTGCTTTCTTTGGTGCTTACTCCGTATAAAGCCGCCTGTAAAATTACGTTTTGCTCAGCGTGCAGGCCGCGGCAAAGTTCATGACGCTGACCAGAGGGTATTTTCATTTTTTCTCTCAGGCAGCCGATATCTAAACAGTGCTCAAGTCCGGAAGGCGCACCGTTATAGCCGGTAGCCAAAATCTTTTTATCCTTTACCAAAACCGCTCCCACGCGGCGCCTAAGGCAGGTCGCTCTCTTAGAAACAAGTTGAGCAACCTCTAAAAAGTATTCATCCCACTTGGGCCTCTTAGGTATTTTTTTCCTTAACACTCTTTTCTTTTTCATTTTCAGCTCTTTGCAAGTTCAGGATATAAGCTAAATCTTCGATTTAAAATCAATACTTTTTCTTTGATTTTAGCCAGTTCCTTCGGATTATCGCTTGCCTCTATTGCCTCATAAATAAATTTTGCGACTTGGCGCATATGGTTTTCTTTCATCCCGCGCGTGGTCAATGCCGCTGTTCCCAAGCGTATACCGCTTGTGGTAGCAGCGCTTTTTTTATCAAACGGTATAAGATTTTTATTGACGGTGATACCTGCTTTTTCTAATACCCCTGAGGCATCCGAACCGGTTATGCGCTTTTCGGTTAAATCAACAAGTATAAGGTGCGTATCCGTACCGCCTGAAACAATCCGGAAACCATACTTAGTCAGGGCTCTGGCCAACTCCCGCGAATTTTTTACAATTTGTCTCTGATAGGCCCTGAATTTCGGGCTCATTGCCTGCCGGAAAGCAACGGCTTTGGCGGCAATTACATGCATTAATGGCCCGCCTTGAATCCCGGGAAAGACTTCTTTATCGATTTTTTTGGCAAATTCTTTTTTGCAAATTACAAATCCGCCGCGCGGCCCCCTCAAAGTCTTATGGGTAGTAGAGGTAACAAAATCCGCATAAGGAACCGGAGAGGGATGAACCTTTCCCGCTACCAGCCCGGCGATATGCGCCATATCCACAAATAAATATGCTCCTACTTTATCGCAAATTTTACGGAATTCTTTAAAATCAATTTTCCTCGGATAAGCAGAGGCACCGGCTAAAATAAGTTTAGGTTTATACCTTTTAGCTAAATCTAAAATTTGCCCGTAATCCAGGACCTCACTCTTCTTATCTACGCCGTAGGTCACTACGTTATAAAACATCCCGGAAAAATTATAAGGGTGGCCGTGAGTTAAATGCCCGCCGCAGGAAAGATCCATCGCCAAAATAGTATCTTGAAACTTAAGCGTTGCAAAATAAACCGCCATATTTGCCTGTGTGCCGGAATGTGCCTGGACATTGACGTGCTCTGCGTTGAATAACTTTTTTGCCCGCTCGATTGCCAAGCTTTCTGCAGTATCCACATTAACGCAGCCCCCGTACCAGCGCGCATCGGGATAGCCTTCGGCATACTTGTTAGTTAATACCGAGCCTTGGGCTTCTAAGACCGCAGGATGAGTAAAGTTTTCCGATGCAATCAGCTCCAGATTATCCTGCTGCCTTTTTATCTCATTTTTTATCAGTAGATAAACATGAGGGTCGATTTTTTGAATATTTTTCATCATCTTATCCTTATACCTTTTTCAATCTTTTTGAT
This sequence comes from Candidatus Omnitrophota bacterium, assembly GCA_003644385.1. Taxonomy (GTDB): domain Bacteria; phylum Omnitrophota; class Gorgyraeia; order Gygaellales; family Profunditerraquicolaceae; genus B70-G16. The sequence continues at coordinate 21,399 of QNCD01000001.1, forward strand.
TAAATTGAGACGTCTTTTATGCCTGCCGCCTAAAAAACTCGTATTTAACCAAGCGTTTACGATCCTTTTTGCTTGCGTAATATTCACAAAAGCAGAACCTAACACCAGTACATTGCTGTCGTTGTGTTTCCGCGAAAGGCCTGCGGCTTTAATATTAAGGCATAATGCCGCACGTACTCCTCTTAAGCGGTTAGCGACAATGGAATTGCCGATACCGCTTTTACAAATTAAAATTCCCCTTTTAAATTTTCCATGGGAAACTCTACTTGCCAATGCATAAGCAAATTCAGGATAATCACAACGCTGGCTGTTATGCGTTCCTAAATCTGTTACCAAAAAACCTTTGCTTTCTAAATAAGGCTTTAATTTCTCTTTTAAAGGGAATCCTGCGTGGTCGGAAGCGATAATTATTTTTTTCATATTATATTAGCCACCCTCCCTATTGCTTCTTTTATAATTTCATAAGTCTCCTCAAAGAATTCATAAGGCCTTCCAATCGGATCAGCGATATCCATATTGTTATCATCTTCTATTTTAGCAAATTCCTTTAATAAAAAAACCCTGTTTTTAGCTTCGGGAGCCAATTCTAAGAGCCTTTTCTCATGAAGCTTCTCCATCACTAAAATTATATCTGACTTTCTGATCATCTCCTCGGTTATCCTCTGGGAACGGTGTGCGAATACATCCATCCCCTGCCGCATTAAGACCTGTTTTGTTTCTTCGCTGGCGCCTAGTCCGGAGAACATCATTATTCCGGCAGATAAGACCTCAACGTCTTTGCGTTTTTTCTCTTTTAATTTCTTTTCCAGTAGCGCTTTAGCCATTACCGAACGGCAGGAATTTCCCGTACAGACAAAAAGTACTGTCCTCTTCTTCAGGATATCCTCTATATCTTCTTTTTTAATTGCGGCTTCCCTTATTACTTTCGGCGCAGATATAGTCAGGTCCACAATACTGGATTCTAACTTCAGCCGGGTAGGGCCGATATCTATTGCAAAATCCACCTCTCCTGAAAAATCTTTTATCGCCTCTGCAAAATCAACCGGAGGCGGATTCCCTGATAAATTTGCCGAAGGCAAGACAACCGGAACATCTGCTAAAGTAATAACCTCGCGGGTAATCTCGCAATCCGGCATGCGTATGCCGATAGTGCCTTTATTATTTGATTTAAATATCAAAGTCAAAGGGCCGGGCCAGTATTTTTCAATAAGCTTATAGGCTATAACCGGAATATCCGCGGCGAAATCCTTTATTTTTTCTTTTTTATCTATGTGTAAAGAAAAGGGTTTATCTTTCGGCCTCTTTTTGATTTCATACAATTTATCCAGAGTTTTTTTATTCAGCGCATTAGCGGCAATACCGTATACTGTTTCAGTAGGAAGGATTACTAGCCCGCCGCCGTTTAAAATATCCGCTGCCTCTTTGACACTGCTATTTTTTATATCGCCGGCATCCAGTTTAACTATCTTGGTCTTCATGCTTTTATTTTTATCTTTTTAATCTTTATCCGCATTTCTTTTTTAAATGCTGTCAGGCGCGATTTTATCTTTTTATCGGTAATGCCCAGGATTTCCAGGGCAAATATGGCAGCATTCTTAGCTCCTGGTTTACCTATAGCCATAGCGGCAACCGGAATTCCTCCGGGCATCTGGACCGTAGACAATAACGAATCCAGGCCTTTTAAACTTTTTGTCTCAATAGGAATACCTATTACCGGTAAAACAGAGTGCGCGGCAACTACTCCCGCTAACGCGGCAGAGCCGCCTGCTGCGGCAATAAAGACCTTTATTCCTCTTTCGGATGCGGCTTCTACATATTGAGCTAATTCTTTAGGGCTGCGGTGTGCGGATAAAACTTTTATTTCAAAATCCGCTTTAAATTTTTTCAATAAATCAATTGCCTCTTTTACGGTTGTTAAATCCGATTGGCTGCCCATTATAATGCTGATTGCTCTGCCCATTAAACCCTCCGTTTTACAATGCTTTTGCCCCAATATCCTTACGATAATGCATGCCTTCAAAATTAATCATTCCCACTGCCTGGTAAGCCTTATCTATCGCCTCTTTTATAGTCTTTCCTAATCCGGCAACCCCCAAAACCCTTCCGCCGTTAGTGACAAAACTTGTGACTTTGTGACCTTGTGACTTTGTGACCTTCTTTGTTCCCGCGTGAAAAACTGCCGTATCTTTAATCTTCGCAACTTCCTTTAGTCCGGAAATCTCTTTGCCCTTCTCGTATTTTCCCGGATATCCTCTGGATGAACAGACTACACAAACGCAGGCGCGCTCATCCCATTTTAACCCGTTATTCTTTAAAATACTGCTTAACTTTCTATCGCTTGCAGCAAGCATCACTTCTACTAAATCCGATTCAAGGCGCGGTAATATTGCCTGGGTCTCAGGATCTCCAAAACGCACATTAAATTCTAAAGTCCTGGGGCCCTCCTTAGTAATCATGATGCCTGCGTATAATGTCCCCTTATAATTTATGCCCTCTCTTACTAAACCATCAATTGTAGGATGAATTATTTTTTCTAAAACTAACTTAAATAAGCCCGGGCTGACTACCGGCGCCGGAGAATATGCCCCCATACCTCCGGTATTCGGGCCTCTGTCGTTATCAAAAATGCGTTTATGGTCCTGGCTGGAAGCTAAAGGAATGACTGTTTTAGAATCTGTAATTACAATAATCGAGGCCTCCTCTCCCTCTAGGCATTCTTCGATGATTATCTCATTTCCCGCATCGCCGAAGATCTTATCCTGCATCATGGAATTTACTGCCTTCTTAGCCTCATCAGGAGTCTTTGCCACTACTACGCCTTTCCCCTGCGCTAAACCATCTGCCTTTACCACGCAAGGGCCATTGATCTTATCAATGTATTTCCTGGCTTCTTCGGGGTTATCAAAAATCTGAAAATCTGCAGTAGGGATTTTATATTTTGCCATTAATTCCTTGGCAAAAACCTTGCTTGCTTCCAGGCGCGCGCCTTTTTTACTTGGCCCGAATATTTTCAATTTATTATTTTCAAACTCATCCACAATACCTAAGGATAAAGGAACCTCAGGGCCCACTACTGTTAAATCAATTTTTTCCTGACGCGCAAAGTCTAATAACCGCCCGATATTCTCTACATTAATATCAATACACTCTGACAGCTGGGATATCCCGCCATTACCCGGCGCACAAAAAACCTTATCCACCAGTTTCGACTGAGCTATCTTCCACACCAGCGCATGCTCCCTACCACCAGAACCAATAACCAGTATTCTCATAATTTAAACTATTATGTTTTAACTGAATCTGGCGGAATTTCGAGCGAATGGAGGTTTTAGTCAATGGAGCTTGAGTATTTTCGGGAATCCGAACGCGAAAGCATTCGGACGACGAGGATGTCCGAGCCCGTCTGGCGCGTGAGCGCCGACGGGGCGAGTCCCGCAGCCGCCGAAAATACGAAAGATCATTGACGTCCCCGCCTTTGGCAGGGAAAACCGACCTAAGCGAGAAAACCGACACATTCAGTAACTATTTATTACTTCGCTAGGGACAGTCCCTATGCAATCTCTACTTGCTTCTTACCCTTAACCACCTTGCCAATAACCCAAGACTTCACCTTAGATTCGGCAAGTTTTGAAATTACTCCCTTGGCGAATTCCGGCGCGACAATCAAAACCATCCCCACACCCATATTAAAGGTATGGTACATCTCTTTATCTTCTATACCGCCTTTATTCTGAATCAGGCGGAATATTTTCGGCACATTCCAGGCGCTTTTATTTATTGTTACATTGAAATTATCCGGTAAAATCCTGGCAATCTTATCATAAAACGCCCCTCCGGTAATGTGGGCGATTCCCTTGACAATCGGAGGCTGTCGCCTTAAAGCCGAAAGCAGAGAAATAACCGGCTTAACATAAATGCGCGTGGGTTTAAGCAACTCATCGCTCATGCTCTTTAATTCGCTTTCAGAAAATACTCTGCGCACTAAGGAATATCCATTAGAGTGGACTCCGTTGGATTCCAAACCGATTACTATATCGCCTAAAGAAATTTTAGAACCGTCAATAATATTCTTACGCTCCACTATTCCCACGCAAAATCCTGATAAATCATAATCTCCGTCTTTGTAGAAACCGGGCATCTGGGCAGTTTCCCCTCCGATTAAAACGCATCCGGCCTCTAAACAACCTTCATTCACCCCCTTAACTACATCCACTAAAATATCAGAATCTAACTTACTGAAGGCAATGTAATCCAGGAAAAATAGCGTTTCAGCGCCCACGCACAAAATATCATTTACGTTCATTGCTACCGCATCAATACCCACAGTATCGTGTTTGTTGACTAAAAAGGCGATTTTTAACTTTGTTCCAACTCCGTCGGCAGAAGAGACCAGGATTGGGTCTTTGTATTTGATTTTAGAAAGGTCGAAGAGGCTGCCGAAGCCCCCTACGCCTTTTAAAACCGCGCTGCCGTATGACTTTTTAAGCGAACTTTTAAGTTTAGTTTTAAATTGATTTGCCTTTTCTATGTCCACTCCTGATTTTTTATAAGTCAGACCTTTCATTTGTGCCCTCTCCCTGTCCAGCAATATAGACACAGTTTATCTTTAGGCAATCCTATAGCCTTGACCATATCGTTTAACTTTTGATATTTTAGTGTTGTGACCCCAAGGTCCTTTTTAATCCAATTGACCATTTTTTTGTATTTTATTCCGCCTTCATCCAGATACTTTTTTATATCTTTTGCCTCTCTTCCTTCGATTGCCTTTATTGCCCTTCGCGCAGCCAATTCGTGCGTAGAGCGGGTAGAAAAATTAAATTTGCAGGGAAACATTAAAGGCGGACATGCTACGCGCAGGTGGATTTCTTTAACCCCGCACTCACGAAGTTTTTGTACGGTATAATTCTTAAGCTGGGTACCCCTGACAATGGAATCATCGCAGACTACAATACGCCTGCCTTTGATTATTTCCTGAACCGGAATAAGCTTCATCTTGGCAATCAGGTCGCGAGTTTCTTGAGAAGGCGGAGTATAGCTACGGTCAAAACCGGGAGTATATTTCACCAAGGCTCTCCTAAAAGGTAACCTCGATTCCATAGCATAACCTATAGCATGGGTAGTCCCTGAATCCGGGATACCTGATACTACATCCCTTTTTGCTTTATCGCCCTTTGCCAGGAATGCTCCGCATTTTTCCCTGACTAGCTCTACGGTTATTCCTTCGTAAGAGGAAGCTGGGAATCCGGTATAAATCCATAAAAAGGCGCAGATCTGGTTAAAATTTTTCCCCTTGCGCTTGGTATTCATACCTTTTTTATTAATAAAAACGATCTCTCCCGGAGCTACATATTTTTTGATTTTAAATCCAAGATTGCTGAAAGCAGTAGTCTCGGTAGTTACTGCCCAATCTGAGTTGCGCTTACCGATTACTAAAGGAGTATAACCAAACCTGTCCCGTGCGGCATAAATTCCGTCTTTGTTCATCAAAAGCAGCGAGCATGAACCGTCGATTTTGGAAAACATAAATTCGATACCTTCAATAATATTTTTGCCCTGGATAATTAATTTTGCTGCCAATTCGGTCAAATTGACTGTTCCGTCGCTAACCTCGCTAAAAGACTGTCCTTTCTTATAAAGCTGAGTAGTAAGCTCATTGGCATTATCAATAAAACCATTGGTAACAATAGCAAACGGCCCGAATTTCGAATGCGCGATAATCGGCTGTTCGTCTTTGGCACTAATCACTCCGATTCCCTGCCTACCTTTCATTCCCGGATAATCTTCATAAAATTTAGTCTTAAATTGGGCACCTTTTATATCGTGTATCTTACGAACCAGCTCCTTACCGTCCCAAATACACAATCCCGCAAACTGAGTCCCAAGATGAGAATGGTAATCTGTTCCGTAAAATAAATCTTGAGCGCAGTTATTTTTTGAAATAGTTCCGAAAATTCCGCTCATTTTAACTCCTTTCTAAAACTATTTATAAAGGCAATTAAGCATAAAATTTTTTAATTGCCTTAATAACATCTTTAGGGCTATCCGCTACTGAAAAAATATCTAAGTCTTTTGGGCTGATATTTCCGTTTTTTAAAACCGCAGACTTTAACCAATCAATCATGCCATGCCAGTATTCTTTGTCGAATAATATTACCGGAAATTTTTCTATGCGTTCAGTCTGGATAAGATTTATTGCTTCGGTGAACTCATCCAGCGTACCGTAGCCGCCGGGCATGATCACAAAGGCATTTGCGTATTTTACAAACATTACCTTGCGCACAAAGAAATAACGGAATTCCAATAAATTGTCAACGTATTGGTTAGGTTTTTGATCCAAGGGAATCTGGATATTTAAACCTATAGAGCGGCCTTTTGCTTTTCTGGCGCCTTTATTAGCGGCTTCCATTATCCCCGGGCCACTTCCAGTAATTATAGCGTATCCTTCCTTGGCTAAAAGAAAAGCAGTTTCTTCGGCCAGTTTATAGTATTTATTCCCTGGTTTTGTGCGGCTGGAACCAAATATAGATACTGCCTTGCCAAGCTGCGAAAGGACTTCAAAACCTTCGACAAACTCAGACATAATCCTGAATACGCGCCAGGGATCTTCAGCAAAATACCTGCTTTCGGAATCTTTTATTCTCATCTTCGGGCTCCTTTCGCTCACAACAAAGCCAGCTTAACTTAAAATTAACTTTTTAACTTCTTTTCTATTGCACCGTGCCAAGCTTTATAGAGTTTTTCGACGGACAGCTTAATCGATTTGTTAATTATCAGATTTTTGCCTCTTACTGTCCCAATAACCGCAACCGGTGCTTTATTTTTTCCGGCAATAGCGAGAATCTTTTTTACATTTTTAGGCTTTGCGCTTAAAATAATACGCGATTGCGATTCGCTAAACAAAAGCGCGTCCTTTCTCAGCCTACTCTGCGATACATCAACTATCGCGCCCAGCCTTTTCTTAGGGTTGCTGATACAACACTCAGCTAATGCTACTGCCAAGCCTCCCTCAGAACAATCATGCGCAGATTGAATTAAACCTTTTTCTATTGCTTCTAAAGTAACTAGTTGTGCTTTTTTCTCTAAATTCATGTCGATATTCGGCGCCCTGCCTTTCTTTAAGCCGTGTACGGTTTTTAAATAAGCGCTGCCGCCGAGTTCTGCCTTAGTTCTTCCTAAAAGTAGAATTACGTCCCCTGCTGCTTTAAAATACTGGGTGGTAATATTTTTTCTGTCCTTTATCAAACCCACCATCCCGATAATAGGCGTAGGGTCAACTGAACCCTTGGGATTTTCGTTGTTAAAACTGACGTTGCCACTTACTACCGGCGTATTTAACGCACGGCAGGCCTTGGAGATTCCTAAGGCTGCCTGCCTAAATTGCCAGAAGACCTCGGGATTTTTGGGATTACCGAAGTTTATTCCGTCGGTAATCGCCAGGGGCTTAGCGCCCGAACAAACTAAATTCCTGGCTGCTTCACTAACAGCAATGGCACCTCCTTTAAAAGGATCTAAAAACAAATAAGCAGAATTGCAATCGGTGGTAACTGCCACCGCCTTTTTTGTCCCGGAAACTGCAATCACCCCGGCATCAGAACCCGGACCTAAAAGTATATTCTTAGCCACTTTAGGATCTGCGTGTTTAAATACCCATGCCTTGCTAGCAATGGAAGGATTACTCAATAACGCCAGGAGGCTTGTGTTTAAATTACCGGGTTCTTTAACACTGAGCGGATTGAACTTATTTACTTTAGATAGATACTTTGGCCGTCTGGTTTTACGGTAATAAACCGGAGCCTTTACTAACGCAGAAGCCGGAACTTCAGCTACAACTTCCCCGTATTCTTTCACCCGCACCATACCATCGTTACTTACCCGGCCGATAACATCAACCGGGACTTTCCACTTTCTAAAAACAGCTTTAACCTTATCCAGTTTATTCTTATCAACAATTACCAGCATTCTCTCTTGTGATTCAGAAAGCATTACCTCATAAGCATTCATGCCTTCTTCTCTTCGTGGAACTAAAGAGATGTCAATCTCGATTCCTGTTGACGCTTTATGCGAAGTCTCGCAAATGGAACAAGTCAAGCCAGCAGCTCCCATATCCTGCATCCCTAAAACCAGCTTTTTCTGCATCAACTCAAGGCAGGCCTCGCGTAAAATTTTGCCCATATGTGGGTCACCGATTGCTACCGCCGAACTCTTTTTAGCTGAATCTTCGTCTAATCCCGAAGAAGCAAATGCTGCGCCCTCGACTCCGTCTCTTCCGGTTCCTCCACCGACAATCAGCACTAAATTTCCCACGCCTGTTGCCCTGGCTTTCACTATATCTTTTCTTTTAACTATCCCTACGGTCATGGCATTAACTAAAGGGTTGCCTTCAAAAGACTCATCAAAGTATATTTCCCCGCCCGCTACCGGGATCTCGGCAACATTGGCGTAGTCGGTGAAACCCTTGATTATATTTTTAAATAAAAATTTTACCCGCTCTGTTTTTAGAGTTCCTAAGCGCAGGGAATCTAAAAGCGCAACCGGCCTTGCACCCATAGTAAAAATATCGCGCACGCATCCACCACCGCCGGTAGCTGAAGCAGCGTAAGGTTCGACTGCCGAAGGATGATTGTGCGATTCGATTTTAAAAACTACTCCCAGGCCGCTTCCGATATCAACAATACCTGCATTTTCTCCCGGCCCCTGGATAACCTGTTTACCTTTGGTAGGGAAAAGTTTTAAAACCGGTCTGGAATTCTTATAGGAACAGTGCTCGCTCCACATCGCCGAAAACATGCCTAATTCGGTATAATTGGGCTCTCTGCCTAAGCATTTTTTAATCTCCGCGTATTCTTCCATATTTAAACCTGTTTTTTCTACTACCTCTTGAGTAATCAATACATCAGAAGACATCTGGAAACTCCTTTCTAAAAACAAAGTTTAAATTTTACATAATTATTCTTTTCCGGATACCGGCGCCATCGACGAAATCCAAAAATTCTTTTCTGCTGCGTTGCAGAAACTAAAAGTTTTTAAAAATACCTAATGAATCATCTTAACGTCTGTGTATAAGAGGTTTAAGGTGGGATTAATATATACGCTTATTCTCAAAATATCAGAAAACTATCAAAAGGGATAACTTTTGTTTAACGGGATAAGCCGAGCCTGCTAAAAATTTTGTTTACGTGGCGTAGGTAATAGTCCAAATCAAAAATCCTGTCTAATTCTTTTGGAGAAAGGCATCGGCAAAGTTGGTTATTTCTTAAAAGTAATTCTTTAAATTCGCGGTTCTCCCTCCAGGCCCGCATCGCGTTTCTTTGCACTAAATCGTAGGCTTTCTGGCGGGTGAGGCCTTTTTTCATCAGCTTCAAAAGCAGTCTTTGCGAAAAAATCAGGCCTTTTGTTTTAACTAAATTTGCCAGCATGTTATCAGGATATACGATTAACCCTTCAATAACCTCAATAAATTTATTCAGCATATAATCCAGGGCAAGTGTAGAATCCGGCATGATTATCCGCTCAACCGAAGAGTGAGATATATCGCGTTCATGCCAGAGGGTAATGTTTTCTACTGCTGCCAAAGCATTTCCTCTTAAAACCCGGGCTAACCCGCAGATCCTTTCGCAGATAACCGGATTACGCTTATGCGGCATAGCAGATGAACCCTTCTGGCTTTTGGCAAAAGGTTCTTCTGCCTCTAAAACCTCGGTCTTCTGTAAATGCCTGATTTCAGTGGCGAATTTTTCCAGGCTGGCACCGATTATAGCTAATGTGGCCATATATTGTGCATATACATCTCGTTGTATAACCTGGGTAGAAATTCTAGCTGCCCTAAGCCCAAGCTTATCGCAGACGTACCTCTCCACTCTCGGGTTTATATTAGCATACGTACCTACTGCCCCGGAAATCTTACCTATGCGGACCCCTTCTTTTGCCTGAAGAAGGCGGTTGAGGTTTCTTTTTGTTTCATCATACATCAAAGCAAGTTTTAATCCAAATGTGGTGGGTTCGGCGTGCACGCCATGGGTACGCCCAATGCAAACCATCTCTTTATATTTCTTGGATTTTCTAGCCAGTAAATTAATCAGCTTATTTAAATCCCCGATTAATATTTCGCTTGCTGCTTTTAATTGCACCCCAAGCGTGGTATCCAGGAGATCCGAAGAAGTCAGGCCGATATGCAGGTATTTTGCGTCTGCCCCAATATATTGTGCTACATTATTTACAAAAGACACCACATCATGTTGAGTTTTTTCTTCGATCTTTTTAATCTTATTTAGATTAAACTTTGCCTTTTTTTTAATTCGTATTAAGATTTCCCTGGGGACCTCTTTTTCTTTTACCAGGGCTTCTAAGGCAAGTATTTCTATATCCAGCATGGTCTTAAACTTAAATTCCTCCTGCCAGATATAGGACATTTTGGGTAGGCTGTAACGTTCAATCATGCGTTCTCCTTAAAAAATTGCGGGGAGTCTTTATTATAACAAAAAATCTTGCTTTAGCAACCAAAAAATTAAGCCTGGAGAGCACCTGAATCATTTATAAAATATCCAAAAAGGGGGTTATACTATGGGGAATTTCGGGCAGGAAAATCGATTGATAAATAGCAAGCAAAATCATCAACCTATAACAGCCTTTATCTCTTTTAAAAGCCTTTGTTTGGTCACCGGCTTCTGGATAAATTTGGCGCCGTTGATTGCCTTAAGATTCCATAAATTATCCGGATTTAGAACGCTGACCACTATTATAGGCATATTGCGTGTTTCTTTAATTGACCTGACATAGACAAATAAAGAGTCGCCGGGGACCGGTTCCATAATTATATCTAAAATCAAAAGGTCAAAAGTACCCTCTGCCAGGCGCTTTGTTGCTTCCTCAACCGAACCGACAATTTCAATTTTATACTTCTTTGCCTGGTCGCGAAAATAAATTTTATAGATATCCTGCATCTTTTTATCATCTTCGACGATTAAAATTTGTTTTACTCTTTTTTCTACTATAACCATATACGCCTCCTGAGGATATGAGCACTTATTATTTCAAAGGCAATTCTACGACCACGCTAGCGCCCTGGTCCTGGCCTCTAGAAAATAGTTTAATACTTCCTTTGTAACTATCAACGATTTCTTTACATATGGCTAACCCCACCCCTTCTCCTGCTATTGCCGGATGTTGTTTATAAAATTTAGTGAACAACTTATCCTTATCAATAGGACTAAATCCATAACCAGTATCTTTTACTGTTATACGTACTCGGTCCTGAATTCTGCGGCTGCTGATATATATACGGCCGTTTTCCGTAAATTTAACTGCGTTCTCTATAAGGTTGCCTAAAAGAAAGCTTAAATCTCTTACAGCCATAATAACCTTATCAGCCCCTTTGCCGATATCTACCCTTATTATATTTTTTCTCGATTGAGTTAAATCGGCCAAATTAAGAACTATTTTCTTTACTACCTTCTCTAACGAAATCTTTCTTTTTCCTCTTTTCGTTAATTTTCTTAATTCCAGGGAAAAAACATCCATAATATTTTTGGTATCTTTTCCTAACTTATCCAGGCTGGTCTTGCCTATGGCGTATGCCTTCTTTATTAAATCCATATTATTTTCTGCTATTCCTTCCTGTAAAATCTGGTAAGACATCTGCGATAATGCCAGCGGCGTATTTAAACCATGTGAAATATTACGGATTAAATTTGCCTTTGCCTGTTCCAAGTGTTTAATTTCGCTAATATCCTCCAATATTCCGTCTATCCATTTGATTTGACCTTTTTTGTCGCGCTGTACCGAAGCTGAAATAGATACCCAGACTGGGCTGCCGTCTTTTTTTCGCAATTCTATCTCTAAATTCCTCACCGAACTTTTCTTAGCTATTTCTTCGACTACCTTCTTTCTTTGTTTAGGATCCGGATAAAGGTCAATAACCCGAACCCCCATAAATTCCTGAAGCGAATCATAACCGAAAATCTTGGCTATTGCCGAGTTTGCCTGCAGGAAACGCCCTTTAGTGCCGGGAGTATTCCTGTATATCCCGACTTTTATATTATTTACCACTGAACGGTATTTTTCTTCGCTTTGCCTTATGATTTCTTCAGCTTTTTTGCGTTCGGTAATATCTTCGGCAAAACCGGCTACGCGGAAAATCTGGCCTTTTTTATTCCTGATGGGATAGACACGCGCTGCCACCCAATGCAAAGAACCATCCGGATGCACAACGCGAAAATCCGGAAAATTCTGTTCGGAAAAGTCTCCTTTTGCTAACCTATCTACACAGGCAATCAATTTTGGCCGATCTTCCTTTACTACTGCTTTTATCCATGCTTGAGGGTCTTTAAACATGGTCTGCCTGGAGCAGCCCCAGATTTTTTCATAAGCAGGGCTAAGATACAGCGGCTTTTTGTTTACTCCTTCACTTATCCAAAATGACTCCTTGATATTCTCAGCGACCTGTCTTAAACGCAATTCACTTTCCTTAAACGCTTCCTCTACCTGCTTACGCTGGGTAATATCAAAAACTATTCCGTTAAAAACAACCCCGCCTCCCGGGAATTTACGGGGGGTAGAAGTAGCATACACCCATTTCAATTGCCCTGCTTTAGTCATTATCCTGAATTCTGCCTCGTATGGTTTAAGGGTTTTAAGTGATTTAATTATTAAATTATTCAATCCTATTTTATCTTCAGAAAGGATATTCTTAAAAGCCAGAGAATGGTCTTTATAGAGCATTTGCGGGCGATTACCAAAAATCTTATAAGCATTATCGCTTACAAATAAGAATACGTGCTCACCGGTTTCTTTGACTAAAGTTTGATAAACCACTCCCGGGATCTTTGAAACTATCTCTTTAAATTTTTCTTCACTTGCTTTAAGCGCTAGCTCTGCCTCCTTACGCCTGGTAATATCTAAATGCGTAGAAATACTATAAAGAGGCTTTCCGCCTAGTCCGTAAATAGTATTGACATTTAATAAAACATCGAGTATTTTCCCCTGTTTGGTAATGACCTGCAGCTCTTCATCCTTAATTTTATGTTTTTTCTTCCAAAGCCTGAAAAGCCTCTTTGCCTTTTTCTGTGAGGAGGAAGCATAAATAGTAATAAAAGATTTTCCTGCTAATTGCGATTTATCTTTATAGCCGAGAGTTTTAACAGCTAACTTATTGCAATCGATAATCTTACCGTCAAAAGAAATATTGTAAGCGCAGATTGGCAGATTCTCAAAATATTCCCTGAGCCTCAGCCGCTCTAACTTTAAAGCCTTTTCAATCTTCTTGCGTTCAGTAATATTTGTAACCCTGCCCTGGAATCCGATAATTTTACCCTCCTCGCTGATTATCGGGCTGGCTACTGTTTCGCAATCTATAAGATGCCTGTCTTTATGGATATACTGCACCTCAACCTGGGCCTGGCGTATTTTTCCCTTACGCGCTTCATAGAAAAGACCCCTAGCTGCTTTTTTTAATATCTTTATACTTGCTGGCGTAGCTATTTTATTTACGTTTACCCCCTCTATCTCTTCTCTCTTATAACCCAATAGCCTAAATACAGCCTCATTAATAAATGTAATATTAAAATTAAGGTCAACGGTATATATAACATCTAAGGTGTTGGCTGCTAAAAGCCTGTATTTCTTTTCATTATCCCTCAAAAGCCTTTCTGTTTTTTTACGCTCGGTTATATCTGTACCTATAATTGCCAACCCATCTCCTACCCTAAAAGCCCGCAAAAAAGCGTGCCTTTCTCCGACCTCAGGACACAACACAGCGTTATCGATAATAAAAGGTTTGCCTGTTTTTAAAACCTGTTTATATCGTCTATATCTATATCGCACCTCTTTACTACCGGGACTGATAGATAATTCTAAAATGTGTTTTCCCAATGCAGATTGCTTGCGTAAATTCCATTGTTTCAACGCAGCCCGGTTAATACCGATTAATTTCAAATTACGGTCAAAGAGAAGAAACCCGTCAGTTATTGAATTCATAAACTCGATTAACTTCTGGGGGTTTATATCTTCCATTTTTTTACTGGTAAAAAACTAATTAAATTATTATTCTTTTTTAAAGAAAAGTTGCGTTTTTTTGTATAAACAGGAGGAAGAAAAGAGACTAGTCTTAAATGAAAACTTTGGTAAATATTTATTTTAATACTAAAGAACAGGAAGTCAATAGAAATTACACATCCTAAGTGTGTAATTATCCAGGTTGTGCCTTAAGGTAATCTTAACCCTTTGCCGCGGAAGATCTTAGCAAGATTTTCCAGTGAAAGGATAAAAATTTTCGGGGAGAGATCTGACCTCTTGTAAATATTCCTCTTCTGTTTCAAGGCCGATATGCTCCCATTCAATCAGATTATCTTCTCTATCAAAAAAAAGATATATTTTTTCACCGCCCATCCAACCCTCCCCAGCCGCCTTATATACCCATTTTTCTTTTTCTTCTTCAGAAATAATCAAAGAGGGCTCACCGATATCTCTTAAAATATCCTCTTTAGAAAATCCGGTTTCTACTTCGTTTGCGGAAATGAAATTTTTAGCCTTTTCAAAATTTATAGTCTCCTGCCTCACTGCCTGCTCTTTTAACTTTTCATTTTTTGCCAGATTAGTTAATAAAGATAAAATGCGTGCCTTTGCGCAGCCAATTAAAGAAAGTATCAGAATAGGCAAAATGAAGTATTTTAATCTTGCGAAAATAATAAATTTTGTTTTATTCATTTTGGCCTTGTCTTAACTTATTTATTATCAAGATGTTTAGCAATAGGGAAACGTCCCCATTGACTTTATAATATATGCATGCTTAGGGCGATTATTAACATTCCGGTTATAATTCCTAAAATCGACAAATGATATCCTCCGCCTTCGTAGGATAAAGGCAGGAGTTCATCAAAACTGATAAAAACCATCACGCCGGCAACAGCAGCTAAGGTATAAGAAATAAACAAGCTATTTAGGAATGGCGTCAATAGCAATAAAGCTATAATTGCCCCAAGAGGTTCGGCGGATCCGGATAGAAAAGAATACCAAAAAGCCTTTTTTCTGCTTTTGCTGGCATAATAGATCGGTATTGCAACCGCAATCCTTTCAGGGATATTATGCAGCGCGATAGCAAAAGCTAAAGAAATACCTAGCTTTATATCTACCATTGAACTTATAAAAACTGCTATGCCTTCAGGAAAATTATGTATAGCCAGGCCTAGGGGCAGTATAAATTCCTGCTTTCATAATCCTGGAGTCGCAATCTTCTTTCTTGATATGCTCTTCTATATATTCGTGGGGAATAATAAAATCAAGAAGGCCGAGCAAAATAATTCCCCCAAAGAAAGCAATAACCGCCCTCAGGAAGCCGATCTCAGTTATAGCTGAAGGCAAAATATCCATGAAAGAAATAGAAATCATCACGCCGGCAGATAAACCCAAAGAAAACTGAAGATAAGTTTTTTTAAGATTCTTAACAAAAAAAAGCAAAGAAGCTGCCGACGTGGGTAAAAATACCCGCCAAAAAAGCCAGTAACAAAGGCAACCATATCTTCATACTTGGGGACGTTTCTATCATCTCTAACTCATTATAATAAAAAGAGTTATAACCGCCTCGGAATTATAACATTTTAACAAATTTCACCACCTAAGCAATCGTAACTCTTTGTCATTCGGAGAGTAATTAAAACGAAGGGATCCTCTCTATAATTATTGAACAGTCGATAAGCCTACGCAGGTATCGTGAGAAGCAATTTCTCCACCCCCAAAAAGAGCTCTTATTACACCATCTTCGGTAATGCAAAAAGATTGTGAGCCATGATTAGCGCTTTTCGGTTCTGCAGAAATACAAAAACTGGAATCTGTGGCTTCCCTGATATAAAAATTATAGCCGGATTTACTTCCGCTGGCTAAAGTGCCGTCGATATATGGCGGCTGGGCTTCCGGTAAGCTTAAATTCGCAAGGTTTCCGTAGGTATAATTGGCGGTATTATAACAAATTTCTGCAGAGGCGATAATTTTCAATGACGCCTGGGCCGAGGTTTCATTAGCTTGCATGCGCGCTCTGAGTAAATTAGGTATAGCCAATGCCGCTAATAAAGCGACTACAGCAACCACAATCATCATTTCTACAAGAGTAAAACCTTTTTTCATCCTGTTTAGCCTTCCTCCATTTATATTTATTATAAATCAAACCTTGGCTTTTTCAACATATATAATCTTGAGGCGGATCCTTAAGTAAGAATCTCAGGCAGAATTTATTCTCTTCTTCTTTCGGCAAGAAGAACCACATTCCTTAATTCTTCCTCTCCCTTTACACCCAGCCAATCTCTTTCAAATTCAGGATTCTGGGCGATCTGGGCAATAGCGGCTAAGACTTTCAAATGCAGTTGGCGCTGATCAATAGATCCCACAAGCACAAATATGGTATGCACTATATTATCATCGGGGAAAATTATCCCTTTTTTAGCCCTGAGTAAAAGAATCTCAAAAATATTCTCACCCTCAACCACAATATGGGGAATTGCCAGGCCTTTCTTTATTACTGTGTTTGCCTCCTTCTCCCGTTCAATAAATTTTCTAAATAAATTCTCGGGCGCTAAATTTAACTTCTTTCCTAACTTATCAGAAATCCGCCTGAAGAAATCTTCCATTTCTAAAATCTCTTCGATATCTAAAATATCGGATTGTTCGATAAGTTTATGAAATTTATCTTCAATAATTTCATCTCTCTGAATAACGATATCTTTCAGCTCTGTCAGGAGATTATCCGATATTAATTCTTTATCCTTGGCCACTAGCCTTTCTAAAGCATATATTAAAGCAGAATCGCCAACCGCTCGTTTCTGGGCATAAAGCTTATACCAGGCAAACCCCGCTAAAATAAAAATAACCGTCAGAAAAACAATAAAGGTACCCATTTCAATTAAAAGAAAGGTTCCCCCCAGTATCCCTATGGTTTGCAAATATGGATAAAAAGGAGCGTAGAATTTTGGTCGGTAGCTGGAAATTCTGCTCGCCCTAAACAAAATAAGGGTAAAATTTGCAAAAATATAAAGCAGGATTAAGATACTGGAGGCAACCTTGACTAATAAATCCAGCTGTAAAAACATAATAACAGCTACCATAAATAAACCGGTAAATAAAATGGAAAGGTACGGCGTTTTAAACTTAGAGCTTATTCTTTGAAAAGCAGCGGGTAAAAGTTTATCTCTGCTCATACCCAGGGGATAGCGTGCCGCAGTCATAATTCCGGCATTAGCAGTAGAAATAAAAGCCAGAAATGCTCCGATGCTTATTATTATTCTTAAAATATCTCCGCCAATGGCTCCTGCTCCGTCAGATATAGGTATAAGGGTGCCCTTTAAACTTTCGGGATTTAACACGCCGACAGTTACATAAATGACTACAGCATAAAGACAGGAAGTAACCGCCAAGGAAAGAATCATCCCCAAAGGTAAGTTCCTTCCGGGATTTTTTACCTCTTCGGCTAAAGCAGCCACCTTAGTCAACCCGCCATAAGAAATAAAAACAAAGCTTGCCGTAGCAAACATCGCTCCGAGACCATTGGAGAAGAAAGGAGAAAAATTTATTGGTTTTGCTGCTTTTACCCCTAAGATAACATAACCTAAAAGCACTGCGATAAGCCCCAGGACTAAAATTACCTGGAATCTTCCTGCCTCTTTGACGCCGACCAAATTTAAAAAAATAAAAAACAGACAGCAAATAACAGCAATAATATTCAAAGGAAGATGGGTTATTATACTTAGATATGCACCCATACCAATGAGAGCAAAGGCGCCTTTTAAACTTAAAGAAAACCAAGTAGAAAAGCCGGCTACAGTACCTAAGAGAGGGCCGAAACCCCTCATGATATAAAAATAATCCCCTCCGGCCTTAGGCATGGCAGTGGTCAATTCAGCCATGCTGAAAAGGGTAGGAAGACAGAATAATCCCGCTATGGAATAAGAAAGAATAACCGCCGGGCCCGCTTTAGCAAAAGCTATACCGGGCAAAATAAATAAACCGGAACTAATCATCGCTCCGGTTGCCACGCAGAAAATATCCAAAAGATTAAGTTCTTTTTTTAAACTCTTTTCCATTTTGCTTATCTAAAATATGGCTTAATCTTTTCTACATTTAGTCTTTCCTGATTATACCACTTTTATCATAAAATTGTAAATAAAACAAAAAGAGCCGCCAAAATTAATTGGCGGGCTTATTGGTTGCGGGGAACGGATTTGAACCGTTGACCTTTAGGTTATGAGGCTTAAAAACTCCGTCTTTTTAGAACTCCCTTTTAAGCCTCATCACCTCCTTTAGTCTATTGAAACTACTCCTTTACTTTGGAATAATTCTAATTTGTTAATTCCTTAAGGGTTTTTGACTTTTGTAAAATTAACTTACTTAAAATATTATTCCCTTCTGAAGTCAAATGAACAGGATCAATAAAATATTTTTTAAAATCATTACTATCAAAATAGTTATGTAAATCGATAAATTCACAATTATATTTTTTTGCGATTTTATTTAAAATAACGGGGATATTGCTATATTTATCGCTATAATCTTCGTAATTAGTTGTCATCTCTCCAAAATTTCTTGCCATTAAAACTTCTGGCATTAGAATAACTTTTATATTTTTACTTACACTTAAGTCAACACAACTATCTATATTTTTATAAAATTCATTTTCTAGTTCTTTATATCTCACAGAGTTTCGCTCATAAGACTTAGTTTGATTAGATTGATTTATGAGGAATTTTTCTTTGAGTGTCACTAATAATAGGCTGTATCTTTCTAAGAAATTGTAAAAGGAGCCTAATTTAGCAGAAACAGTTGCATAAATTTTATTAACATCTTTTATAAATATGTCATTGTATCCACAGTAAAAAATGATTAATTTTGGAGAAATTTTTTCTAATATTCTCTTAAGAGGTTTATAATAGCTATCTGAAGACCTTCCGGCCATTCCCATATTTACAATAATATATTTTATATGGTTAGAGCTTGAAAGTGAACTATTAACCAGTTGATTAAGAAGATACGGATACCTATGCTCAGGCTCATTAAATACACCTGCAGTTGAAGAACCGCCAACACAAACTATATATTCATAATTCCTATTGTTTATATCGTAAGGTAATCGTAAATCATTAAATGCTTTATTTAAAAAAGTATCTACATCAATTTCAGAAATTTTTATATATTTATTATTTATATCTGATTTTTCACTATCCTTTCTTAACCCATAAAATAACCAAGCCCGATTTTTCTGTTTTATTGAGTAGCGTATTCTTTGCGTAACTTCAAGTGAAAGAAATATAATCAGAAGAGGTATGAGTGAAAAAAGAGAATATTTAATTATTTTTCTAAGCGGAATCAGCATCTCCTTGACTTGATATAACAAAATCCTTTGATAAGTAATAATAGTGTGGTAGTAATTAATATATCTTTTTTCATATTATCCAATATCTTTTTAATTTTACTTCCTCTAAAATAAAAAATTGCGGGGAACGGATTTGAACCGTTGACCTTTAGGTTATGAGCCTAACGAGCTACCAGACTGCTCCACCCCGCGATATCTTTTTGTAAGGTGGGATCCCGAAAGAAGTGAGGGACTCCACCCCGTGATTATTTATATTCGAGTCACACTTTGTCACTTGTGACTTTGTGATCCATGCAATAAAGAACAATACTACTCTACCTCAGGAATTATCTTCACCGGAACTTCGCCCTTACGTACCAAACCCATCTTCTCTCTGATTATCTTCTCCTGATAAAGGGGATCTCTTTCCAAACGCTTTAGTTCCGTATTCAAAAGAGTATTTTCTACTTTTAATTGCTTGATCCTATCCTCTAATTCTTTATTCCTGTCCCTTAAGTCCTGCAGCTTTGAGAAGCCCGGTAAAAATATTACCAAGAAAAGAATTACAAGCCCTGAATACAAAAATGCCCTTTTTAAAATCATTTCTTCCAGAGAGTGCCGGCGTAAACCGCCTCTCCTTTTAATTCTTCCTCGATGCGCAGCAATTCATTATATTTGCAGACCCTGTCTGTCCTAGATAAAGATCCGGTCTTAATCTGGCCTACCCCGGTAGCTACAGCAAGGTGCGCAATAGTCGTATCTTCGGTCTCTCCTGAACGGTGGGAAATTATTGCCGCATATTTATTTTTCTTGGCTAAATTTACTACCTCTAAAGTTTCAGAAAGAGAACCGATCTGATTTACTTTTACCAGAATAGCATTACCTATCTTCTGTTCTATTCCTTTTCTAAAAATCTCAGGGTTAGTGACAAAAATATCATCGCCGACTAGCTGCGTCTTTTCACCTAAGGCCTGGGTCATTTC
Source organism: Candidatus Omnitrophota bacterium (assembly GCA_003644385.1). Taxonomy (GTDB): domain Bacteria; phylum Omnitrophota; class Gorgyraeia; order Gygaellales; family Profunditerraquicolaceae; genus B70-G16. Next base: position 41,709 of record QNCD01000001.1, read on the forward strand.
TTTCCAGCCACCCCAATCATGTTCAGAAAGCCCGTCTTCTATCGAAACAATCGGATATTTTCCGATCCAGTCTTTATAAATATTTATCAAATCTTTGCTGTTTTTTGCCGCGCCCTCAAATTGATAAACGCCGTCTTTTTCAGAAAACCCTGGTTTATAAAAAGAACTGGCAGCACAATCCAAAGCCAGATAAATATCCTTTGCCGGTTTGAAACCTGCTTTTTCTACAGCCTGAAGGATTAAAGTCAAGGCCTCTTCGTTTGAATTAAGCCGGGGAGCAAATCCTCCCTCATCCCCCACGGATGTAGAGAGCGCTTTAGATTTAAGAAGAGATTTTAAACTGTGGAATACTTCGGTAGCATACCTTATTGCTTCGGAAAAGCTGGGTGCTCCTATCGGCATAATCATAAATTCCTGAATATCCAAATTATTATCAGCGTGCAAGCCGCCATTTAGGATATTCATCAGAGGCACAGGCAAAATATTTGCCTGATTACCGCCTAAAAATCTATATAAAGGCTGCCTATTTGCCAATGCCGCGGCCTTTGCAACTGCTAACGATACTCCTAATATAGCATTAGCACCTAATTTTGACTTATTAGCTGTGGCATCTAAGTCAATAAGAAGTTTATCTATTTTTTTAAAATCAGGCTCTAAACCCTTTATCTTTAAAGCAATTACACTATTAACATTATTGACTGCCTTAAGTACTCCTTTTCCCAAATATTTGGATTTGTCGCCATCCCTCAATTCCAGGGCTTCTTTTTCACCTGTGGAAGCTCCGGAAGGAACCGCAGCCCGGCCTAAAATCCCATTATCCAGAATAATATCCACCTCGATAGTAGGGTTCCCCCGTGAATCCAGAATTTGCCGCCCAATAGTCTCTCTTATTTTTTCCATATAATCTCCTATTCCTCTTTATGAAAACAGACAGGAATAGTAGAATAACACACCCGTTTTGCCTAGTCAAGCAAAAACTACCCCCTCTTCTTTATTGACTTTTATGAATATTCATGTTAAGCTAAATTTCTGTTCATAAAATAAGAAAAGAAAGGGAGCTAGAAAATGTCGGATTTAAGAAAATTAAAAGTATATTTTAGATTGCACTGGATCAAAATATTGCTTATAACCCTTGCCAGTATTTTAGGGATATTCACGGTTATCGTGCTTTCTGCCGGCGTCACTGCCATGCTTAACCTGGAGTCCTTCTATAAACAGCTGCAATTCTCAAGCATCCCTTTACAATTCTTCTTTTCAATTGTCACCGCGATTATCTTTGCTTCCATCTACACTATTTTCCATTATTGGTTCTTTTTTGGCGGGGGGATGACTAAATTAGGCCAGAAAAAAGTAAAAAGCGAAGAAGTAAATATACGCTGGAAGGAAGTCATTGGAATGGATGAAGTAAAACGCGAAGCCTGGGAAGTAGTACAGCTGCTCAAAGACCGCTCCAGCCTGCAGCGTGTAGGCGGCAGGGTAATCAAAGGGCTCCTGCTCTCCGGCCCTCCGGGATGCGGCAAGACCTACCTGGCAAAAGCTATTGCAACAGAAGTAGGTTTGCCTTTTTTATCGGTAGTAGGCAGCGAAATAGAAGGTATTATTGTAGGATTAGGGGCGGCAAAACTGCGCGCTCTTTTTAAAGAAGCCAGAGCCATGGCAGAGCTTCACGGCGGATGTATCGTATTTATTGACGAGGTAGATTCCATTGCCCGGCCGCGCCGCGGAGATATGGGTTTCGGCGGACAGATGAGCGCAAATGCCGCTGTAAATCAACTGCTCACGGAAATGGACGGCTTAAGAAAAATAGAAAATAATGTTGTAGTAATCGGAGCAACTAACGTTGATGAACGCGAACTTGACCCGGCTTTAATGCGCGCCGGAAGATTTGACAGAAAAATCTATATCGGATTGCCGAGCCTAAAAGACAGGGAGAATTTATTCCGTTTTTATCTTAGTAAAATAAAGTACGATCCAGAAAGCATCGATGTAGCTGTAGTTGCCCGGAAAGCGGTTTATAAAAGCCCTGCGGATATATCTAATATCGCCCGCGAAGCCAGTATTATCGCGGTGCGCAATAAAAAAGAAAAAGTTACCATGAAAGAAATAAATGAAGCCATGGACAGGATAGACTTAGGTTTAAAGAAACCCATTGAATTCAGCGAAAAAGAAAAAGAGCAAGTCGCCTATCACGAGGCCGGCCATGCTATCGTAGCTTACCTCCTGCACCCTACTGATGACGTCTTTAAAGCCAGTATCATTCCGCGCAGTATCGGGCTGGGGGTTGTCTCTCACCATTCGCGCCAAGAATCGCATATCCACAACCGTGAATATTACCTGGCTAACATTAAAGTAACACTGGGCTCATACGTGGCGGAAAAATTAAAATTCAATACCACCACCTCCGGCGTAGATGAAGATATGCATCAGGCAATGTGGTGGGCCTATAATATGGTCTGGCGCTGGGGCATGGGGCCGTCAGGCTTAAAAGGGAATTTTAAGGCATTAGAAGCTTCTTTTGGTAATCCTTTAGGATTTAGCACGCCAAACTTTCTTTCTGAAAAAACAAAAGAAAAATTAGATGAAGACGTGCAGAAGATAATCCAGCAGTGCCTCCAGGAAGTAGAAGGACTGTTAACCAAAGAAGCTCAACTGCTAGAGCGCTTCGCACAAGAACTGAAAAACAGGCAGGAACTCGATTATGATGAAATTGAAGCTATATTCAAGGAATGCGGAAAAGAAAGACTGCGCCAGCCATAATACCTATCCTCATTGCTGTGTTTCTATCGGGTTGCTTAAAGATAGAACCTACCTATACTAAAGAAAAAATCGTTGACTCTGTAATCTCGCTGTGCCTCACCGAATATAATATTGAACCTAAAGTCTGGCTGCTTGAAGACACGCTCTGGATTTATATCCCTGTCAGCTCTCTGATTACCAGCAACCTGCAGCTTGACCAGGAGACTTTTATAGCTATAAATAAAGTCATGCTCGGAGCAAGCCGGGTGGTATTAAGTATGAAGCCCCGGCCGCAATTTATAGTGGTAGTAGCCTCAGATACACAGCAATACGGCTTGGATTACATGATTACTACATGGATTCCGGATATAGTTAAATATCAGCTACAATTAATTTCGCGCGACGAATTCGGCAGGCGCAATTTAATAGAAATCAGCGAAGATGCCAAAGCCTTAGGCGATGAGGAAGGCCGGCATTTAGAAAAAAAAGATATAAACTTCTGGGAATTCTTAAGCCTTCAGATTTCCCAACGCATCCGTTTTAAATTTACTTTGGACCCCAAGTATCAGGATTATTTTAAATTGGGAGAAATAAATTCCGAAATCAGCGGTAATACTTTCAGGATAAAGGCTTATATAGAAAAAATTAAAGCCTTACCTGATGATAAAATTAACGTACAAAAGGAGATCGCTAAGATTGTTTTTGAGGTAATAAAAGCTTACGAAATCAAAGACTATCTTTTAATAGATATAGAAAATACTGCTACCGGCAAGAAAGCCCTTTTTACAAAATCTGAGCTGGTGAAGCTATTAAGGTAGGATTTTTACTTTTCTTCCTTGCAGTTTTAACTTGCCTTCTGCAACTAATTGAATGGCCTTGGGATAAAGTTGGTGCTCTATCTTGTGGATTTTTCTCTCTAAAGAATCCTCGCTATCGCCCTCTTCCACCATGACTGCTTTCTGCAAAATTATTGCCCCGTGGTCCATTTTCTCATCTACGAAATGAACGGTCACGCCGGTAACTTTTACTCCGTAATCAAAAGCGTCTTTTATAGCATGCGCTCCCTTAAAGCTGGGCAGCAGAGCAGGATGAATATTTATGATTTTATCTTTATATTGGGCGACAAATTCCGCACTCACTAAACGCATATAACCGGCCAGAACAATTAACTCAATATTGTTTTCCTTTAAGTGCTCGATAATTTTATCCTCATATCCCTTCTTATCATTGAAATTTTCTCTTTTTACTAAGGCTATCTTTATTCCTGCGCGCTTTGCTTTGGCGATTGCTTTGGCCTTGGGATTATCAGAGACTAACAAGGCTAAATTCGCTTTGATTTTACCTTTTTTTACTGCCCTGATTATAGCGGCAAAATTGCTGCCGCGTCCTGAGGCAAAAACAGCTATATTCATTCTTTCATCCTTATCGTCTTCATCGGACAGACTTTTACGCACTCTCCACACGAAGTGCATTTATTATAGTCTATAACTGCCAAATTATCAACTACGTGTATAGCATCAAATTTACAGGCTTTTTCGCACAATTTACAGGCAATACATCCTACTGGACAAACTGCCTTTGTACCTTTACCTAAATCACCAGAGTTGCAGGATACGTATACTTTTGCTTTTAGCGGAATCAAGCTAAATAATTTTTTGGGGCAAGCCTCCACGCATCTATTGCAGGCGCGGCATTTATTTTCGTCCACAACCGGTAAGCCCTCCTTTGACATTTTTATTGCGTCAAAATGGCATACAGCCACGCAAGTCCCGAATCCCAGGCAGCCATAAGAACAGTCCTTCTGCCCCCCAAATAGAAGATTTGCCGCGATGCAGTCTTTAGCGCCTTTATAAATAAATTTGTTCTTTACTCTCTCGGCTGTACCATTGCAATGTAAAACAGCTACCTGCTTTTCCGCTGCCTTAGCTTCTATGCCCAGGATATCCGCGATTTTCTTACGCGCTTCTTCATCGCTTACCGAACATCTTTGTAAGCCGCAATTTCCCTTAACCAAAGCCTCAGCAAAACCCCTGCATCCCGGCAAACCGCAGGCGCCGCAGTTTACTCCGGGCAGAATAGAGCATACCTTTTCTATCCGTGGGTCAACATCCACTTGAAATTTTTTTGCCGCCAGGGCAAGGCCTATGCCAAAAAGTATGCCTAATCCGCTTAAAGTTAAAATCGAGGCTAGCATGTCCATATTATATTAAAACCTGAAACCGTTAAAACCCATGAATGCCAGGCTGATCAAAGAGGCTACTAAAAAGGCAATGGGAATACCCTTAAAACACTCCGGCATATCGTTCAACTCCAGCCTTTCTCTTATTCCGGACATTAAAAGTAATGCCAAGGTAAACCCTACACCTGCGAAAACTGACTGCACCAGAGAAAGCGCAAAACTGAAAGCAACTGCCTGGCCCTTTACAAAAAAATTATTGATATTTAAGACCGTTACTCCTAAAACCGCACAATTAGTAGTGATTAAAGGCAGGTATATACCCAAAGTGCGGTACAAAATAGGGGATTTCTTTAATATCACCATCTCGGCAAACTGAACAAAAGTTGCTATTACTAATATAAAAGTTATAGTCCTTAAATAAGTTATATTAAAAGGCAGCAATATGAAACGGTAAAGCAGCCAGGTAATTATTCCTGACAAAGTCATCACAAATATAACTGCCGCCCCCATACTTATGGCCGGCTTGATATTGCGCGATACCCCCAAAAAAGGACACAACCCCAGGAACTTCGAGAGGATAAAGTTGTTTATGAATATCATGCTGATGATAACGGTCAGAAATAATTTTAATTCCATATTATTTTTTCCTGTTTTTAATCAGGTTGTTTATGGCGATTAATATTCCCAAAGTCATTAGAGCGCCGGGAGCTAATACCATGATACCCGCCGGATTAAAATTCGTTAAAATATTATGCCCCAGTAACGTACCATTCCCGAGTAATTCTCTGATTAATGCTACCGAAGACAAAGCTAAGGTAAAACCTACACCCATACCCAGGCCATCCATAATTGAAGGCAGCACCTTGTTCCTGGATGCAAATGCCTCTGCCCTGCCCATGATAATGCAATTGACTACAATTAAAGGGACAAAAATCCCCAAGCGTTTGGCTAACAAGGGGGCGAAAGCCGCCATGAGTAATTCTACGATAGTCACGAATGAAGCGATTACTACAATAAAGCAAGGAATACGGATTTTATCCGGCACAAATTTCCTTAAACTTGAGATAATCAAGTTAGAAAAAAATAAAACAAAGGTCGCCGCTATTCCCATGCCAATGGCATTTTCTAAAGAAGTTGAAACCGCCAACGCCGGACATAGCCCCAGGACAATCACGAATACGGGATTTTCTTTGAAAATTCCTTTTGTGAGCTCTTTAAACAGCTTTATCATTTTATTTTGCCGTAAACCCGGGGGGGAGTCGCCCTATCTATTAAAGGAACAAATGCATTCATAATCAAAATAGCAAATGAAACTCCTTCGGGATAGCCTCCCCATTTTCTTATAACAAAGGTAAGCAAACCGCATCCGATGCCGAAAACAATCTGGCCTTTTCTGGTCAGGGGCGAAGTAACATAATCCGTAGCCATAAAAAATGCACCCAGTATCACCCCGCCGGTTAAAACCGCAAAAAGAGGATCTCCTCCTCCAATGCTATTACCCGAAAATAGCCAGTTAAGAAACCCTAAAGTTAATATAAAAATTAAAGGGATGTGTAAAGAAATAATTCTTAAAACCAATAGAAAAACAGCTCCGATTAATAAAGCCGGTACTGCTACTTCGCCTATACACCCGGCACGATTGCCTAAGAACAGATCTAAATAACTCAGGCCCATTTCCGGCAAACTCATATTTGATTCTTTTAATAAGTATAGCGGGGTTGCAGAGGTTACGCTGTCAGCTTGCGAAAAAGGCGCAGTGAATTGCGTCATATATTTAGGCCAGGAAATTAAAAGGAAAGCGCGGGCAGCAAGTGCAGGATTAAAAATATTCCTGCCTAATCCGCCAAAGGCCTGCTTGGCAATAGCAATAGCAAAAAAACTGCCCACTGCAGGAATCCAAGGCGGCACCTGGGGGGGCAAATTATAAGCTACAAGCAAACCGGTTAAAACCGCGCTTCCGTCAAAGATAGTAATCCTTCTTCGCCTTAAAACTATAATCACGGATTCGGTAATGACAGCGGATAAAATAGAAATTGTAATCAGCTGTAACGAGTATAATCCGAAAGTAAAGGTGGCAGCTATTGCCGCAGGCGCAAGCGCTAAAATCACCATCCACATAATCCAGGAAATTGTTTCTTTTTTATGGATATGAGGAGAAGTGGATACGATTAATCTCTCATTCATTGGATTATCTTTTTAAGTGTCTGTTTTACGGAATCAATCAGCGCCGAAGAAGAGACAGTTGCCCCGGAAATACTGTCAATATTATCTAAGGCCTTTTTCCCTTTAAACCTACTAAGGAATTTTTCTTCAGTAATCTGTGTACCTATCCCCGGAGTCTCATTCTGCTCCAATACTTTAACCGCAATGATTTCTCCTTCAGGGGTAATGCTTACAACTGCCCTGATAACACTGGAATATCCTTTTGCTTCACTGATAAAAACATAGCCGATATTATTACCGGAGAAATCTTTAGCTTTATAGTAAACTAAACCTTCCTCCTCAACCTTCTCTATTCCTCGCGCTTGCGGCATTACTTCTTTAATTGCGTTGTTCTCTTGCTCAGCCTTTGTTTCTTCTATAATAGGTTGTGTTATGCTGGCAACAGCACTAAGCAATATTGCCGCAAAGAAACAGATTGAGAAAAGAACAGCGCTGTATTTTAAGGTCTCCTTCATTCTTCACCTCTTAGACATTAATTTCGCGTATTTCATATGCTGGACCATGTCTCTTTTTGATGGGCAGACAAAACTGCATAGACCGCACTCAATGCATTCTAAGACACCATAAACTTTCGCCAGTTCCCAATCTTTATTTGTAACAGCCAGGCTAATCATACATGGCATAAGCCCGGCAGGACACTGCCGTACACATTCACCGCAGCGAATACAAAATTCTTCCTTGGCCAGGCGTGCTTCTTTCTTATTTAATAAAATAACTCCGCTGGTAGATTTGGTTACCGCGACGTCCTGAGTATACTGAGCAATACCCATCATTGGCCCGCCAATGACTATCTTGGCCGGATCTTTTTTTAAAGGTGCGCAATAATCTATGAGGTTTTTTATCGGAGTACCGATACGCACCAGAAGGTTTTTCGGGCTGGCTAAACAGCTGCCTGTAACTGTAACTATGCGTTCGTAAAGGGATTTATATTTATATACGGCATTATAAACGGCAAACACCGTTGCTACATTATGCACTACTACCCCGACGTCAAAAGGAAGCTTGCCTGATGGGACCTCTTTATTAAGTATATTCTTTATGAGCTGCTTTTCTCCGCCTTGAGGATAATAAGATTTTAATACCGGCATAGAGTATTTTACGTTTTCTCTGCCAGAACCGCCAGCCTTAATTATCGCTTCTTTAAAATATTTTACAGCTTCGGGCTTATTATCTTCTATGGCAATATATACATTTTTTACTCCCAGGCATTTTACCAAAAGTTCTACACCCCGCAAGATTTCATCTGTTTTCTCTATCATTAAGCGGTAATCGCAGGTCAAATAAGGTTCACATTCGGCGCAATTAATAATCAAGTCTGTAACGGGCCTGGGAGGATTAAGCTTTACGTGGGTGGGGAAAGCAGCTCCCCCTAAACCTACAATACCGGCCTGACGGATAATCTCCCGTAATTGTTCCGGCGCCAAGGAGGGTATTTCTTCCTGCTTATAAGGATCCACAGATAAGACGAAACTGTCTTTACCGTCGCTTTCTATAACTATAGCCTTGCTTTTGCCTAAAACCGGATGAGGCCAATCCTGAATAGCTAAAATTTTCCCGGAAACCGAAGCATGTAGAACAGCAGATATCAAGCCTTGCGCATCGGCAATTTTTTGTCCTACTAATACAACATCGCCTGTTTTAACCACTGGTTCGCTGGGCTTTCCGGTATGCTGGCTTAAATAAAGATAGGCCTTAGAAGGAAGAGGCAGCTCTTCGATAATTTTATTTTCGGTCGAGTGTTTATTTTCTTCTATTTTAACCATGTGGTCTTACTATAATAAATAAAATTTACCAGGCCTAAGAGAGTAAATATACAACCCACTACAAAAAGAATCAAAACATGTGAGTACTTTTCCGCTAGAAGTCCGCTTATATACATGAATATCAAAAATCCCAGATGGATAATAATCTCTATAGAGCTGAAAATCTTTCCCATCATTGCATTATCGCTGACATTATGGATAATAGTGATCGAGGCGATAATAGTTGGAGAAACCACAAAGCCTAAAAGAAAAGAAAGAGCCGCGGCGTTTATAAAATAAGGGTAGCCGGACAAAACAAAAACAAAAATTATCAGCATTATACCGCTTAGGATAAGAGAAGAAAATATCATTTTATAATGGGAAATTTTTGAGCCAAAACGGCCATAGGAAAGAGAACCAAAAAATAAACCCAAGCCGAAAAACATCATCACCAGGCCTAAATCTAAAGTCGCCGAATGCAGGGTATTCTGCACAAAGGCAATCAGTACCACGGAAGCTGCGCCCAAAGCAGAAGACAGAATAAACATCACTCCTGCGGTAAACCTGATATCTTTATTTCGGACAAAATATAAAATGCCTTCCTTTACTTCCTGAAAAACAGATTTCTTAATCTTATCGATAACTTCTACTATCTCATGGCCGACTTTTTTGAGGTTTACCCGCGGAATAGTTTTCTTGGCGATTAAAAAAATCAAAAGCCCGGATATCAGAAAACTCCCCGCATCTAGATAAAAACCGCCCTTTGCACCCAGCCATTCAACCAATACTCCGCTTATTCCGAATCCTAATACTGCGGCAATCATACCGGTTATATGCACCAATGAATTAGCCATCAGTAAATCTTTTTCCTGTACCAGGTCCGGTATAATCGCCAGTTTTGCCGGTACAAAAAACCTTCCGATTGCAAAAATTATAAATATCAAAAAATACAAAAGAGCCATGCGTTCGGCGTAAAATAAAAATAAGGGGATGATTAAAACTAAAACTGCCCTTAAAAAATCGCAGATATACATGGTGCGGCGCCTGTCCCAGCGATCTACGTAAACTCCGGCAATAGGGCCAATCAAAAAAACAGGGATTATGGTAAACGAGAGGATTTTAGCAATTTCTACGGTAGACCCTGGCGCTCTTAAATAAACAAAGGCTATCAACGCCATTTGGCCAAGCCGGTCACCGACCTGAGAGATTATCTGGCCCAGCCAGAGAAAGAAGAAATTATGATTTTTTAGGATGTTGCCGAATTTAGACATATTTTTGCTTACTAATCCCGGGACCCTGCGAATAATCTTATGGAGCCGATGAGTGGAATCGAACCACCAACCTGAGCTTTACGAAAGCCCTGCTCTACCATTGAGCCACATCGGCACTCGAAGGATCCCGGTAAAATCAAAAATAAATATTCTGCGACAAATTAGGCTTTTTGCAGCAAAATATGCTTACAACGCATAAGTAATATTCGTTTATTATAGCATAATAAATATATTGACAAAACAAAAAAAGCTGATATAGTAAAAAACGAAAAGGAAATTTTATTAAAATAGTGAAAGATTTAAAAAGAATTTTATCTCCGTAAAGTACCTTAAAATTCCCAGTACTTTACGGTTTTTTATTTGGAGGGAGGTGAAAAAGTAATAAATGGCAAAAGGCAAAGTAAAATGGTTCAGCAATCAAAAGGGTTATGGCTTTATTACCGGGGAAGACGGTAAAGACGTATTTGTGCATCACAGCGCGATTCTAGGTGAGGGCTATAAAACTTTGGAAGAAGGGCAAGAAGTAGAATTTGAAGTTACTCAGGGGCCAAAAGGAGAACAGGCAACTAACGTCAACAAGTTATAAAGGGCTTCTAACCTAAAAAACCGTTGTCTCTAAATAGAAACAACGGTTTTTTTATTTAGTATTTAGATAAAATTATCTGCGCCTTCCTCTGCCACCGCCTTTGGCAGGAGTGCGTCCCCCTTGAGCTGCCGGTTTCTGGCCCTTCTGCATACCTTTATCGCGCCGGTCTTCTCTGCGGTCACGCCTATCTTCTCTTCTGTCAAGGCGGTCTTCTCTTCTATCTCTTAATCCAGCAGGTGATGCGCCTTCTCCTATTGGCGGGCCTAGTCTTCTGCCTGGGCCCTGTGCAGGCGGGCCAACTCTTCTACCTGGAAGCGGGCCTGAACCCTGACCTTCGCCTTTAGGAGGCGGACCAACTCTTCTGCCTAGGCCTTTAGGAGGCGGGCCAACTCTTCTTCCGCGAGGCGGAGGCTCTCCTTCCTGGCGCGCTCCTCTGATATCCTCTCTTAATTCTCCCCTGGCATCTTTTAATGCCTGCTGATCTTCTCGTTTCTGTTGGACATTCGCCTCATGGGTTTGTCTCAACTGCTCCCTGAGTGACCTTGCAGTCTCAAAATCCCCTGCCTGCTCAGCTTCTCTAATCTGTTCGCGCAATTGCTGCTCTTCTTCTCTTGCTGCCTGAGCACTTTCTTTTATGCTTTCTTTTTGGGCATCGACTGCCTCTTTGGCAGCGCTAATCTTACTTTGCCAATCAGTTTCTTCTTCTTGCGCCGACACACCGGTTGTCAATGCAAATAACCACAAACCAACAACCGTACTAATTAAAAATGGCCTTTTCATATTACACCTCCGTAAATAATATTATAAATACAAAAATTTTAAAAACAACTATTATTTACATATTAGATGATCGCAGCTTGGCCGCATAGAATTATCCTATATGGTATTTATAAGCGACCTGCCAAAAATCCTACATTTTTTCAACCAGACGTGATATTAAACCATCATGATTAAGAAGAGTAACAAAGAGGGTTACTTTACAACTACCAATAATACTACAATATCATCTCCCGCTTCGCCAGCCCAAGGCGCAAATTCTTTTTGCTTATTAGGACCCTTGCTTAAATAGTAACATCTAATTTCCCCTGTAACAGTTAACCAAAATGTGGCAAACTAAGCCTCTCCCCATGGGGCAAAGCGTACTTCATTTCTATAGGAACCGTTCCAGCCTGGAATTATCGGCTCATCGGGACTATCAAGTAAACCAGGGAACGCGTCATGCTTTTGTGTATCATAATACATCTGCCTATATGCAAAATGCTAATCCTTCCAAATCTGCATTTGCCTTGGCTATCTGGGCATCAAGTTTGCTTGTTTTAAAAAGAGGGATTATTGCTCTGGATAAGACGGTGAGGATAGTGATGACAATTAAAAGTTCTAATAATGTAAAAGCGCCTCTCATATTCTCTACTCTCGTCCACTTATACCACTGAATTAAATCCAAAAAAATAAAAAGAGAGGAACTTTTTGTAAGTCCCTCTCTTTAGATATGGTGCCTAGCTCCTCGCTGCGCTTCGGAGTCGGCAGTAACTCCTAAGTTAAAGTGCCGAGGGGGAGAATCGGACTCCCCACGCCGGCCTTTTCAGGGCCGCGCTCTACCACTGAGCTACCTCGGCTAAAACTTATTTTGACGAATTTAAAGCTAATTTATTATTCGCTGTGGTTTAATCTTTTTACCACAAACGGAGAAAAAATCAAGTAAAGTAAAAAGAGCGAAAACATGGTAGTGCCTGCTTTTTTAAAGAAGATGCTTAAAATTATTAAAAGGAATGAAGCTAAAAGAACGCTCTTGGTTTTTTTACCGAATAACTGTTGCAGTCCGTCTAGATTAAGGTATCTGGCCCGCGAAATCATCAATAATGCCAAAACCACTACTAAAAGGAGAAAAACAAACGGAACATATTTCGGCAATTCTGTAAGGTGGGCTGGGAAAGCTATCTCTGCTGTGGCCTGGCTTTTTCTGAATATCAAGACAAAAGAAGCCAATACCCCGCCGCTTGCCGTAGTAGGCAAACCATAGAAATACTTAGCCAGTTTTTCCTTAGGAGTTATATTATATTTTGCTAGGCGCCAGACGCTACAACATAGATATATTAATAAAGCCAAAGTAGCCCAAAGATAAAAATCGCGGTAAATAAAAATATAGCCTAAAACCGAAGGCGCTATGCCGAAAGAAACAACATCCACTAAGGAATCTATTTCCTTGCCGAATTCGCTTGGTTTTGGATTACGCCTTGCGATTTGGCCGTCTATGCCGTCAAAGATAACCGATAAAATTATTGACCAGGAAGCAAAAGTAAAATGGCTCTCCAAGGAAAAGATAACTGAGGCAAAGCCGCAAATCAGGCTTAAACCTGTAATAAAATTGGCTAAATAATTCATTTTACCTCTTCCATGATTTTTACGAACATATCCTGGGCTAAGTTTAAATTGGGAAAATGGTATTTACGAGCAGATACCCTTAACCTGGTTGTGGCGGCGGTTAACCTACTTAATCTTATATATACCCGGCTGGCTTCAATTTCTGCGTCAATCAAACCTCTTGCCTTATCTTCCTCTCTTATAGTACCGCGAATCCTGCTTATCCTTAAAGCAGCTCTCCATAAATTATCGTAATCAACGTCAGTCTCACCCTCAATGGTATCCTTACTTATTGCATAGCCTCCCACTACCCCCACGGCAGCGCCCACAACTAAAGCTGTTGCGCAGCCACATACCCCCGTAAACATAAAAATCAATAGTAAAAAAATCGGAATTATTTTTTTAAATTGGTATTCTTTACTTGCCATTTGATACACCTGCTAATCTTTTTTCCGCCTCCATGCAATCTTAACCAGAATTGCTAATACAGCAAAAATCAAAACCAGAGCCAAGCGAGTTGCCAGGATAAAAACCCTATTTTCAGCTGAAACGCCTTTCATAAATATAATCGGCAGCCATTCCTGCCAAAACCAGGTACCTAAAATTAAAAATAAAAATAAAGGAGTAATATATTTGATTATAAATTTATAAAAAACCGGTATGCGCATATCCGCGCCCTTATGTATCTCATCCCAGGCCTTTTCCATGCCGAAAATCCAGGCAAAAAGTATGGTTTCAATCGTAGCAAAAACCACGAGAAAGAATGTTCCTCCCCAAAAATCCAATTCATCGACTACGCCGTTTTTCAGGAAAAATACCACTGCGTGGCACAATAAAAAGGTGACCGCGCCGAAAATAAATACCGCCTTTTTTCTGCCGATATCAAATTCATCCTCCAGGAATGCGATTGCCGGCTGGGCCAGAGAAACCGAAGAAGTCACCCCTGCTAAAAATAAAAGGAAAAACCAGATAAAACTTAATACTTGCGCCCAGGGTAATTGATTTAAAACTAAAGGCATGGTCACAAAACCTAAGTTAAATACTCCGGACTGAGCAATAGACTGTATATTTTGCGGCCCGAAAAAAACAAATGCAGCCGGAATAATGATACTGCCGCCTAGGATAACCTCTGCCATCTCGTTTGTGCTGGCAGCAGTAAGCCCTGATAATGCCACATCATCTCCCTTAGAAAGATAACTGGTATAAGTAAGGATTACTCCGATACCTACGCTTAAAGTAAAAAATATCTGGCCGGCAGCTTCCAACCAGACCTTTGCCGACTTTAAAGCAGAAAAATCGGGATTCCACAAGAAACCAAATCCATTAGAAATATTCCATGTAGGCCTGGTTGGATCCGGAGCACCAAGAGTTATCACTCTGAAAAATAAAACTAAGCCGAAAATAAATAAAAGCGGCATGGCAATCTTACAAACCTTCTCTATACCTCCGCGAATACCGTAATAAATAACGCTGATATTTAAAATAAAGGTGAGCAGGAAAAATAGATAAGCACAACCCAAGCCTTTAAAATATTGATTACTTTCTATCCCCTGAAAACCCCTCAAGAAACTTTGCATTGTAGCCTGGTCGGCGAACCTGCTGTATTTGCCAACCAGATTAAAAAAACTATAAGCCAGCGCCCAGGATTCGATATAAGTGTAATATATAAATATTACTAGGGGCCCGAAAATGCCAATTACCCCGAAATACTTGATAAAACGGTTCTTCTGCCAGAGGCTATGGAATATTCCCGGAGCAGTCCCATGTTCAAACCCTCCTCCGAAACGGCCCAAGGTCCATTCAATCCACATCAGCGGCAGGCCTAATAAAAAGAAAGAAACAAAATAAGGGATCATAAAAGCGCCTCCTCCATTTGAGGCCACTTTAGCGGGAAACCTTAAAAAATTCCCCAACCCCACCGCAGAGCCCGCCACTGCCATGATTATCCCTAAGCGCGAACCCCAGCTATCCCTTATTTTTAACTTTCCCATAAAATAATTTCTCTGTCCTTTCTAAGCCCTTTGTCACTTCTGGGCTTAATTGCTCTCCGAAATCGATTGTTTTTGGCTGAATAATTAAAATTATTATATCCGTACTTAAATTACTTTTCAAGTAATTTATCAAAAGTGTTATCGAGGAATTATGGGTAAAAAATAAATTAGTAGTCTCTAAATCTTTACCATCAAATATTCTGATTTCACCGGGCTTACCCCCAAAATCCAGCGCATCCACAAGTAATATTGTGTCAGGCTCCTCCCTGATAATCTTCTCTAAATAATTTTCCGGGGTTTGCCCGACATTAAAAACAGAAAAGGGGACTTTATCCTTTATGCGCTCAGCCAGAATCGGCCCCACTCCGTCATCAGAACGCATAGTGTTACCTATGCCTACGACTACTACTTTGCCTTTTAAGCGTGAATTTAAATCCATTTCTATAGCTCTAATCAAATTTTAAACTTCTCTTATAGGGGTATGCCCAAATCTTTAACTACTACCTTACCGCAGTATTTTGGACCATTAGCTACTGTCATACCCCGCTTTATTGCTACGAAGGTTACGGTCTTATCTGCCCTTACGCAACAACCCAAAACTTTACCATTATTAGCGTCCAGCCCCGAAGGTATATCCACAGAAAGCACAGGCACTTTTAAGGAATTAACCATCGGGATAATTTCGCGAAAAAGCCCCCTTACCTCTCCAGATAATCCTATACCCAAAAGCGCGTCAATAATCAAAGGGTATTTTAAAATTATATTCTTTACTTTCTTCCAATCACCTTCCTTCACCTCTATTATCTTTTGTTTCAATTTTAAAAGAATATCTAAGTTTACCTTGGCTTCGTTTTTCACCTCTTGCTTCTTTCCTGCTAAAAAAATAAGCGGCTTTATCCCTTTAACTAAAAGATGCCGGGCGGCGGCAAAACCATCCCCTGCGTTATTGCCTTTTCCGCAAAATATTGCTACCTTTTTGTCTTTAGCGAGCATTTTCACTGCTTCCTCGGCAATTTGCCTGGCAGCATTCTCCATTAGTAAAAGGCCGGATATTCCAAACGCTTGCTGGGCCTTTATGTCAATTTCTTTAGCTTTTTGGGAAGTAATTACCTTAGAATTTCTTACCATGGCGGTAAGGACGGGTCTTATTAAATTCTATTTTTTTAAGCAGAGAACCCTCCAAATCAATGTTTCTTGCTCCACAATAGTCAAAAATTCTTATGCAGCAATCGGCTAATTCTTCGGCAATAGCGCTTTTTTTGGCGTGATTACGCATTGCCTCTAAGGCCTCGGACAATTCAGAGTGCATCAGGGCAATAAGCTCGCCTTCGTTTCGCTCCTCTTGCCACCAGCCTTTTTCTTTTGCAATAGCGTGGCATTCTTTAATATAATTTTTTATCCCCCATTTATCAGACATTTAATCTCTCCTTAAGATTACTGGTTAATATTTTCTTCTAACCTGGAAAACAATTTATCCGAGATTAATTCCCTGGCATAAGTACTCGGCGAAGATACCTCTATACGCGTCTTATTCTTATCCTCCTCTGTGAAAAATATCCCCACTGGAGTTGTATCTTCTTCGGAAACGTAAACAGCAACTAATTTCTTTTCTGCGTCTTTAGCATAAACATAGGCCTTTATATCTTTTAAGATAGCTAAGGTTTTTCCGTAGCACTGTGAGTAGTCATAATTGAAGACTTTCACTATCGCAGTTTCCTTGTTATCTTCTAAAATACGGGTTGAAACTCCGTAAAAACGCTTAGCCACTTCGCTTAAAGCTGCACAGCCGCACATAAAAAAAAGGCAAAAAAATAACATGAGCCGAATACCGCTATATTTAATAATTTTCATATTCTCACCTCTTTATTCGTTTATAATCTGCCGTATTTTATCAAGGTTTTTGCGCGTTTCTTCTTCTCCTCTTTTAGCGAAATCTTCTGCGCGGTGTAATTCCAGCCAATGTATGCCTCTTAATCCCGGATGTAATACAATGTCGGCTAATTGCGCTTCTTTCTTAATCATCTCTGACTGCATAACTTCGATACTGCTGAATATTATACTCAGAATATTTGTTTTAAGCTTACTTTGTAAATAACGCTTTAAACTAAAAATACTCTTTTTCTTTGTTTTTTCCTCGATAATATCTTTCTTCAACTTTTGGCGTTCACGTAATATATCTTCCCGTGAAGGAGTAACATTTACCGCGATGATTTTTCTTGCGCCCATTTTAAATAAAGCCTCCGTAGGAAGCGGGTTAATCACTCCGCCGTCCATAAGCATACCTTCCTGTGCTATAAAAGGCGCGAATACCCCGGGCATGGAACAACTTGCCATAATCGCATCGCTAAGCAGCCCCTTATCCATGATTTTTGGTTGCTTATGCTTTACGTCCGCGGCGATAATCTTTAAAGGAAGTTTGACATCGTGAAATGTTTTACTACCCAAATGTTTTTTAAAGAAAGTGTGCAGCTTCTTACCTTTAAAAAAACCTAGCAAAGGAAAGGTCCAATCCATTAAGCTCCACATATATTTGGGCTCTTTGAATTCCCTGGTAATTTCTAATATCTCCTGACTGTTCTTGCCTATAGCCCAAAGGCAGGCAATAAGCGCACCGATGCTGGAGCCGGAAATTACATCAATGGGAATTTTTTCTTCTTCAATAACCTTCAGGACTCCGATATGGCATAAACCGTAGGCAAAACCTACCCCTAAAGCCAGACCCACCAGACACTCTCCTATTTGACGGGCAATCCTCCTAATTACCTTGGCATATTCACAATCAGGTTCGTCTAAAACTATCCTGTCAGCGGCGCCAAATTCTATTTTCGGCAAAGTGGCGAATATAGGATGATTCAATATTGCAAGCTGCTCCTGGCTAGTTAAATCCGCTGACTTATATTCATTAATAAGTATGCTTATTTTTGCCTTTTCAAACTTAAACCTTCTTTTTAACCTCTCGATTAAATTACAAGTCCTTTTTAAATCCACGGGTTCAGGGCTAGTCAATATATGGATAAGGTCTGACTGGTTGAGCATATTAAAAACATTACGCTCCATTAAAGAAGGCAAATCCAAAACTATATAGTGGTAATCATTGACTAAATGGGTTATAATTTCTACTAATTTTCTCACCGAAGTTTCATCTTCGGGTTTATAGCAAAGGCAGACCAAATCCAGGCCGAATTTACTTTTCAACACAAATTCGCTCGCCCCGGAGAAATGCGCTGAATTATCTGAAAGATTAAAAATAGAATATTCGCCGTTAAAGCCTAATTTGTTAAAAAGGCTGTGCTGGCTGTCAGCCGGACAAATGTCCAATATGATTGTCGATTTATGCGTTTCTTTATAAAGGCTTAGGCTCAAATTTAAAGAGTATATGGATTTTCCGGCCTGGGAATAGGAACTAAAAACAGAAATTACCGTAGATTCAAAAATCGTTTTTTGATGTAACCCCTTGTTTTTTAAGCGGCGGGATAAAGTCCGGCTTAAATCAATTGCCAGGCGCGGAATTCTTTTTAAAATAATATCAAAGTTTTCTTTGCTAATAACCAAAAGCAGGCAATCGTTTAAAGCCCTGGCGGTTACAGAATGTGATTCGCCGGTAAGCAAAGATATAATTCCAAAATACTTTCCGCGGTGCAGATATTCTACTATTGTCTCATTTCCCTGTTTATCTCTGGTAAAAACAACCACTCTACCCAGGATAACGCAAAAAAATGCGTTGGCAGGCGAGTTTTCTTCGTAAATAACCTGGCCCTTTTTAAATTCTAAAAATGCGCTCTTCTGCTTGATTAAATTCTGTTCCTGGCGGGACAAATCTGCAAATAAGGGGATTTCCTTTAATATTGAATTTTTATTGACTAATTCCATTTAAGCAAAGCTTATTTCAGGCAAGATAATCCTTAGAAAACGGCTAAAATCATTTATATTATTATAACACTTATTTCTAAATAAGTTTATTGCTTTTACAAACTTCTGCGTAACGCCTGGCGCTGTCTCTTACTGTGCGTCTAAAATTACTGTAATCTACTTCAATAAGCCCGAATCGCGGAGTAAAACCTTTATCCCATTCGAAATTGTCCAAAAGAGACCAGTAAATATATCCCAGGACTCTAACACCTTTCTTAATCGCCAGATTTAAGCTCTCTAAATGCTCTCTGATGAAACCCCACCTTAAATTATCATCTTCGGTGCAAATACCGTTTTCCATAATAAATACCGGAAGTTTATATTTTTTTAATTTTATGAGCAGGGTAAATAAACCTTCGGGATATATATCCCAGCCCAAAAAATTCTTAGGCAACTTGCTATGTCCGTGCCTACAAACATCCATTAGAAGATTTTTAAAACGCCATTTTTCTACATCTACGAGGCTGCGGTTATAATAATTGATTCCTATAAAATCTAAAGACCTATGCCTTATTAAATTTTCTACTAAAGAAAAGTTGTAAATCCTGTCTCTTAAATAGGTGGCTAATATATTTTTTAAATTATGGCTGCAGGGGACAAACGCCTGCATATTATGAGCGATACTGACCGAAGGCTCAATTAAATTATTTCTTTTATAAATATCATGAATAAGCCTATAAGCTTTAATATGGCAGGATATTAAATTTTTTTCTACCTGTCTTGCCGCGGGAAAAGACATAACCTGGGGCGGCCATTGTCCTAATATATATGAAAAATATATATAAACAATCGGCTCGTTTATAGTTACCCAAAAACGCACATTTCTACTCAAAGCGATAATAACCTTTTCTATATAGCGCAAAAATAAAGCTACCCCCTTTTTGCTCTGCCAACCTCCAAGTTGAGCAAACCAAACAGGAGTGGTAAAGTGGTGCAGCGTTACAATAGGTTCAAGCCTACGTTCCTTTAGGGCCTTAATAACCTCTATATAATGTTCTAGTTCTTCTTCGCAAAATTGGCCTTCTTGGGGTTCTATACGGCTCCATTCAATGGATAAACGGTGGGCATTATGGCTTAAAGATCGGGCAAGGTCAAAATCTTCTTTAAAAAGCTGGTAATGGCGGCAGGCTTCACCAGAAACCTCCTCTAACCCAACACTCTTCTCCCACTGCCACCAGTCGCTGTTGGTATTATTTCCTTCAACCTGATAAGCAGAAGTAGCTGCACCCCAATAGAAATCTTTAGGAAATTCGAGCATAATTTTAGGTTATTATAACACCTAAATAAAAAAATCCCAACAAAATGTTGGGATCAAGTTTAAAATAAAAAACATCCAAGCCGGATTTTATTGTTTAGGCAGGTATTTGCTTAATGCAGAAGTGGTCTGCGGACCAACCTTACCATCGACTTTGAGGTTATTGGCTTTCTGAAAATCCTGGACAGCCTTTTTTGTCATCGGTCCGATTTTACCGTCAATTTTACCGTGGTAGTAACCTGCTTTTTTTAAAGCCTTCTGGATCTGCCTGTTTGTAAGGATAGGCGGCTTGGCAGAAACAGCTGTTTTGGGCTTTAACTCTGCTTCAGATGCAGGGGCCGATAAAGATTCTTGCTCTTCTTCTGCCAAAGGTAAATTGTTATCAATTAAGCGTTCCAATTCACTCATGGAAACAGGCCCCTCAGGCTGCTCTATGCGACGCCTTTTGCTTAAGTTAATTAAAATAATAATAAGCAGCAAACCTAAAACTATAAATATGTATTTTTTTGTAGTCATAGTATTTTACAAATTCTTGATCTTAGGATAAAACAGGTTAAGGCTAAGAAAAAATATAGCACAGATTATTCCGTTTATCAATAGCGCCTGTGATACCCCAAAAACCTGCGCCAAGCTTCCGGCAAGCAGATTGCCAAAAGGCATGAAGCCGGCAAAAGTAAACATAAATACGCTCATTACCCTGCCTCTGATTTCATCAGTAACAATGCCCTGTAAGATGGTATTTATCAGTGACACTGCGGTAACGCTACTTGCGCCTATAAATGCCAAACTGATAAAGGAAAAAGCATAATTCCTAGACAAAGAAAGCAAAATTAATGAAAAGGCGAATATGACCATCGAAATTCCCAGGAGCTTGCCCTTGAATTTAAAATCACCGAGGCCGGCTAAGATCAAAGCTCCTACAACCGCTCCTACCCCTGAAAAAGACATCAGATATCCTAGGCCGCTTATACCCACTTTCAATATATTATCCGCAAAAACCGGCATTAATATTATATAAGGGATGCCGAATAAGCTGGAAACCGCAACCATAGACATTAATATTAATATCTGGCGGTTATTTTTTACCGCCGAGAGCCCTTCACACAAGTCCTTTAGAGGGCCGTGGTTTTTATTGTTTAAGGGATTACCGTTGATCTGAATCAGCGCCAGTGCAATGATCATTGCGGTAAAACTGAAGGCATTTACATAAAAACACCCGCTCATCCCGATAACCGCCACCAGAATTCCCGCCAATACCGGCCCGATTATCCGGCTGGAATTAAAAGCCACGGAATTTAAAGCTATGGCGTTGAGTAGATTTTTTTTATCGACCAGGTTGACTACCACTGCCTGACGAGAAGGGGCATCAAAAGCCATGATTATCCCGTTTAATACCGCGATGAACATTATCTGCAGCGGCGTGATTAATCCCCTTTGGGTCAAAAAAGCCAGCACAAAAGCCATGAGCATAAAAGAAACTTGCGTAACCATAAGGATGACTTTACGGTTAGCCCTATCCGCCATTACTCCTCCGAAAAGTGAAAGAAAGAAAACCGGTATATGAGTCAGAAAACCTACCAATCCCAGCAAAAATTCGGATTTTGTCAACTGGAACACCAACCAGCTTTGGGCTACTATCTGGATCCAGGTGCCGATAAGGGAAATAAACATTCCCAACCAATAGATTCTGAAAGCTTTTAATTTTAGCGAAGAAAACATAATATTTTTTAGGTAAGCTGACTAAGATTCCAAGATTACCTGACGCCTGCAGCGCGGGCAGAGAATTTTTATGCGGTCAGCACGCTTAAATTCATTTTCTTTTCTTGGCGGGAAGTCTTCCTTTGGGGATAAACCTAAATTCCTTAAATAAAAGAGCATGAGCGAGGGATTAGAGAAACAAAGGGGCCCGAGTTTCTTGGCTACCCATAAGATCTGATCCCGCGGCGCAATTACTTCGCCGCAGCATTCGCAACGTATCAGCTCTTTTTCGATAGTCTGCTTCAAGTCCTCTCTTTTACCGGTGGTAGCCAAGTCAAACTCATTGGATAACATGATACCTTTTGCGGTAAGGCAATTTGCCTGACACTGCCCGCAAAAAATACACATATCCCAATGTACGGTTAAAACTCTTTTACCGTCCTGCTCAACCATTTCTATGGCTTTTGCGGGACAAACCTGAAAACAGGCACCGCAGCCGGTACAGTCTTCTTCATGAAACTCCGGGCGTCCCCTGAATCTTTCGAATGGCTTATGAGGCTGGAAAGGAAACTTAGAGGTATAAGGCCCCTTGATTAATGCCGCAATTGCTTCTTTTAATTCGCGAAGTTTAGGTTTTTTCATTTTTTCTCTTTGGCGTATTCATCGCAAACCGATTCTTTACAAAGCCCTACTCCCATTTTGTGCGCGCTGCGGGAGAGCGCATGTGCAGCTACGGGAGCAGTTAAGATTAAAAATAAAATGCCTAAAAGGGCTTTTATTCCCGCGGCTGTGAAACCCTTAAATAAAAATAATCCGAAGAGTATACTGCATGTCCCCAAAGTCACGCTTTTTGTGGAAGCCTGAAGCCGGTTATAGACATCCGGCAGGCGCACCAGGCCCAGGCACCCGAAAAAATCAAAGAATAAACCCACAGTTATAAAGAATAGGCCGATTATTTCATTCATCAAAGTTCCTGCCCTCCATGTATTTTGCTAAGGCTAAAGTCGAAATAAAACTCTGCAATGCCCAGGCAATACCGATATCAATATACCAATCCCTGCCGGTAGGTATGCCTAAAATAGCACAAAAACCCAGAATTAAGATTCCCAGAATATCTATAGCCACTGCCCTGTCTGCAGCAGTAGGCCCTCTGAATATACGCCAAAGGCAAAATACTGCGCAAAGAAAAAGTACGGAAAAAGAGCGTTTTAAAAATTCCGACTGCCACTCTAATAAAGATTCAAAGGGATAGTATATAACCATCCCTAAAATAATTATAATCGCTAATAACCCTATTAACCAGCGTAAACGTTTCATTCAAAAACCTTTTTTAATATATCCTCAAACCTCTTAACAATAATCCGGGTTGCCTTTTCGACATCCTGATCCTGAACGCTGATCCAGTGCACATATAAAAAACCATTCTCAGAATCTACATCTACGCTCATTGTCCCGGGAGTCAGAGTAATGGAATTTGCCAAAAAAGTCAAAGCTGTATCTGATTTTAAATCGGTTTTTACTTTCACGATCCCCGGTTTTATGGGTAAATCCGGGTGGCCTACGCGATAGGCAACGTCAAAATTAGCCTTTATGCATTCCCAGATAAATACCGGAATGTAGTAAAGAAACCACAGATAGCGCTTTAAGGATTTAAAAACATGCGGCCTTTTCACAAACATATCACCGGTTATAAAAGCTACCAGGCAGGCGATTAAAATTCCGACCAGAAGATGCTGAAAATCAACCGGCCAGCCTAATAATGTCCAGACTAAAAAAGCGAGGAAAAATAAAATAATTCGGCTCTTTCTCATTTTAAGGCCCAAAAAACTGATTCTTTATAGGCATTACCCGATACTAAAACATCAACCGCTGATTGCAAGAATCCCTTTAATTGAGGTAAAATCAACAAGCCCCCCATCAAACAAATAACCGCTAAGATAATCATAGATAAACGCATTATCCCCGGAACTTCTTTTATATCTTTTAAGCTGGATTTTCCGAAGAATGCGTATTTCTGCACTTTCATAAACGAAGCCAGGGTCAGGATACTTCCGGCAATTGCGCAAAAAGCCAGGCCTATCCGATTCGCCTGGATGCAAGCTAAGATAATGATTAACTTACTCACAAACCCGTTAAAAGGAGGAATGCCCGCGATAGACATGGAGGCAATTAAATTTGTATTTGCGGTAACCGGCATTTTTTCGCGTAAGCCCCCCATTTTTTGTAACTCCCTGTTGCCCAAAGAATATTCTATGGCTCCTGAATTTAAAAATAATAA
>QNCD01000002.1 GCA_003644385.1 Candidatus Omnitrophota bacterium
ATAATATATATTATTATTATTAAGAAAAAAGAAATAATCAAAGAAAATCATCCTTCACAGCCTTCAAATGAACATCTATATACTGTTTGAATGGTTCTCCCCAAATTTTCATGTGAACTTTCACAAAGTTACATTTCAAGTCTGGATTGTTATAATACTTGTTTACATAGTCATTTGAATAGTATTTCCAGCTATCTTCACAGAAAAACCTTTTGTGGGTGGGGTCATTCACAGCTGACATAGTAGGGAAACGTGGCACTGTAATCTTCATTAAACAATTTGGTTTCAAAACTCTCCAGCATTCGTTCATCAAATGATAAATATTTTCAATATGCTCTAATAAATGCTCTGCCAGAATTTCATCTATAGAATTGTCTGGAAAAGGCAAGTCTTCATATTCTAAGTTCAAGACCAAGTCTACACCTTCAATAACTTGTTTGTCTATATTAATGTAATCCTTTAAAATCTTTCTACCACAGCCTAAATTCAATTTCTGTTTAAAACTTAAAAGCTGAATTGCCTTGTGTTTAATTGATAATTGCTTTTCATTTCTTCGTTCTGCTAAAATTCTCATCATCTGCGCATAATTTGACAAATCATCAAGATTATCAAATAGATCTTCACTTATTATATCTGCATTAATTATATTCTTTATTCTAACGAACTTTCTATTCAAATCTTGAAAAGCTTCTTTCAAAGTCATATTAAAAAAGAAATCTCCATATTGTTTATTCTTCTTAGCAAATATATCTAAACAATGTTCAAACCTTTTCCTCATCTCTTCCTTCATATTCACAATAACTTCTCCTTTAATTTAATAGCTTCTCTCCAGACATCATGAACCATCATTCTTGGCTGCCAGCAAGCGTATCTGCCAAGACAATAAATATTGCTCTGCTCTAAACTTTTTATGATATTAGCTGAATTCATAGAAGGAAGGATTTTCCCTGGATATAAAATCTTATCAAACTCAAATTTGTCAAAAGAAACACTGGCCTCTGAAAATTCTTGAACCATATAGTCTTGATAAAAAGTTACTCGATAGTATGGAATATCAGGATCAGGGAAATAAAAAGTCTGGATCAAATTTTCAAATATTGAATATACTGGTGTAAATTTCAGTCCAATTTTGTAATATTCAAAATCTGGCTGATAGTCTATTTCATGAGGAGAGCTATAAACAAGCTTACATATGTTGATTAAATCTATAGTGAATATCACTATTTCATGAATATAAGAGTCCTTTATGCCAATTAAACATTTGCGGTCAGAATAATTAACAAAATCAATAATTCGATCTTTAACATCAGGATTAGGTAATCTGTTCCAATTTAAAATCCATCCTTCATTTGTATAATTGCCAATAGAACTATCTAAGCCACAGGCAACTCTGCTTCTTGTTTTAATTAAATAATTGTGTTTCTGATTTTTTTTGTCTATAGCTATTACTCTTGAACTCACTAATATTTCTCTGTCTGTTAGTTTTGAGTCAAGAAATCTGTGGATATAGAAAAATGGCATTTTATTCGATTTGCTAATCTCTCCATACAATGTAGCTTTATCACCAAATATATATTTAGCAATTCTTCCAGAAAGACCTGCACCAATTATGGCAACCTTATTCTTCATTTTAGCCTCCCAATTATGTCATCAAAATTTTTAACTCTTATAACTTTATTATTAGTTTTGCCTTTATTGTAAGACTTATCAAGTAAAAACACTTTAATTCCCAGCATAGCAATCTTATTCGCATTATCAAGATTGTCTTCAACAGCAAATGCCAAATTTGGGAAAGAGCGATATACTGCTTCCTCTTTTTTTTCAGACCAAACAATACCATCAAACATCATATCATTCTCTCTCAACCATTCCAAAGTATCACCATAAATCCTTTTGTATTTTTTATATTCACGAGCCGTCATCAATGTTATTCCAAACCCCATCTGTTTCAAGCTTTTCAGAAATTCTCTCGATCCATCAATGGGCAAGCCTTTCTTTAAATAGCCAGATTGTCGATATTCGTCTTTCAATCTTGATAAAACTGGGATTGAAAATTCTTTAGATAGCTCCACATATAAATCATAATTCTTTATTTCTCTTTCTATTTTGATACCTGTTTTGTCTTGTATAAATTTGAAAAATTCCTTAGGATAATCATACAAAACTCCATCAATATCAACAGCAACTATCTTATCAAACCTATTAAGCATTTGCTCTTGAGTCCATCTCTGTTCAACGACAGCAGACTTCCTCCAATATTCTTCCCATAATTGCTTAGCATCAAATTGCCAAATTAATCCGATGCTGAGCCAATATTTGAATATATCAATCCATTCTTCCAGGAGATTGCTTGGAATAATTCTAATATCTTCTTTTCTGTGTACTTTCCAAGCAATCTCCCTCAATAGCTCATTACACTCGCTAATCAAACACAATATCAGCTCTTTAGTCCAATACTGTTTTTCAGATTGTGATAAGTCTTTAAGTCTTTTACCAATTACTTTTTCATTGAATTCTTTTTGATTTTTCCACAGCTCATTTATTTGCATATTTACTCACCAATCGAATGATGAGTTCCTTATCTTTTTTATATTTTTCAATTCTAAAATTCATCAGCTTTTTGTCTTTACCTGCCATCATTATCAATCTGTCCAATCTTGCTTTTGGGGAAGAGAGGACATTATGCTCTTGAAACTTTTCCATGACTCTCTCTAACAGATCCTCATAAGTCCCACCCAATAATAATTCTTCAAATACATAATATGCACCAGAGCCTTCCTCATATGGATTTTTGATATTGGCTGGTCTCTGTTTCAATACTGTTTCTATTTTTGCTTCTTTTTCTTTGATCTTCTCTCTGACTTCTTTCTGTTTCTTTTTACTTTTTTCAATCTCCTTTTCTACCAATTTATCTTTTACTTTACTTGCCTTTTCTAAAACTTTCTCAGCCTGCTCTTCTTTCTGTTTTTCTCTCATTCTCTGCTCTGTTAGCCTTTTGCATTCTTTTGCATCTACACACTGGCGACATTCTTCAGCTTCATCTGAATAATACTTACCAAAACAATCCTCCTCCTCTTCCTCATAATCCTCATTTTTAACTTCGTTTTCTGCCATATAATCCCTCCTTCTTAATCTCAAAAATTTTTTCAATTCTTCTGATATATTATCCTCACCGATTAATTCAGCAATATCTAAAATTTTTAATTCCAATGAGTCAAGATTCTTCTCTGCTCTAATACCCAGTTCATCAGCAAATTTCATCAATAAACTTTTTTCAGTGTCCATAATTCACCAAGCAAGATACAATCAAATACATACAAAACAGCACCAGCCAAGTTAAGGTGATAGTGCTTAATTTCATCTCTTATAATAATAAACGCCAACTCTGCCAAATCATGTCAGCTGAAATTCCTGGCGACAGATAGCCCGAATTTCTTTCATAGCCATCTGTAAAGCTCTGGTATCAATACCCAAATATGCCATAACCGCATTATAAAATACACCAGCAGGTCTCTTAACTATTCTACGACTTCTATATTGCTTCAAAACATTCTCAATAATTTGGTCATTCGGATCCAAAATCAAATCAAACACTTTTTCAGCTAACTCCGATAGCATTTCCTTAATACGCTTAATGTGCTCTTGATAGTATAATTGATTGTATATGCCTGATGTGTAATCAGCAATTTCATCTGGCAGCTCAATAACTTCTGCCAAATATCTTTTAGCTCTCAGATATCTCCTGACAAAACTAATATATCGTCTCCTCAACCCTACTGCAAATACTTTATCAAAATCCTTATTGATTTTTCCCATTTTTTTAGCCAGCTGTATCAGATATAAATACCCTTCAGCTTCCAATTCATCTCTCTGCATCAGAATCTCATTTGGTAGTTTCTGGCTGTAGATTTGGCTGTAATACTTAATTAAATTTTTTTTGTCTTCTATCAATTGATTTAAATTCTGATTTAATTTCATTGATTTTCTCCTCAGAGCTAAATAACCCTTTTATATAAGATTCCACAATCTTATATTTCCACTTAGGCTTTACCATCTTTAAAGCAGTAACAAAGCCAATAATAAACCCAAAAGCCTCATCATCAGCTTTATCTACCAAACAGCCCAGTTTCTCCACTCTTTTCAGAATATCTTCTTTCTTCATTATGCTAAAATAAAAGCAATTCTCATCAGCACTGGACTATTCGCAATCAGCTTTTTAGCTACAGAACGATTAGCATTTACTTCAGCAGCTAACCAATCAATAAATGCGTCTAAAGTTGGTTCGGACAACTTTAAAGAACTTGCCACCACCTGTTTAGGTTTGTCACTTACTAAACTTATCGCTACTAATTTATTCAAGTTTTTTTGATTAAACATTTCTTACTCCCTTTTAGTTTGCTCATATATTCCGTGACTTTTTCATTTATATCATCAGATGAGCATACTTCCATATTGACACCATTAAACCTAAACTTTACAATACAGCTATAAATTCTTGCAGCTGTTCGTGCTACTTGAATTGCTTCTTCAATAGCTGTGCCTGCAATGAACCTAAACTTTATCTCTTCTAACATTTTAATATCTCCTTTTCAAAATACCAAAAAGGGAGAGCAAATAATGCTCTCCCTTTTTAAATTATCAATTTCCCTGCGACTTTCTCCAGATATTGCTGTTTATAAAAATCTTCTTCTTCTTGAGCTGCCCTTGTTAACGCTTGAATAACACCGAACTTATTCCTTTCAGGTTCTTCACCAAAACACTTCAATATTCTTACTTTCTGTTCTTCAGTTAATCGATATTCCTTACCAATTCTATTGATTTCAGCTTCAACATCTACCTCAATATCTCTAAGTCCTTCAACTTTCTTGACAATTGACTCACAGCTATTTACAGCTCTATCAAATACTGTTTCAATCTCCTGCCAGAGCGATTCATTATCAGCTTTGCCATAATGAACCCTTCTGTAAAGACCTTGAATCTCTTCTCCTGAATAAATAAGACCATTATTACAGACCAATCTCAGCATTCTGGGATGAATTTTAAGTGCACCATGTCCAGTTTCTGAATTCATTATTTGAACTCCTGGCACCCAATCATTATCAATCATGTCATCCATAAATAGCAAGTTAATAGTCAAGTATCTGTCATCCAGATGAGCAAAACATTCAGCTTTAGCAAATTTTTCCATTGTTCGCTTGCCAATCAATTTCACAAGATCCAAATGATTCACGATTCTATACCCTTCAGTTAAAACTGCCCTAACTTCGTCCATTTCATATCTTATCAAGAATCGTTTATTAGCAAACTTTTTCAGCCATTTATTAACATTCTCAATTGCCAGATCTGGTAATTCAGTTTTCATTTTCTCAAAATATCTAATCGGTATCCCCAGCCTATATGCAAGACCTTTCTCTGCATCTTCTCTCAATACATGAACCTTTATTCTACCATTAGATACTTCCAGAGTTCCAATATCAGGATAGCGGAGCTGAGCTGCTGATTTAACTTCGTCTTTCTGGAGAGCTTTCAAACTTTCTAAGGTGTCCCACAGATCTCCAATTTTATTAAATCTTGCCATTTTAATACCTCCTTGTATTATAATTTTTGGTTCTGATTTTTACAAGAACTAATTTTTCATCTTTTCTAATTTCCTTTATTTTCCAGATTTTTCCATCATCTAATAGAACCCATCTTCCTTCTTTTATTTCTCCTGCTATCACTTCCCTTATCTCAACTTCTTTCTCTACTAATTCGATCTTAGAATTTTCCCCACTGCAGTAAGGACATCTGCTCTTCTCAGAAGCACTATAAGATATTTTACCGCATTTTTTGCACTTTAATTCTTTCATCTTTTCTCCTTTTTTCAGCCTATATCTGAGTTCGCCTGCAAGAAGGAGTCTCCTTCCCGAATGACCTTCCCATTCCTTACATCAATCTTCACTATCCTTTGTCCAACGTCTCTCTCGTTGAGTATCCAAGAAATATAGTCAACCGCATCAAGAAAGTCTTCGCATACCTCCCAAATTCCTTCACACCCTTCTTCTCTTACTATATATTTTTTACCCTTGTTTTCTATCACAATTCCGGGCATCGCTTACACCTCCTTTCATGTCTTTTCAATCAAATTCCTTTGTATCCAACCCACTCTCTATTCTTTGCAAAGCACGCCAGACAACCCTTTCCACCCAAGTATCATCGTATCGGTGTCTCTGTGCTACCTCATCGATGACATCCCATCCAGTATCATTGCTACACAGAGCATACATTCCTTTTGTGGCACCTTTTTCCTTCACAAATGTGATAAATTCTTCCCAATTCTTCCCAGCACACTCCACCGCTTCCCTGAGGAGTTTTATCTCTTCTCTAATGTGATTCATTTTTTATCCTCCTTTTCATTTTTCTTCATTTTTTCTCCAACTTCAAACCAAAATAATATTCACCAGTTCTTGCCACAATTAACTCATAGCCAATAGTACCAACCAACCTATCAAAGGTTTCAAGTAAACCATCAGTGTCATTAACTTCAGCTAACAAATATTCCTCAAATTTGTCCTGAAAACCCTTGCTGGCAGGATTTAAGCTGACTTCTTTCATTTATTTCTTCCTTATAACTTTATTATCGAAAGTTATCACTACCTTTGGCTTTCTCTTTCTCGTGCCTCTGACACAGTAATACTTTTCACAAATGTCACAGAATAGATTTCTTCTCTTTCTTG
This sequence comes from Candidatus Omnitrophota bacterium, assembly GCA_003644385.1. GTDB lineage: Bacteria > Omnitrophota > Gorgyraeia > Gygaellales > Profunditerraquicolaceae > B70-G16. Next base: position 6,717 of record QNCD01000002.1, read on the forward strand.
TGTGGGCAATATAATAGAATATCCTGCCCTTTTCAAAACAATATGGACAGAAATAGTACCATCTCTCTCGTGATATGTAGCGATTGTCTTTCAGCCCCACTCTCTTCGCAATTTCCCGAAAATGCTTGCAATGATGAATCCTGCATTGAGCATGCTGAGGTATTTTTTCTACAGCAAAGTGAATTAATTCATGTAGGATAGTGTTTCTGATTTCGCTTCGGGAAGCTTTATTAACATAGTCCCTGCTTAACTCTATTTTCTTGTTATCCCAAAGGAATGCCCGCCCATTGTAGCTCTTCAATCGGCCATTGAGAACAATTGGAACAAATTCCAGCTGAGGAAAATGTTTATCAATTAATCGCCTTTCGATTTTCTCAAGTTCCTTCAGACTATATTGCATTCTTTCTCTCCAATTCTTTCAACTTTTTTTCAATGCAATTCACATGTTTATAAGTGCCACAGCTGGAATAATACATATATTTTTGTCCCTTTACAATTAATTCTCCGCACAAAGTGCAAACCCTGGATAGAGTCTTAGTGGCAATTTTGGGTTTAACTTTGTGCAACCAATCTCCAAATTCATCATCGATGTTAGGTAAGCTTTTTTCACCAATCTCTTCAACTATCTCTGCTTTCATTATCCAGCCTAAACATCTGCCTTCCTTAACTTGTTGTATAGTATACTTCATGTCTTCCTTTAGCTCTTCGATTGTTTCATAACCTTCACATCTTCCCAGTTGTCTTGGTCCATATGTGGGTCCAGCTTCCCAAAAGTAATACCGCAGTGTAGGCTTTTCTAAATGTTGTTTCAAAAATTCTTTCCTTTCCTTTGCTGAACCTGTTTCAAGTAATTCTGTCCATTTTTCCCAATTGAATTCTTTTCCTTTTCCTTTTCCTTTTCTTTCTTCTTTTTTAACTTCTCTCATTTTTACCTCCTTTCATTTTATTCCACTATATATTATAATGGATTTTTCAAAAAAGTAAAGCCCCTAAAAATCCAGTAATTAACACAATCTTCACAATCACAGATTTTTGTCAATCCATTTTGCTGTTATAATCAGCATTACAGAAGTCAGAACTTATTGTAAATGAATTTTAAACTGCTTTCAACGAGAATTTTATTTACGATTTAAAATGGGAGAGTCTTTATTAAACAGTATTTTTAGCAACAAACGTAAACAAAATTAACTAATTACACTGTTCAATAATAGAGCATATTTCCTAAATGGGCGGGCTTTTTTCAATGTATTTTTAATCAACTCTGAGGAAGCTTTACCTGGATCTCCATATTCCAAAAAAGCGACAAAGAGCTTTGTCTCATCAAGGTAAGAATATAGCTTTTTAGCCAATACAATACTTTCAACTTTAGCATCACTGTCTAACATAATAACAATTTTTTTCAGCTTCTTCTGACTGATTTTCTTAGCCTGATAATTGCTGATATCTTTGCCAAATATACAGATACCTTCATCTCCCACTTTCATCGCATCAAATACTCCTTCAGTTATTATCGCTCTACCAATTTTAGCAGCCCTATCCAGATTAAAAACAAAATGAGACTTGCCATAAATATAACTTTTAGGTGGGTTCAAATATTTAGGTTCTTGTCCTCTAAATGTGCGAGCTTGATAATATACTAACTTCTTCCCTTCAAAAACAGGAACAATTATTCTGCCAGCATACCATCCACTGGTGCAATAACCTAACTTGTATTTCTCAATGTACTCTTTGGTAATTCCCCTTGATCTCAAATATTCTAAAGCTTCTTTACCCGCTTTAGTAGCAGAAAAATCAAAATTTGTCCCATTTGGGTATGATATAGCTGTTTTAATTGTCCCAGTAATAGTTTTATATCTATTTGTTAATTTGAACAAATTCTCCGGCTTGACATGCTGTGACTTTTTTATATTCAGCAGTCTGTATAACTGGGATTTATTGCACTTAAATCCACACCTGTGGCAATAACCTAAACCACTCAATCTATTCAGATAAAAATGCTGTTCTTTACCACACTTTGGACATTTTAAAATAAATTCACTATTATCGCCATTTAATCTAACTTCATCAAAATTCTCCCTTATAACTTGTTCAAGATTCATTGCTTCTCTCCCTTATCATCATTTTAGACCAATCAGCACTCACATTCACAGAACCATAGGAAGGATTGTGACGCTGATGTGCCACAAAAATACGCATCTCACCTCTTTCTCTTTCCTCTTCAGTTTGACTCAGACTCAATACAATATCAGCTGAAGCCAACTTCGGGAAACTGTATGCTACATGTTCCAAATCCACTATGGATTTATTTTTAGCACTTCGTATGATTTGGCTGGCGGTCCAGACTGGTATTTTTCTTTTTACTGCTAAACCTCTTAGTTCAGCATATATTTGTTTTTGCTCTTGCCAATCAGCTTCATAATATCTACTACTCTTCAACTCGTCAGCATAATCCACAATAATTAAATCTGGCACAAAGTCACTGCCACTCAGCATCTCTAAATGAGATTCTAAAGTTGCTACTGTGGCTGACTTGGTGGGATATTGTTTGATTATTAAATCACCTTTGAATAATTGGCAAATCCACTTTAGCCTTTCAGCAACTTCTTTAGAATATTCAGATAAATTGCCAGTTCCATAACCACTGAGTGCACTGTCAAGCCTAATAGCTATATGACTCTCACTCATTTCTAAAGTATAATAAACAACTTTCTTACCCTGGAAAATTGCACCTCTGGTCAACCAGATTAAGAATGCAGTTTTACCTCTACCTTTGAACCCTAATACTACTCCTAATTCACCAGGTCCCAAACCTCCTCCAATTTTATCGTCCAGTCCTTTTATCATTGTTCTGATGCGTCCTGTGACTTCTGATTCGTGATTAGTTAGTCTTTTTTCAGGATTATCAAAATACTTGATACCAATATGTTCAAGGTTCTCTCCTACTCTAATTGCATCTCTTACCAGCTGTTCAATTTGCTCATATTTATCCTGCTCTAATAGTTTAGCTGATTCTAAAATGGCAGACTTCATAGCTTGATGTTTAGCAAATTTGATTAACAATTCACAAGTATATTTACTCTCTACATTATAATTGATGCTATAAATCTTGTCAATCTCTTTCTCATAAACTTCAAGGTCTAATTGTAAATCCTTATTAGCAACCTCTTCTTTTAACATTTCTGGCGTTGGTAATTGTCCATAACTATCAGTTAGATTCAAGATTAGCTTGCACAAATCTGAATGAACAATTTTTTCAAAATACTCTGGCTTTAGCACTTCTCTAAATTGATAAATAAAATCTTTATTCCTTGCCATCATCGCCAATAAGTTTTCCTGAAAGTGTATGTTAAAATCGTATTTTGCACTCATTATTTCAGCTGTTCTAACCAAGCAATCACAGCTTCTTTATTATTGTTTTTTAACATTTCTTTAACTAAATATGCAAATTCTTTTTCAGCCTTTTTGATTTTTTCAGCTTCTAATAATGGTCTTTCTTCCAATAGCTTCTTTCTATTCTTTTTCACTTTCCATCTATCGTACCTGTCAATAGCAGCAACTTGTGTTAAACTCCTGGGAGTTGGAATCGGAAATTTCTCCCAATTCTCCATTTCTTCAAACTGTGCAATAATGAATTCACGCATGTCATAGTGATTGTCTTTAATAATCTGGTAGGCTTTTTTAAACCATTTCCAATTGACATTTTCTTTAGGTGATAATACCTTTCTCTTTTTATTCTTACCTCTACCAATAGTCACTGTCCTGGGATAAAATGTTTCATAAAACTTAATGCCTGTTTTCTCCCTACGCACTTGTTGATAAAACAGACCTAAATCAATTATTTTCAAATCCTCTTCTGAAAATCTATTAAATTTTACCCCTGGCAATAAGGATTGTCTGTATTGAAGAGCGTAATTCTGAAGTGAGTTCTTCCTTAGCCTTGGCTTTCTACGAGGTCTTCTTTTAATCATTACCCACTCCAATTATTTTAAATTTGTTTATTGGCAATGATATCAATTATTCTAAATGTCCCTTAATCATTACATCAAAACCCTCATTTTTATAATCCTTTATTCTTTTATTACTGTGTCTCCTTAAGTACACATTTGTATCATCATAAAAATCAGTAACATATAATATATTCTCACTATTTTGTTTTTTTCTTAAACCACGGCCAACTCTCTGAACATTTTTAACATAACTTTTACCCCCTGCTGCTATTACTAAGTGCTGAATGTTTGGTACATCTATACCTTCATCTAAGATAACTGTACTAATCAGACATTTAATTTTACCTTTCTTAAATTCCTCAATTACTTTATTTCTAAAATCACTATTCTCTTGGCCACTAATAAATTCACAGTTAAAGCCAGAATTGAGAAACAGATTTTCCAAAATTCTACCATGTTCCAGCAATTTCACAATAATTAAGGAGGGTTTATCAACTTCTTTACATCGTTCTAATATCAAATCATTTCTATATTTATTTTCACAGATACCAATCCTATAAGCATCTTCATAGTTGAGATTCTCGATATCTACAGGCTCTCTAACTGGAATAATTATTATTTTTGGTTCAGCTGAATAACCTTTTTCAATTAAATCCTGATTAGTTACACTATGGACAATTTCTCCAGTCATAGCTAATAACCGCCAATCTTTTACATCATTTTTTTGGAGAGGTGTAGCACTTAACCCAAATCTATAACTCGCTTTACATTTCATTGCTACTCTGTAAAATGTCTTGACCGAACTACCTAAATGATGACACTCGTCAATTATCAGTACTTTAAAAGGTAACAAAAAATTCTTTAGATCTTTCCTATTATATAGACTCTGAACCATCGCTACAGTTATTCTTTTAATATCCTCAATTCCATCACCTACTTTACCAACTTTAATGCCAAGTCTATCCTCAATTCTTTCAGCTGTCTGATACATCAGCTCCTTTCTGTGAGTTAACCAAATGGTAGGTAAACCTAAAACTTGAATAATGCCACAGCCCACTTCTGTCTTGCCTGCATTTGTGGCTTGAGCTATGATACCATTTCCTTTATTTAAAGCTGTCCAAATTGCTTCTTTTTGATAATCTCTTAACTGGATATCCTTAAGATTCAGATAATGCCAATCCTCCTGAGGTAATCTGTAACGGAAGTCTTGAATCTGATAAGCTAACTTCTGAATCTCAAAAAACTTAGTAGCTCTTTCCAACAACCCTGTCGGAAAGCTATGCCAGCTCCTATTATAAAAATGAATTCTACCATCCCATTGTCCACTACGAAAAGCATTTGAAAACCAATAACCATCTATCTTTTTGGCGAAGAAATTGTCAAGCAATTCGTCCACAACAAAGGAGCTACCCACTAAATAACTATATACATTCCTCACTTTTATTGTTAGCAAAAATTATCTACCTCCTTAAGTAAATAAACGCCAAATCTATTAAATCTTGCATAATTATTGAAAATTGTGTATGATTAAAGAGTCTGGAAAGGCACTATATGAATAAATTCAACCGTTGTACTCAAAATGATAGGGATCTACCAATTCAAAATCTCCTCCCCATCTATTGTAAGGATCTAATTTTTTCCAGTATTCTCCAAGTTTTTCATAATGTATTTTTTCTTTCAGCCAGTTACCTTCCTTGTCTAATATAAAAATATCTATTGCTAACTTGTCCTGATGTTTGGAGTGTCTGGCTTTACTATAGCCCATATATCTATAAACATCCTGCAAATCAAAAATAAATTCTCTATTACAATGAGGACACTTGAATCTTAAATGTGCTGGTCTATAAACTTCTCCTATAGAAAAGTTGATATCATTCTTTATAGACCAGCACAATAACTTGGTGAGTAAATTTCTAAAGTGAATCTGTTTGCGACTAAGTCTCATCTCCACTCATAAGTGATAGCCAACCCAAATCTACCGCTGGTGTAATAATATAGAAGTTGGAATCTCGTATTTCTAAACTCTTCCAAAGTAATCTTCTTCTGAAATTCAAAAGGTTTAGCATTCATAATTCCAATCGCATTGCCAGCTGGATTAGTAGACCAGATCCAGTTGATATTCTCACCTTCGACAATATGAATGTAACCACCTAACTTGTATCCTTCAGTAATGGCAACATTGAAATTCCCGCTTTTCATTGCTTTTTCCAGCATAGGAGTAATTAAGTCTACTACCACTCCCCACCAATCAGGAACAGAAATAGGATTCTGTTCAATTGATTCTGCAACTTGGTTGCTGGCTACCTCTAAAGAAATTACCTCTTCATCATCAACTTGCACAGCTACTACAGCAGTAGATAATCCCAAAACTAACACACAAGCCATCAGCAAAGCCAATAACTTCAGCAAGATTAATAACTTTTTCATCTGGCTAACCTCCTTTATTTTTTCTTCTTCTTACTTAAAGCACACTTAGCTACTTCATTGGTCAGCTCTTTAGCAACCTTACTCTCAGGGTTCAAACCTTCAGCCTGTAATCCCTTAATAATCAGATCAATCACAGCATCAACATTGTCAGGAGTTACTTCCTTAACATCAGTTAGAATTTTTACAATCACATTCCTGTACTTCTTCTTCGGGTCAATTTTGTAAGCTGACAGCAATAAAGTGATTAAAACTACAATAGGGTAAGTTAACTTTAAAATTAAATCAAGATAATCCATTGTATCTCACCTCCTTAAACATATCTTACAAATCTTGTTTTGTATACTTCTGTAATTTCATCCTCAATCCCTTCTGCTTTCATTTCCTCAAATAACTGATAGAAATATTCATCAACGGACTTACCTATTGTTTTCAGTGATGCTTTTCTTACCGCACTTTTTACCTTAGCCTGAATCAACGGCAGAGGAAATTTCTTCTCCTTTTTATGGCAGGTTGGTAGCCTTTTCGTAAATTCTTGAAATTTTTCTGGAGTAAATACTTTGTCATTCTGAGGCTCAATAAGTAAAACATTAAGTCCCTCAGCTAAGATGATACTGTTGTAGCTATGAACCCTTGAATCTGTAATTATAAAATGCCACTTGTTTTTAATGATTGATTTGGCAGTTAAGACCAAAGAGAAATCATCACAATCAAACCAATCTTTTCTATATTTGAATTTATCAGTTTCATCTTCTTTTAGAAATTGAATTACTTGACTCCTAACAGGTAGCCAATAGTTCTCATCTGCTAAGTAGAGAAAAGTAGTATTTCCAAAAACTCTTTTCAGTACTTTTTCAATAGTTTGCCAATTTTGAACACTGGCTCCAGGTTTTTTAACCAAAAGTGCACCAAAGAATAAAAAAACAAACCACCAGATGAAATTTTTAATCTTGCTCATCCTTATCAACCTCCTCTTCAGATGCACCATGAGCTGTGCATCCTTCTTTTAAATTTGTCGCTCCTTTTTCTTGTAAACTCTGCAAATAAGACTTAGAAAGTTCAAATGCAGGAGGATAAAAGTGTTTGAAATTTTTAAATTCTCTCAATAATTTCTTCATCACTATAATAGCATCCATCATTGTCCAGTGAGTATCAATTAGTCTACGGAGTGTCAATGAAAGGACTTTAACTTCATGTGACTTAATAGTCATCTGATTCCAATTGAATGCTAACAGACTAAATTCTATCGACAAATCTTTCAGAATTGGAACTATAGGATGTGTAATAACTATATTAATTAATAAATTTAATATTCTCCTAACCAAAGTCTCTTTATCCTCAGCATTAATGCTTTTACCATCCAAAACATCATCAATATCATTCTTCATAGTACAAACTGAAGATTTAATTTGTTGTAAATTATTCTGTCCAAATAGTTTTAACAAATCCTGCTTGTAAGTTAATATTTTCTCGAGTTTACCAACATTTTTCCTATAAAGTTCTACTGACATCTATTCCTCCATTATTTTTTCTATAAATCGAAATGACATAGCTTTTCGCTCATCAATGTAATTAAGTATGGTTTTATACATATTGACTTTTTTGAAACCTTTAATCATTGCCATTACTTTAGCGTGAAACAATTTACAGACCGTAGGAATCGGAGAAAACATATCTCCAGTCACTTCCAACATTGAGCCCAAACATTGTGCTTGGCATAAATATTTAATAGCACACACCTCACACTGAGGCTGAGAATAATAATGAAAAGTTTTAGTGCCAATTAATAGTTCAGGATTTACTGCTTCAATTCCAACGATTCTATTATTGTCCACTATGAATTTAGCTAATGTATTCTGTGGGTAGCTGATACGATGACAAGGAACAATTGCTAAATCTCCCATTCTGATATAAAGACAGGACTGGAGTGAACAGCCTATTCCTCTTCCAGTATTAGTCAATGGAGCTGATAGAATATTATAGCCTTTAAGGGTGAACAAAAATTTCATAAATTTCTTCGGATCACTTTTGCAAGGGTGTTTGAAAGTCCATTCAATTAAGAACTCAATAAATTTCATATATTCTTTAATCTGCCAGTCTGTCCATTCTACATTTCTAACTTCTAACAAATAAATATTAAAAAAAGGCAAATCATATTTCCTGAAATATGATTGAAACCATAAAAAGTTATCTATCCAATTTTCAATCAGCTCAGAATATATCATCGGGTGGAAACCAAATTTATGTTTTACAGCAAATTTGAAGCACTTATCATAGTATTCGTCGTCTCTATTATCAATGCCAATTTTTAACGGTCGATTTCTTTCACAATATTTTCCATCAAAGCTTGCACTTAAAGCTAATCTAATTCCAATCTTTTTACTTTTTTCAATCAGCCTTTCTACTTTTTCAGTTAGTTTATCATTTAGAATAAAAGTAAAATTCGTTGGAACGCAAATCATCATTGGCTTCTTCTCAGCACTTGCGAACTTATCAAGAATTAAATCTAAAGCATCAAAACCAAGCTTCTGCACAAAAGGTTCTCCGCTGAAAAAATCTATCTTTGGAGCCATCCCATTCTCGATCCACCAATTGCACAGCAATTCTAAATTCTGCATAATTCTATCATAGTTGATAATCTTTGAAGGATATAGTTGCTCACCAAAGTGAGTATGATAACAATATTTGCACTTTAAGTTGCACTTTGAAGATAAATAAATTTCAGCCCTTGAAAAATTCTGTAAGTTTATATTTGTAGGTTCTTTCCATGCCTTGAAATATGTGCTTTCAAGAAATGAACTTACCAATTGATTATTTTCTTGCTGAAATGTTAACATCTTTCAGAATCTCCTGAAATGCACCATTTGCAAATAACCTAATCATGCTGACTGGAGTAAAATGGATGCAGCCCGTATTTAACAAATTCTCAGTTGGACAAGAACATGCAGTATTGATGAACAAAGAAAATAGGATGCACAAATCATTATTAGTTAAGTATACCTTATCAGCCTGACCACAGAGTGCGAGTTCTTTCAGCATTGCAACCACATAACTATTCTTCAATTTAGTGAAATCATGATAATTTCTCAATATATACTTCCATCGTAAAGTATTATGTGGATCATCGACATTCACAATATATCTATTTCGGATAAAATCAATTTTCTTACCTTCAAACAGAGAGACGTCCCAATTGTCAATATCTTTTTGTGTGAGAATACTGTTCAGATATTCATCACAATTTAGATAAAATGTTCTGTGACAAATATGCAGGTCATCATCTATTCCCACACCAGAATTACTATCACCACCTGAACAGGTAAACATGGCAGGATTTACATTTAGCCTGTCCCAGTGGTCAAATACCTTTTTAAATCTGAAACAGTAAGTATTTGGATATTTCATTTCACGCAGATTTTTGAAGAATGTAGCCAATTGCTTCCCGTCTTCACTTGTGTATTTTCCTGGAACAACTAAAGTTGGTGAACAAGTGTTTCTGAAACTGACTTGTCTTTGCTTGTTAATTGCTTTGAATCGAGCCTGCATATCTTTAAAGTATTCAAAATACTGCTTGATTTTGTTTTTATCCTTATTCAATAATCTAATATTTTCTTTCGAGAAAGTTGATTTCACTTTAAACTCAACAGTTAGTTCATTCAAACTAACTGCATTCAACTCTTTTAATAGAGAGCAAAAGTTAGAAAGTATTTTCTCACTTGCGCCTTTCATACGGTTTTTATCAGTAATAAAGCTTGGACCATCTACAGAAATTTGGATCTTAAGTTTCAGTTTTTTATTGGTATTGGATAGCTGCTTAACAAAGTCGACTAATATGTTTGTATTGGTAAGCAAGTTTGTCGAAAAACTAATTTCTTTCAAGTTGGGAAAACTCTGAAGACATCCAATTATGAAATCCGTAGATTGCAGCAATGATAGAGTTGGCTCAGTACCCCAAAGTCCAAGGTATTCCAAATTACTTCTATAAATTGTAGCAAGGTTTCCAAAGTAATAATCTTTTCTCAGTTTTGTGACAATCTTGTTGTGGAGCTTAACCATTTCTTTACTTTTTGGTATATAACAATATTTGCAGTTCAAATTGCAGTAACCTGAAGTCAAAACTTCTACAGCTTTCATTCTGTCCATCTTAGCCCCTATAAAGAACTATCGTGTATTCCATCATATCCACTATCGTAAACGCCATCATACCCAATATCATGACCGCTATCAACATCACCATCTTCTCCTAAATTATAACCACTTTCGTGAGTAGCATAGTAAGACCCCTTGTCATCAACATCCACCGTAACATCATCACCGATGTCATAAGTACCTTCGTCAGCAGTGTCATATGTACCATGTTCATTGTTATAAATTGTACTATCAAATGCAGAATCTATTCCATTATCGTAATCAGCGTTGTAGGTACCCTTGTCAGTTACACACGCTTCGTTGTCTTTGATATAGTCAATATTCGTGCGTATCTCATCTATCGCTGATTTTATATGGACCGAACCAACCCCAATATCTTCTGTCCAAGAAAAAGCCATTTAATCTCCTTTAATAAACATTAGCTTCAAACCCACTATTATAATCACCATTATCTCCTGAATTCGCTCCAATGTCGTCTGAGGCATCATATCCAGCATCATCAGTTGAGTAATCCGATCCATAGTCAAGAGAATCATAGCCTGATACTGCAGTTGCATCTTCACTGCTATCAAAAGAACTATCATAACTTAAATCATAACTTGAGTCATAACCTATATTATCTCCATTATCAACCCCAGTATTGATATCATTATCAATTGTCGAATCATATGTAGCATCATGCTGTCGGCAGTAATTCATATCGTCTGCATAATCAACTTTATTACGTATCTCTACAAACTGAGCACTCTTTATAAAGTCGCCAGCATTAACAGGCAGATTAGTCCAAGAAGGTGCACCTAATAACAAATCAGAATATACTATTTCAATATTCGTTTGTATCTCGTCAATAATGTCATCAAGTTCAATATCACCCACTAAAATTGAAGTCCAAGAAAATCCCATTTATCTCACCATCACCAATGCCCAAATTCTTTTTTTCTGTTTAGGCAATAAATCCTCAAGTGCTTTAGCTACAACCGCTCCAATAGGATTCCCTCTCATGGCATAGCCTTTTATATTACTTGTAGTTAACAAATCACCAACTGTCACAGGACCAATTGTCTTAACTTTAACCCTACCAGAGATAGCCACTGGCACATAGCCTTTCTCAATAGCTTTCTCAATTGATTTTTCATTTTCTCCTCCAAGACAGTACCCAAAAGTATCAGAATAAACACCAACCACCCTTTTGTCCCCAATAATATCAGTTCTTCCTACTCTACCATTTTCCCAGATTAATACATCACCAGGTTTTAAAGACTCACTTGCTGGCATTAATTCTGCAAGATCATTATAAACAGCTCTCCATACTTTAGCAGAATCATCAATAATGGTATAAGAAGTGCCGCCAGAATCATTTTTAATCAGCAATTTACCAGAAGCAAGTTCTATTTGAGCGGTAATCATTGGTGCTCCTGAATGGCCTTCGGCAAGTGCTGTAAAGTTGTCTTGATTCTGAGTCATTTTTGTTGAAGTTAATAGTGAGCCAGAAGGATAAGTCAAATCTGTCCAAGTACCTCTAATAAATCTTGGTCCAAGTTTATAGCTGAGTTCAAGATAGCAATCAGGACAGACAATAGGCATCCTATTCGTACCCAACTCTGACAAAGAAGGCAAATATATCCAGCCAGGATAGCCAATACCATAGATCTTCTCCTTGTGCTTCTTTCCACATCTTGAACACCTGACTATTCGAGGCTCTCTAACTGTTATCTTATTGCTTATTTTCTTTAGACAATCTGGACAAACTTCAGGAGCTTTGCCTTCAATATCTAAACTGATCGGGAGAATTGCCCATCCAAAGAAGCCTTCATTCGGATATGACTCTTTGACGTGCTTTTTACAGAAATGACAATCTGCTGTGCGGAGATATTCATTATTCCATCTTAATGGTCTTACTTTATGTTTAACTTTCCACTTTTGCCATTTTTCTTTAATTAAACTTTCAATTGTTTGTTTGTTCATTATTAAATACTCCTTCTAATTTAAAATGTTTATTCCTGTTAATATTTATAAACTCAATAGCTTCCGCAATGGAAACTCATATCCTGTTGCTTGTGAATCCGCTTCATAAAACCAGAGTGCACCCCAAGAAAAATCTTTTGAATAAGCACGAGCTCTATCCATTGATACCAACAAGTATCTTGTTTCACCCTGTCGATAATAAGGGATAATCATTGGATGAGGATGTCGATGACCTGTTTTAACATTTATGGTTATATTAGAAACAGAAGTAAGATTAGGATAATCCCAATAACCAAAATTATCACTATTATTGGAAACAACATAATATGTGCCATTGACTTTCACAATTTTTGTTCCTTCCGCCTCTGTTGCCAAGGAGCTACTTGCAACAGCAGACCAGCTTGTAAAATCTCCTGTACTTTCTGCAACAGCTACTGTTCCTATTCCTTTAATATATGCAATACGCCATTTTTCCACACTATCATCATAAATAACAAATGGGTCATAGACATGTACAGTACCTGTTCCTGGTAGTGAACAAGAAGAGCTCAGAAGATAATGAATTCCGGTTAATAAATTTTCTCTGGCTTCACTATATTCAACAGTACAATATGTGTTATCGCCTAACCGTTGCGCTCCCCAAGTAGACCAAAACACATACCACTTTTCTGCATCTTGGTCAAAAAATATATGAGAAGCATGGTCTGGACGAGTCTTGCCATTACTATTCTCTCTAAATAACAAAGACTCAAGACAGATATCATAAGAGCGCGGATTAAAGCTGATAATCCCTTGGCAAGAAGTTCTTATACTCCATCCTGCCAGAGTAACTCCTAAAAAAATTCTTCCATTTTGTATAAGGGGAGCTCCGTCTTTCCATGTAATCACAGTAGGATCACGCATGCCCAATGGAGTAAACTGATAGATAGTAAAGTTATTGAATGTACACGAATTAGTATCAGCCAAACGGTAACCGAAACCAATATCCCAATCATCTCTTACTGCCGGATCTAACAAGTCAATCTCAGTCCAGCTATGTGTGCCAACAAAGTGCCAATCTTTATTGTTCTCTCGTGTAAAGATTGCAATGTCATTCCCAGCCATCAAAACTCCCAGCTCATAAGGTGGAGTTGGTATTGCTGCTTCAATCGTAGTAGCAGCTCCAGTTCCACCAAACATTTCATATACTTCTACTCTACTTTGAACCTTATTCACAACTATAACTATGTAATTATTCACATCTTTGTCAATACAAATCATCACATTACGAGAACCCGATGTACCAGAAATGGATTCCACATCCAATTTTATAAATTGGAATGGATGCTGTCCTGTCCCTCTAACTAAAAAATGTTCTTCACTATCTGCCCCTGTTGAATTCGTGATTGTTAATTGTCCATCATTAATAGATTTAGTAGAAGCAGATCCTGTAGTTACAATCGATTTGAAATAATTTGTATTAGTTGAATCAAATAAATTAGCTCTAAAATTCGACCTGTGCTGAATTCTATCATCAATAAGACGGAGTATTTCACGACTAACATTCATAGTATTGAAAGTAAGAGAGCCAATATCAGTACCTCCACTAAGAGACTGGGTGACTTCTGAATACAAATAATATTTTCCTTTAAATAATGACACATTGTCAGCAGAGTGAAAGTTAAAGTCCAAGTCAGCACGAAGTTTACCACCATCTCTCAGATCCTTATGGTGTGCATTTGAATCTTTTATGTGAGCTTGTAAGTCTATTAATGCCATTTCTACCTCTCAATATAATGGATTATAGTCTTGGTCCAAAAGTCCATAATATGCATCATCCAGCCAAAAAGCAACTAAAGCCTCATCACTAATTTCTCTTGCTTTAAATTTAACCAAACCTGTTCTCAAATCTATCGATTCAATTTCTTCAACTCTTGCTGGATTTGTGTTCAAACCTTTTAAATCTTCAGTTACAGTAATATCATCACCCAACTGGAGTAAATAACCTACCATTGTTGCTGTGATGCTTAAGACTTCTAAAGGCTGTTTGTTCTTATCAACTACCCTATCAGCGTAACTTTTAGCACTTCCTGAGGTGCTGTGCCAAACTACTTTATTTTCAATTATCTTTTCTTTTATTCCATAGTTTGATTGGCTTGTAGCATCTTCTGCGGTATAGCTACCAGTAAAATCATCTGAATCTGGATCGTAGCCATAATAACACACAGCCTTGTTTATCAAGTTACCTTTGTCCAAAGAAGCATCAATTTGAATACAGTTGCTTCTATTAAAATCAATTAATTCTCCTGGTGCATATGGAGGTATTGGTCGCTTAAAATGAAACTTACCGTCTCCATCTACCCAGATATAACTATTAGTTAACTCTGCAATCATAGACAAAGCAGTTTTAATTGTGTGTCCGGTAAATCTGGCTTTCAATCTGAAACTCAAAGTGTCACAATCTTCCTTCCACTGAGACCAGCTACTATAGTCAATATCTTCATTGTAAATACTGGTCGTTGGATCTAATTTCCCCTGATTTACTAAAATATCCCAAACCAAATCAGCAGGATTCCAATCACTACTATAATAATCCATAGGACTTTGGCCACTTCCAAGTTCTTTTTCCAACATAGGGAGCATTCTATCTTTTATGTGCAAAGATATTTTAGCTCCACTGTGATAAACACTTTCAACAGTGCCAGTAAATACATCCATATATTCGTCACTACCCACAAACTGAAGTCGCAATTTGCCCAGCTTACCCAAGTTCGTTTTATCTTCTAAGAAAATATTCCAATCTTTATTTATGTTACTCAATTCTATCGATGCGAATCCAGAAGTAATTTCAGTGCTTCGTGAAATCTGTGAAATACCAATTAGCAAATCTTCTCCAGCCCTCTTTAAAGAGATATCATCAAAATAAACTTGTCCAGAGGTTTCATTCGCCAATTCAAAATAAACCCAGTTATCCTCAACGGTTGGCTCACCTGAAGCTTCTGAATATTCCCAATCTGTATTTGCTTCAATGATTTTAGCTTCTGCCCAATAATCATCTACCGGATTGTAAACTCTTGCATAAGCTGCTCCTGTAGTCCTTTCAGGAAAATATATCCAAGCACTGACTAAATGTGGCTTATTGGTTTCCAGAGTTACTTTCTGATAACCTCCAAACCCTCTTCTGTCGTTAATCTGAGTTGCCAATTTAGCTGCATAATAATCACTATGATAAACATAATCTTCTTTATACAAATCCCTAACTGTATCCAAAATATTCCATTCATTCCACTGGTCCAATAAATTACCTGTCCATTCTTCCAAACCCCCATCCACAACTAACTCATCCCCAAAAAGAAACCTGATAAAAGGTTTATTTACTTTAGCTTCTAAGTTGTTTCTAAAACTGTCAGATACTGATTGCACTAAGAAACCTCCCTTAGTATCAGTTCACCTTCGAAGTAAGTTTCCCAACCAGGGTCAAACATTGCTTGCAACGGTCTTTCTTCATTGATAATCCTAACACTGATGCTATCTGTAGGATCATATTTTAAATCTGGATAAAAAGTTAACTTCGTTAAATTCTGCCACCAGCCCACAAATATGTCTCTATCGTCTCTACTTATCTTTGTTACAGGTACAACATACTTCCTTTTATTGCCCCATTCGTAGATATAAAGTTCACCATCTAAAGTTTTGTGAGCAGTTCTCGGTCTATCTTCAGGTACTTCAAAGCCTTTAGCAGGAGAAAATTCTATTGAAGTAACTCCATCAGTTAATTTCATTACTCTCATCTTGCCACCAGCTCTCCAACTAAGTCTGAGGATAAAATACCAGATCTTGCAGCATCTTTAATAGCAGGGATAAATTTTAGCCTAAATATGCGATTTATCTTGCTCTGGTCCAAATTCTCTAAATCAACATTTGGCAATTCTATAGTTACATTAATATCACCAAATCTTATAATGTTACCAGCTCTCCCTCCAATCAATTTGACTGGCACTGCTCCTCCTTCTAAAGGAATAATTGCTTCTGGTCTTCCTCCTTCTCCAACCAATCCTAAAGTTGGTTTAGTTACTATTGCTCCTCCTTGTGCTTCTAAAGGTTCAAATCCTCCTTTTGCCATTCCTCCTTTTTCAAAGCCAATAATCCCTGCTACGAGCCTGCCAATTCCTGCAACTACTGCTCCAGCTGCTGCCAGACCTAAAATCGGACCTACAAAAGGAATTCCTGCAAAAGCTGCATATGCTGCAGCTGCTGCTTTAGCTGTAAACAAAGCTATTTCTTTCATAACAGTGAAGACAGTTTTAGCCAACATAACTCCCATACCCCACAGATACTTAGCAACTATTGCTAAAATAGACTTCTCTTCCACTTTCTGTCTGGTTTTTGCACCTGCAATTGTAGCAAGAGTCATCATTACTTGTTTAGCTATCCATTCACTTGCCATTTCAGCAACACTGCGGTAAAAAGATGTTTTAATTTCTTCCCAAATCCTATTTGTAAAATCTTCCCAAGTACTCAATCCTCTCATCCATTCTTCAACTACAGGCACAAATCTACCTTTCATATCCTCATAGAATCCTGCAAACATCTCTCTCCAGGTAATAGTACTTTCGAGAATTTCGTCCGTAACTTCCCCAAGAGCAGTCTTTACTGGTGCAACTATTTTCTCCCACTCATAGAATTTTTTGTAAAACTTACTTACACTGCCTCTGGCTCTGTCCATTGCTTCAATTAAAGAATCTGTTGCTACAATCGTTGTACTAATTCCATATGCAGGTGCCTCTGGAAATTTACGAGACATTAAATCGTACATCTCACCCCAAGATTGTCTCGCTCCTTCCATCCAGTAAATAAATTCAGAGCCTTTTGTGCTAATATCGGACAAGCCATAAGCTGGTGCTTCAGGAAACTTCCTGAAGAAAAGATTATAAAACTCCTGCCATGCTAACCGTGATTTTTCAATATAAGTAGCAAAATCTTTAGCCAATTCAATGAGCGTTGAAATTCCATACGCAGGAGCTTCTGGGAATTTGCGGGATAAAACATCGTAAAATTCTTTCCAAGCCATTCTTGCCTTCTCAATATGTACAGCGAAATCCTTAGACTTCTCTGTAATATCTGGAATACCGTATGCAGGAGGCTCAGGAAACTTTCTGGACATAAGATTATACATCTCCTGATATTCTTGCCTTGCTCCTTCGATATATACAGCAAAGTCTTTGGATAATTCTATGATATTTGAAATACCATATGCTGGAGGTTCAGGAAACTTACGAGATAGGATATTATAGAACTCTTGCCAACCTAATCTCGCACTTTCTACCCAAATAGCAAAATCTTTAAGTTTCTCTGTAACATCTGAGATACCATAAGCTGGAGATTCGGGAAACTTTCTGGACATAAGGTCGTACATTTCTTGATATTTTCCTCTTGCTTCTTCAATATACATAGCAAAGTCCTTAGCCAAAGCCATAGTTGTGCTAAAACCATAAGCTGGAGCATCAGGGAATTTACGAGACATTAGGTCATACATTTCTTGATATGCCAGCCTTGCTTTTTCAATATAACCAGCGAAGTCTTTAGACAGAAGTATAAGTCCAGCAAGCCCATAAGCTGGAGTTTCTGGAAATTTACGAAGTAATAGTTCATAAAACATCTGCCATTCTACTCTCGATTCTTCCACCCATTCAGCAAGTTCTAATCCTATTATTGATTCTATATTCTCGTCTAATTTCACAAGTTCTTTATTCAAATTGCTCAATTCTCTCTTAAATTTTCCAGATTCTTCTGCTCCTTGACCAAATTCATCAGCAAGCTGACTTGTGCTACTGGCAGCATCTAAAGCTGACCTTGAAGTTTCATTTATATTTTTTTCAACTTCTTCTAAGCGATTTTCAAGAATTGTAAAAGCTCTATCAACACTTACTCCCACCATTTTAGGTAACTTTTCAGTTACTGGCTTGAAGCCTTCTAATAAAGGAGTCCAATCGGGAGGTTCAATCTTCTTAAACCAGTTTTTAGGATTTAATTTCTTTATTACCCAGCCGACCCAAGATGTAATATTTTTGCCTAAATTAGTAAAAACAGTTAGCACTGCCTTACCAGCATCAATAAATATATTTGGGAAATTACTTATAAACCAATCAATAAAATTCCCAATATTGATACCAACTGATTTAAAACTTTCAATTATTATTCTACCAAACCATTCAATATATGCACCCGCTTTCTGAACAGACTTTCTAAAAGTTTCACTTCTTTGATATAACAAATACAAACCAGCAGCTGCTACAGTAAGTCCCAGTATAATCCACCCACCAGGCCCCATTCCAGCAAAAGCTGCCATCAATGCTGGACCTAACTTTGATAAAACTGAAATAAAGAAACCTATTGCTCCCACAGTTTTCATTATTGTAGGAGCCATCATTAATAAAGGTCCTCCAACTGCTAATAACCCTCCCAATACCATAGCAAATTTAACAAGTGCTGAAGTAATTTTAGGATGAGCTTTCGTCCATTCTCCAATACTTCTAACTATATCCTTTATGTTTTTAATCATAGGAGTTAAAGTGGGCAATAGCACATCACCAAGGACTAATTGTACTTCTTCAACTGCTGATTTCAATAACTTTAAAGTGCCTTGCCATGTGTTAATTTGTCTTTCTGACATCTCAGCAGCTTTATTCGTCCCTGTAATTCTATTTTCAAGTTCTTTAAGAGCTTCAGAGCCAGTAGCTAACATCCTTACCATTGCAGGACCAGCTCTCAATCCAAACAATTTCATTGTTTGTTCAGTAGTAATACCAGCTTTGTTTAATGTTTCAATTATTTCAGTAAATTTGTGTGTAGTTGGTGACACATCTTCGATAGTAAGATTTAATTCAGCTAAAGTATCTCTCATTTCTTTGGTAGGATCCATTAATCTACTTAAAGCTCCTCTGAGAGCTGTACCTGCCATACTGGCATCTATACCAGCATTATATAATACACCTAATGCAGCCGCTGTTTCTTCTAAAGTATAACCTAAACCAGCTGCTACAGGGCCGACATATTGCATAGAAATTCCTAATCTGTCCATTGTGGCTTGTGAAGAACCTATTATTGCTGCAAAAGTATTAGCTACTTTAGTAGCATCTTCAGCTTGCATTTCAAATTGATTTAAAGTAGAAACTACTATTCTTGTTGTTTCAGCTAAATCATATTGTGTAGCAGCAGCGAGATCCAAAGTTCCTGGTAAAGCCTTCATCATTTTATTAACATCATATCCAGCACTGGCCAAGTAATACATTGCATCAGCTGCTTGAGAAGCCGAGAATACGGTATCAGCTCCCATTTTCCTGGCAAATTCACTCAATTCTTTCATCTGTTCAGAAGTGGCTCCAGCGACAGCTCCAACATTTGCCATAGAATATTCAAATTTCCCAGCAGTATGTAAAGCAAATCCTAAACCAGCAACAATTGCCCCACCAGCTACAGTAGCAGCAAGTCCCATACTTCTGAAGTGCTGCTCGTTCTTTTTAACGAAATCCCTTAGTCCTTTAGATTTTATTTCAGCTTGTTCAACTTTACTGCTATAATCTCTTAAAGGCTTGCTGTAAGCATCAATAATTGCTAACTTGAGACCAAAACCTTCTCCAATATTAACAGGCAACTAAAACCTCCTCCTTCTATATAACCCTTTACTCCTTTCCTCAGCTTCTCTTAATTTTTGTTCTAACCTCATTTCTTTTTCTCTTTTTTTTCTTTCTTCTTCTAATTTTTCATTTCTCCATTTATCATAATATTTCCATTCTACAAACTCCTTAGCACTCATTCGCATCCCCAATTCAGCTCGGGTCATGCCTAATCTTTCAGCTAATACAAAAGAGTAAATAAAATCTTCATCTGTCTCAAAACCTGCTCCTTAAAGCTTCCTCCATTTCAGCCCCAAAACCAGAGAGCTCAGTTATTTTTCTTGTGATTCTATCTAATACTGAAGCATTCTTTTCTCTCAATTTTTTAATGTCAGCCTTAGTAAATACTTGATTACCGTCCTTGTCTCGAATGCCAACTATCAATACAGCCATTTGAAAATTTTCTCCTCTTTTTAGCTCATCTTCATCTCCAGTTCTGGCTGCTTCTAATGCTTCGCTTCTCTCTTGCTGAGTGAGTGATTTAATCCAAATAGTCACTCCCCATTCCTCAATTTTCATTGGCTCAAATTTAATATCTTTTGCTGTGAAAATTTTCTCTCTAAGCTCCTCAGCTGTTAAATCTTTTTTTGCTGTCATTATTCTCTCCTTTAATAATTTATAAATCGTGGAGGCTCAGTAGCAACAAAAATCAATCTCGATTTTAATGTTTTACCGACTTGTGGCTGTCCTCTGGGTTTACATTTAATTAATATCTTGCTGGATCCAGCCAATAAAGATAATTCATATTCACAGTCAGGCTCATACCAATATTCATTAAAATAGTATGAGTCTACCTGAACTTCTATAGGATTTCCAGTCATTGAAAACTCCCACTCACCAACACTACCTACTACCAAGCCTCCACGTAATATATGACCAATTTTTCCTTTAATTACAGACTCACCAAACACATTCACCTCCTAACTAAAAACCAGATTCATGCAACTGTCCAACTCCAGTCAAAGTCCCTGAAATATCAATAGCACCATCCACAGGCACATCAAGATCAAAATCACACCAAGCATCACCATAAAAATATTTGGTCAAATCACTTTTTTCTGGATACAGATACACATCCTTTTCAGTAGTAGAATTCACCACATCATAAAACTTACCCACATTGGCTCTATCATAATAAGCAGAGAAACTACCAGACCAGCTACCCTGACCTCTTACTGAATCTTTATATTCTTCTCCCTGCTGTGGTGTATCAACTATATCTCTGGAAAAACTTAGGCTCCAACCATGTAGCTGATCTACCACTCCTATCCCTTCAATAATCAAATACCCACCTTTTCCGTGAACCTTAGAAATTTTAACCACCCCCTTTTAATTTTTGAAACACTTTATTCTTTTATAATTTAACAAGTTGTAAAAGCTTTTCAGCTCTATTTAAATATGTGTGTTTCTTAATTTTTCTGTTACCACTTTGAGCAATTTTTTTTCTCTCTTCTTCATGTTCCAAATAATAAAATATCTTTTCAGCTGCATCTTTAGCATCTTTATAAATCACAAGATCCTCACCAGGAACAAACAAGTCATCAATTTCTTTTCTATAATCAGTCATTAAGAAACCACCAGCAGCTAATATTTCATACACTCTGGGATTTAAGCTGTAAGGCTCTATTTCTTCAACTCGGCTTTCTCCAGTTTTAATATTCCTTACTATTTTTTTGGACTCATTAACTCTAAAATGATTCAATACTATTTTTGAATTAGCATAGTACCGAATAACTTCATACTTGCTCAATGTAATTGGAATATAAAAAGGTTCCAGCTGTGGACACAATCCCTTATCTATAGAAGGAAATACTCCAAAAATTTTAAAAGCCACCTTTCCTTTAATATAAGAGACCAAATCTGTCAAGAATTCAATTCTTCCAGGCACCTCAGATCCTACAAAAAACAAATCTGGGGTATATACAATTTGTTCCCATCTTTTCAGTTCAGTTTTCCATTCATAGTGGGAGTTATAACCTACTGGCAAATAATAACTATTCGGATTAAATCTACGATATATTTTCTCACAAGCTTTATCACAAGTAAACACATAATCATATAATGGTGCTCTTTGAATTTCATGAGCAATATTATAAGGTGACTCCGTAAACCAGATAACCTGTTTCATATGAGGAAATCTCTCCTTAATCAAAGCTGGCACCCAAGCTGGTATATATTGACCTGTGATATAAATTATCAATTGTGGCCAAAGATGGACAACTGTAGTAATCAGCCCTTGGCAAGCTGCTGAATAAACATCTTTCCAAGCAACTCTATCATTAGTACCTTTTAAAAAAAATTGCACTGCCTGACGATAAAACTTCAGTCTATCCTTTAACTCAAAAGGATATACTTCTTGTCCCATCATTTTAAGAGCATCTCCCAATCCATAATAAACATCTATAGTGCTAATGCCGTGACCAGGTGAAACTAACAAAATTCTTGGCTTTTCTGCCATTTTATCCTCCTTTAATATCCATCAACTCTCCGCCCCAACCAGGCAAAAGCTGGTTGCCCGATCTTGTTCCTCCACTTCCTCCAACCATATCTTACAAGTCTGGATACAATACATTCAAAATGATTATCAACTATATTTCTAAACCAGCTGTATGTTAAACTGTGTTTGTGTGCTGGATGTGGGTTAATTATACTATTATTTATACAACAATGAACAGCTAAAAAACCTCCTGGTCTCAATATTCTCCACATTTCTTTGATAGCTTTAGTTGGATTTTCAAAATGGTCCAAAGCATTCATACACAGAACCAAATGAGCAAAGTTATCATCCAGTGGCAAATTCTCTGCTACTCCCTGAATCCAAACTATAGATGTATCTCTGGGAATCAATTTAACATATTCGTCAATTAGAGGGTCAACAGCAACTTTCATAATAGCTTCTGGTATATATACTAAAGCTGAAATTGGTCCACTACCTACATCAACAATTATTTTATTGTCCAATCTCAGCAGGTTAACCCCCATTTCTTCCAGCATCTTTGGATACCTAACTTTTTCTCTCTCAAGTTTTTCCCATCTTTTTTCTTCATCTGATAATAGCCAAGTTGATAATTCAGCTTTCAATATTTCATTCATTTGGCACACTCCCAAAAATTAAAGGTTTTTTGCTAACCCCTACTTCTTTACCTTTCCATCTCATGCTTGTAAAAGGTTCACCAAACCCAAAATTGGTCACTAAGTCTATTTTTGGCAAAGCTATCCAATACCCTTCTTTTTTTAAGTGCATTTTGTATTCATAGTCTTCTCCAAATGCCCACGAGCCTTCAATAAAATCTCCATATTTTTCATATATCTCTCTCCTAAAAGCCATTGCTGAGCCAACCTGATCCTCGTGAATTTCAATAGTCAAACCATCTCTGGTAACTTCTTTAACCAACATTTTTCTCCAATCACAAGGGTCATACCAATATTTGAACAATCCCAAAACCCCAATCTCTGGAAATGTTTCAAGAATTGCCACAGCTTTTTCAAGCCACAAAGGCTTAAATTCCAAATCAGAGTCCAACTTGAACAAATATTTTCCGTGAGCACAATGGAAACCTTTATTAATTGATGCTCCTACTCCTTGATTCTTGCCTGCATTTAGAATTAAACAGCTTAATTCTTTAGCTTTATATAACCTTAAAAGAAATTCCACATTCTCCTCTTCCATCGAACCATCATCTACTATTATGAGTTCGTACGGATATTTGGTATTCTTCTTCAATGAAGCGATTGTAGTATGAAGAAACTGTGGCCTGTTAAAAGAAAGAACTACCAAACTTGCTAATGGTTTATTTCCTACTGTAATGTATGGTATTCTATTTTCTTTATCATCTAAAAATTTCTTTTGCATTATTTAACTGCCATCAAAGTTGTAAATAAACCTTCGCCTTGAACAAAATTTTTCAATACTTCAAATCTGGCTTTAACTCCGTAAGCTTCTCTGTCTCTATTATCAGCTGAAGGCAGCCACCATGACCATAAATCTGGGTGAATTAATCTTTTGTGGTCAGGATGTGCATATGCATATTTAGATGTCCACAGAGGATTAATCATTTCTAATATGCCTTTTCTTTTCAGTACTCTCCAAATCTCCTCCATAACAAAAATCAAGTTGTTCACATGCTCCATAAAATGTGAAGCAAAAATAAAATCTATAGTACAATCTCCAAAAGGCAAACCATGTTTATCCACATCCCTAACAATATCAACTCCAGGATATTTATAATTATCAATTCCTATAAAACCAGGAGGAATTTGCCTTTTTCTATCTCCACAGCCAAGATCAACTTTCACACAATTTGGATTTGTTAATGGTAAAGCTATTGAATCACTACTTGTTAATCTCAACTTAACTTGAATACTTTCAATCATAGTATGCTACAAACCCTTTTTCTATTTTTGTGTGCCCAATCCCAAATTATGTCTATTACTTGTTTTGGATTGAGTTTTGGCTGCCAATACTTCGAGACTTTCCTGATATCACTTACATATACCAAGTGGTCAGCTGGCCTCCAATTTTGATACACCACTCTATATGGCCGTTGGTCTAAATTAGATAGATATTCCAATACTTCAATCAGTGATACAGTATTATTAGGTCCACCACCAACATTATACACTTGGCCTTTGTGTATATCTATATCTTCAATCTCTTTCAAAAACAAATCAGCCAAATCTCCAACATATAACACATCTCTAACTTGCTTACCATCACCATAAATATTTATCACAGCATCAACCATTTTAGCATAAACAAACCAAGATACCCACCCTTGTTCTTCTTTACCAAGCTGCCTTTCCCCAGCTATACAGCTCATCCTATTCACAACAGTAGGAACACCATAAGTATGATAATATTCTTGGCAATATCTATCTCCTATATATTTAGAACAACCATATGGGCTATAAGCGGCTCTACCTCCAGAGTCAACTGGAAAACCTTCAGGGATACCTAAAATAAATTTTTTGTCTATCCATTTTCTCTTATTGTCAAAGATCTTAGATTGAATTTCATTTACTTCACAAGAATAAACTTTATTAGTGCTACAATAAATTACTGGTATTTTACCATTATTCTTGGCCAACTCAAGCACATTTAAAGTACCTAAAGCATTTACTTCAAAGTCATAAATGGGATCTTCAATTGAAGCTGGAACTCCTGGCTGTGCTGCTGTGTGAATAATGGCATCAACATTTTTAATTCTGGACAGCTGGTCATAATTCCTTACATCTCCCTTTATAAAAACAAAATTATGATTTTTGCTCAATTCCTCTAAGTTGCTTTCTGAGCCTTTTCTGCACAAATTGTCAAAAGCAACCACACTGTACCCTCTACTTAAAGCTTTCAATGCCACATTTGTACCAATAAAACCACAGCCACCAGTAATTAATATTAGCATCTATGCTCTCCTTTCATTCTTAACATATTCTCCAATACATTCTGGAATCACTTCCTCAATATTTCTTACTTTAAAGCCCGATTGTTCAAGTTTTTGAGTGGACAAAATCAGATTAGTCCTATTAAGTCCCAATTCCTCAAAGTCAATAACTTTATATTCAAACTCTGGGTGTGCTTTTTTGTAATATTCCATTAATTGTGGGTATCTTAGCCCACCTTTATTAACAACATTATATATTCCTCTTGCATCAATTGAAATCAAATGTTCTACAGCTTTTATAAAGTCAGGGATATATGTAATAGAATTTGGAATATCTATAACTTTTTTATATTTAATTAGCTTAGTCAGAAGATTATGTGAATGAACCTTTATATCCAGAGGAATTCTAATCCTGACGATTAAAATTGGGTAACTTTTAGCTAAAACTGATAATGCCCTTTCTGCATAGATTTTGGATCTTGAATAAAAAAGCTTGAAATAATCTGGCGGTAAATTCTCTGTGATCTCAGACCCATGATAATGATAAATACAACCACTGCTAATATGAACCATTTTAATTCCTTTCCTAATAGCAATTTCAGCTAAAATAATAGGAATTGCCACATTAGCAAATATTGTTTTATCTTTATCCAGTTCACAGTCATCAACATTATTAACTCCTGTATAACCTATACAATTGATTATAATTGATGGTGAATACTTTTGGATCTCATTCTCAGCATCCTCAAAAGTATAAATCTTACGATCTGATATTTCACATTGTAACCCCTCCAAAAGCCTACCGCCTATAAATCCCTTACCGATTATTAGAATTTTTTGTTTCATTTTCTATAACCTTTGATGCCTCCAATAAATTTGCAGCAATTGTTGGACTTAAAGGACTCTTAACCAAAATGCTCCTGCAGCCCAAAGTATCAGCAGCTACTAAATCAGACAGACTATCTCCTATTACATATGATTCCTTAATATCTATATTCCAATCTCTAATAGCTTTCACAAACATACCCAATTTCGGCTTTCTGTCACTACTATAATCTGGACAGACATAAATCGCATCTATAGCTATTCCAAACTTTTCAAACCCTTTTTTCAAATGCTCATGAATAGCTTTTACTTCTTGATCCGTCACTTTTCCAAGACATATACCAGCTTGATTTGTAACAATAATTATCAGATAACCCAATTTCTTAAGTCTTTTCAGAGCACCAATAACTCCAGGGAGGACCTTAAAATCTTCAGCCTTATTAACATATTTTCCTGGCTCAACACGATTAATCACCCCATCTCTATCTAAAAATACTGCTTTATTCATTTTATTCTCTGTCCTTCAAATAATTTGAAATTGCATGCGCTATGGCAAGATGTATATCTTCTACCATTTCATAGCTCTTTAAACCAATCCCTAAATACTTATCGCAATATTCAGCTACCTGTCCACTACCCGAAAAACCCAACAAAGCAAATACAGTCATTCCAATCTTTTTAGCAACTTTTGCTGCTTCAACCAAATTCTTCGAATTACCAGAAACTGAAATTATAACCAATATATCTTGGTCAGTACCAAACAATTTCAGCTGCTCTGAATAACTTTTTGAAAAATCTATATCATTTGACAAAGCTGTTACCAAGCCTGAATTGTCAACCAGCGAGATAGCTCTAATACCACAGTTCTTCGCCAAGTCAGTAGCGAAATGGCTCGCAGTTTCAGCAGATCCACCATTCCCAACAATATATATTTTACCTTCACATATTTTCATATACTCAGCCATATAGCCAATATCATCTATATAATCAGCAATTGACTCCAAGAAATAAGCTGTCAAATGAGCAAAATAATCATCAATTTTCATGTTATTCCCAAAACCTCCCTCTTAATCCATTCAGCTGTCAGTCTAATTGCCTCCTCTGGTGGTACTTTTGGATTATAACCCAGCACTCTTCTTGCTTTTTCATTGGAAAATAGCTCCCTCTGTCCAAACTCACCAGGTCTATAAGGCTTTTCAATAATTGGCACTCTTTTCCCGCAAGCTTTCATGCACAACTCAGCTATATCTCTCACTTTCAGCTCTTGACCATAGCTAACCTGAAATTTTTCTCCGACCACTTTTTCCTTTGGTGCTTGAATAGCTAACTCCCAAGCGTCCAAAACATCATCAACATAAGTAGTATCTCTTGTTTGGTCGCCTCCTTCCAGAATTATTGGTTTATTTCTCAAAATATTATAAATCCATTTGAATACAAAAATTTCCCTTCTCATGCCAGGACCACAAATATATCCATTACTCATCACCACAATTGGAACCTTATAACTCCTATACCACGCCCAACAAGCCAACTCCTGTGCACATTTACTCCAGGAATAAGGATTGTGTGGCATTAAGGGATGATCTTCATCTATAGGTAAATACAATGGTCTACCCCATTCATTTCCACTGCCAGCATATATTAATTTCTCAATTTTGACTTTTCTGGCTGCTTCCAACAATGCCACTGTACCCATAGCATTTTCCCAAGCAGTCCAGACTGGAGAAGGAAAGCCCATTGGCACATCCGCTTGTGCACAGAAGTGAACAACAATATCATGGCCTTCAATATCTTCAGGTTGAATATCATGAACAGCTTTCCACAAATAATTTAGTTTTGGATTATCAATATCTAAACCTGAATGCAAAGGAGCCACAATATCCAGAGCTGTTACTTCATAACCTTTTTTCAGCAGCCTCTTAGTTAACCCAGATCCACCAAAACCAGCTGCTCCAGTAATTAGTACTTTCAAGGTATACCTCCTTAATTAACATAAATTATCCTTGAACCCTCGAAATCAAATCTGAAAGGCACTTCTATTAACGGCCAAAGCGATTCTCTAACTTTTTGGCGATTATATTTTTCAACAAATAAAAGAAGAAAACCTCTGCCCCCAGCTCCGCACAGCTTACCACCTAATGCTCCTGCCTTTTTCGCTGTTTCATAAATTGTATCAATATCTTCATTCGTGATTAATTTAGATAATTTCTTCTTCAGCTTCCATTCTTCATCTAACAGTAAACCAAAATCTGTAAGTTCTTTACCTTCTTCCAAACAATCTTTCATTTCATATGCCAATTCTCTCATCTCTTTCAAGACCAAATAGTTCTCTTTAAAATTATAAGTAGAAATTACATCAGAAGCTTTTTTCCGCTTACTTATACCAGTATAAATTAACATCAGACTCTGATTTAATTCATCTTTAATCTCAAGTTCACAAAGTATAGGCTTGATGTTTACCGCATCATTAGATTCAAATTCTATAAGGTTCAAGCCTCCATATGCTGCAGCATATTGGTCTTGTTTTCCTATATGCTCCTTAAGAATATCTATCTCTATTGCACAGGCTAACTCTGCCAATTCTGTTCTTGACAAATATTTACTTTTCAGTGCACACAAAGCATTCAGCAAGCCAACAGTAAAACTTGAAGAAGATCCTAAACCTGTCGCCTGAGGAATATCTGCAATCGAAGCTATATCAATACCACTCACATTGATTAGTTTTAAACATTCCCGAATAATAGGGTGTTTAATTTGATTAACTTTTTCAACTTCTTCCACTTCAGAATAGGATGCTCTTATCCCACCATCAAATCTTCTATTTAGAAAAATATACATATAGCGATTGATAGTCGTAGAAATTACTGCTCCTGTCTCCAAACCATAAAAGTCCTTGATATCAGTACCGCCACCAGCAAAACTAATTCTAAATGGTGTTCTTGAGATTATCATTGGCAAATCTCCTAAATTTTTAATAACACATTTTTAAACCCCAACCATTTCTTTTTTAAATTTCTGCAGCCCAGAAAAAGTTCCAATATCATAAAACCTATTCTTACTTACATATGTTTTTACTTGTCTTTCAGAGATTAACTTCGGTAATACTTCCTTTTCAAATGAAATAAAATATTTATCAGGAAATAAATTGAATATACCTTTATTCATTACCGAAACTCCTGCATCAATATAAACTGAGTCGAAACCTAATTTGCTATACTCAATTAAATCACCACGCTGACCAATTTTACAATTTGCTTTTTCAGCTTCGCACACAACCATCATCATTAACCTATTGGATCTTTTAAATAACTTATATAACTCCAAATAATCAATATCTAAATAAGTGTCTCCATTAACTATAAAAAAATCCTCTCCCAATAGATTTTTAGCTAATTTCAGTGAACCACCAGTGCCTGCTGGAATAACTTCATGGCTATATTCAATATTAACACCAAAAGCAGCTCCATCTCCAAAATATTTTTTTATCTGCCCACCTAAATAGCCAGTGCAAATAACTAAATTAGCGATCTTATTCTTTTTCAGCAGCCTAATCACATATTCCAAAAATGGGTATACACCTATCCTAATCATGGGCTTTGGCTCCAAATATGTCAAAGGTCTTAACCTTGTACCTTGCCCACCTGCCAAAATAACTGCTTGCATTCATCGCTCCTTTAACACTCCCCAGCTTCTCCCAACGTTAACTTTCCATTCATTAGGTTTCCTTGATTGCATCTTTAAATAATTTTTCTTAACTAACTCTGGCTGCCGAGCATATGAAGGTGGAGGTTCATGATATAGATGTATAGCAATTATCTCGTTCGTTCTAACTTCCTCAATTCCATAATATCTCAGTCGAGTTAATAAATCAATATCATCATAGCCTCCAGCTCCTCCATCTAAAAATTCTTCATCATAACCACCAATCGCCAATAAGTGTCTCTTAAATATTATTGCTATGTGATGAGTACCTCCATTTGGGAAATAAGTAATTGTGTCCGGTGGTGAACAATAGCCTACATAATAATCATACACATTTGGCAATTTAGTTATTAAAATAGGATTTAACAATTGCTCTTCAGTCAACCGCCTTAAAGCTATTTCGTACACAGCATATAAAGGATTAGCAATTAATATCTTATTTTCATTCCCAGGTTTAGAAAAAAATTCTTTAGCAATCTTAACATCTGGTGTTGGATGAAGGATTTCTGGCTCTGTTAGCATAATTAAATCTCCAGTAGCTTTCTTAATACCACAATTCATCCCATGAACACAAATAGTCCAACCTGGATTGTTATTATAATAATATTTCAAATTTACTTCAGGATGTTCTTTCATAAAATTCTCAATAATTCTACCAGTACCATCTACAGAGCCATCATCGATGAAAATAATCTCATCAGGTGGCACTTGTTGGTTAACCAAACTCAATAAACTCCACCTAATAAGCCCACCTCTGTTATAAGAAGACATTACAGCCGATAATTTCACGTCCTTATTACTCCCCATTCTTTACCTTTATTTGCTATTATTGGCTTGTTAGGATCTTCGTGTAAGGTCTTATTGTAATTCCATTTTTCAAGACATCCTGTATAACCATGAGCTAAATGAACCACTTTTATACTTTCATCAGGAATACACCTGACGCCAAATCTGCTTAATCTTGATTGCAAATCAATATCATCCCACCCCCAATGAGGCAAAAATCTCTCATCAAAACCACCAATTGCCATCAGCCACTCTTTTCTCACTGATGCACAATAGCAAGCTGAAACTCTTCTTGATACAGCAATATCTTCATACTGAGGGATATAACCTTCTCTCCATTCAACCACTTCTTTTATTTTTGTAATTAATTCGGGATTTCTAAAATGTTCAAGACTTAAAATCCTAATAATCCCAGCAAACACAAAATAAACCGTCCCTGCTGACACAAATAATTTAAGCTCTTTTTCGTGCCAATCCACATGCTGTTTAATAGTATTGCCTATATGTAACACTTCTGGCTCTGTAAAAATAATCAGCTCTCCTTTAGCTTGTTTAATCCCGATGTTTTTTGCCAAACAGCAATTTGTATATCCTGGATTATTGTTATAAATATATCTAATATTATGATTAGGATATTCACTCTGAAATGTTTTTACTAAGTCAGCCGTATAATCCTGACTACCATCATCAACTATAATTACCTCATCAGGTTTATAATCTTGATTCAACAATGTATATAAACCCCTATTTAGATGTCCTGCTCTATTATAAGTTGTTATTATTACTGATACTTTCACCTTTTCTTTTTCTGATGTTTCTGAAATTTAACAAATTCTTCTGCAAGAGTTGCCAGTTTATCTAATTTTTCACTAATAGTGGCAAGTTTAGAATTTATATTCAACGATCTATCTTCCTTTGGTTTTGGCCAAACAAATAATACGGATTCCAAAACATAATCCTCTTTTTTTTCTACAATCTTCTTTAACTCTTCTACTGCTGTATCAAAGTCCTTGATATAATATTCTTCTGATTTATTCCATCCTTTAATAACTACCTTTATCATCTTTGCTGGGTCAATTAATGCCATTTAATGCCTCCTTTTATGTTTGTTATCTATATATTTTATATTTTTCTTCAAACTTTCTATGTTTGCTTCTTGATTTCTTTCATGCCAAATATGCCAACCCATCACCTCATCTGTAAAAATGAACTCATATCCAAGTTCGTCAATCGTTTGACCTAAATCATTGTCCTCTCCCCCATGCCCAACGATATTTTCATCAAAACCTCCTGCTTGCAAGAACGCATCTTTAGGTATTAAAACATTACCACCAAATAAAGCACCACCAGATCCTGAAACTGGTCTCCTTGATGGATTGTCTCTATACCTTTTATCTCTTTCAAATAACGACTGTCTTATATCAGCACCAATTAATTCACCCTTAGGAATATATTGAACATTTACCCTATTGCTTACCACCAAATCAAACCTAAATAATATATCCTCCAAAGTAAGTTTCATTGGTAATAAAAAATCATATCTACCACAAATAACACAATTCGGAAATTGTGTGTGTAGCTTATGGTAAGTAGCCAACCAATTATCTCTAACGATAATATCAGAATCCATAAATATTATTGCATCAGAATTTTCGTCCATCAATTCAACACCTCTATTACGAGCTTGACCTGCTCTAAACCCTTTATCTGGTTGCCAAAAATATTTAATATTAAAATCAAGATTAGCAAATTTCTGCACAATAGAAAGAATGTTATCCTGAGAGCCATCATCACATACAATCACCTCAAACTTATCATGCCTAAACTTCTGCTTAAATATACAAGTCAAACAGCACTCCAATCCGAACATTCTATTATATACTGGTATCACAATGGAGTATTCAATCAACACCAAGCTCCTTTCTTTTTTCAGAAGAAATAAATGTCCCTTTGTCGCAGTAAATCATGTTTTTCTCTGGCTCCGCAATAATTCCATATTTAATGTGCAAATCTCGATACTTATTTTCTATGTACTTAATGTTCTTTTTAACATCCTGCTCATTCTGAGCTTGATTCCTCGGATGCCAGATATGCCAGCCGATCACGTCTTCTGAAAACAATGCTTTTGCTCCTCTTCTGAACAACTCCCATCCTAAACAGCAATCTTCTCCTCCGTGTCCTTTTATATTCGCATCAAAACCTCCTGCTTCCAAAAAAAGCTTTTTAGGGATTAGCAAATTACCCCCAAACATCCCCAAAGCAAAAGGTTTACCTGTAACTGGCGATAAACTACTCGGCTCTTTCCAAAATTTTGTCTTTTCATCTTGCCACCTTGGGTCAATTCCTGGTAGTGGACCAGCAGAGATAGGAGCTACTTGTGGAAACTGATTACTTACTACTTTATCAAATTGATTTGCAACTAATTCTTCAGTTATATTCATAGGCATCAACCAATCATATCTGCCACAAATTATTGTCTCAGGATATAAACTGTGTAACTTATCATAGGCTTTCAAAGCATTAGGATTAAGAATCACATCTGAATCCACGAATATCAGAGCTTCTCCAATAGCAATTTTGCTTGCCAGATTTTTTGCTGGACCTGGATTACCTGTTTTGCCTATTCTCCATAGATACTTTATATTCATTATAGTTGAATACTTCTGAGCTATCTTCACAGCAGGGTCTGTACCTTCATCGCTAATAATGACTTCCCAAAATTCTGTAGGGAAGGTTTGTTTTGCTAAAGCCATTAAACAACATGATAAATTCTGATGTCTATTATAGGTAGGAATTATAATAGAAAATTTAATTGACATATTTTACTCCTTATATCAATCTGCGATATAACTGACGCCATAAGGGCCGTCAAGAAAACAACTTGGTTTAAAACATTTATCACTCAAAGCCTCATAACCTACCAAACACCACTCTTTAGTCCTACCCCAAACTCTTGGTATATCTTTTAAGTGAGCCAATGGCTCTCTTTCGTGACAAATTGAAACCATTAAATCAGTATTAACCACAAGCGATTTCCTATAAGCTTCGCAAGGTTTATGAACACCTTCCCTCAAAAAATGAGGCAGAGCAAAAACAAATTTGTCAAATGATTTCATGTAGTCAGGAGCACTGTTCATTATCTTTTCAAATTTATCAATCTTCTCGCTCGTCCACTTACCCAATACTTTACCGCCAAAATAACTTCCACTTACCCCTGCTCTTATACAGAAAGTAATTCCTAATTTCTGGACCAAATCAATTAAATATGGCAACTCATCAACTGTATCTGGATATACAGTAATACTAATTCCACATTTCCTTGGCCAAATAGTATTCACAATTCTGACAGTCTCAACCGCTTGCTGAAAAGTTCCCTTAACTCCTCTCAGCTCATCATGAACCTCTTCACTACCATCTATAGAAACCCTTACAACAAAATTGCCTCTTAAATTATTAGCAATTGTTTCCCAAATTTTTCTCTGATTTTCAGGTAGAGTTCCATTCGTAATTATACCAATTTCAGCACCTTTCCATCTATCTGCACAGATAGCAATTAAATCTACAATTTTATGGAATAAGGTTGGCTCTCCCCCAAAAATTGCAATATTATTTATATTATTAAAAAATTCATGTGAGATCCACTTCTGAAATTCATGTATATTAATTTCTTCTTCCGATTGTTTTTTCCATATATCACAATGCTTACACATTAAATTACACCTCCAAGTAGCAGCGACAGCCATCCAAAATGGAGTAATAACATCCAATCTTCTATGATGAATCCATTTATCCTTAAACAAAGTCTTATTCTCAGCTTCATGTAGAAATCTACCTTCAGAAGCAAAACGATGATGCAGTATTACAGCTTCTGCACAATAATAAATTCTAAAGCCTGCTTCCCTTGCCCTTAAACAAAAATCTACATCTTCCCAACCATTAATAAATTCTTCACAGAAACCACCAAGCCTTTCAAATACATCTTTTTTCACCAGCATACAAGCCGCAGTCACAGCCTCAGCTTCTCTGCTTTTATTACAACTATAATCATCTGCCGGTCTTCCCTGACCATACTCATAAGGATATCCAGAAGCTGCCATGAACTTAATTCCTGCATGCTGTATATATTTACCATCAATTGTCAGCAATTTGGCACCAACTATTGGAGATCTGAAATAATTATCCTCAGCTATTTTCAGCATATATTCCAAAAATCCCTTTTGTGGCTCTGTATCATTATTAAGAAATAGTACATATTCAGCTTCTAAACTCTTAGCACCTCTATTACAGCTTTTAGCAAAACCAACATTTGCTTCATTCCTAACATAATTAATTCCTGAATGTCTTTCTGCCCATTTATCAGTGCCATCTATAGAGCCATCATCTACCAAAGTTAATTTCCAATTTATCTTATTCGATATATTCTCTTTTAAACATCTCCATAAAGGATCTAAAAACTTCTTGCCATTATAAGTTGGCACAACAATATTTACTTTATACATATAACAGCCTCCAACTGTGCTCTTCTCTTATTTCCAGAAGCAAAAGCATTATCCTGCAATTTAAATTCAATAATTTCTTTATCAGCAAATACTTCTCTAAATATCTTCCTCCACCAATTGATATTATAACAACTCACATGTGTAGGATCTTGTGGTTCATTAGGAAAATGTTTAGCTATACTTCCATAATTCTTATCAAATACTGTAATACCATGATATATATATTTATCACTCACTCTCCTACACTCAATCAGACACCTTAATATCTCTTCAGATTTTAAGTGTTCCAAAAAATCCCAAGAAAATACTAAATCAAAATAACAATCCTCAAATATCCCCAGCTCAGTTGCATCTCCTTGCATAATATATTTTTTCATTTCAGGATGACAATTAGCTACAGCATATTCAGATATATCAACCCCATATGCCTCAACTCCAATCATTCTCATCGCTTGAACCAAAAAACCTTTTGCACATCCTAATTCTAAAAATTTGAATATCTTAAATCTTCTTATTAATTGTTTAGCTATCTCAATATAACCATCATGCCAATAATACAAACCATAGCCCTTCCTATTATCATATTTAGGATCTTTATAAGCTCTGGGATCTCGCATTCCATCAAAATAGTTTATATCAATCCAATTAGATAAATCCTCAGGTCTCTCTCTGCTCTTTCTGGATTACCTGGAATGAATACTGGCATAAACTACTCCTTTTTATGAATTTTATGAATTACTATTTATAAATTTTTTAGTTTTATCTTTTAAAACTTCCCAATATCCATCAATCATGCTTCTAAATTTCCTTACTATATCCTCTTCTGTTTCTCCACCCAGAGGTGTAATATTACCTAATTCAATATCAGCAACAACTAATTCAGAACCCGCATCAGGATTGCCACTATTATCAAAACCTTTATAGATCTGAATTCCATGTTTATTACCAACCTTAGAAGACAGAATCACTCTCCTCACAAGCTCTGGTAGCTCTCTTTGCTGAGAATAAGTCTGACAATAAACTCCAATAGTAAAATTAAATCTCGCTAATCTTGATTCTGTGCCTTCATAATCAGGCTGAACATTCACATCATGTTCTTCTAAGTAAGAATGAATAAGAATGAAAGGTAATGCTAAATCTGAAAGATTTAAATCAGGATGACTGATATAAATTCTATCATCAAAATCACTTTCCAAATCTGCTGAGCTTCTTAAGAAGTATACCAAACTATTATAAAAAGCTTCTCCAAGGTTATTGACTAAAGACATCTTTAATTCCCTGTTTTTTACTATTGTTTAATCTTATTTTTCTTTCATAAAAATGCTGACTACTCTTAAAAAGGGAAATAAAAGTCCCCGCATCGCTCCAGA
This sequence comes from Candidatus Omnitrophota bacterium, assembly GCA_003644385.1. Lineage (GTDB taxonomy): Bacteria > Omnitrophota > Gorgyraeia > Gygaellales > Profunditerraquicolaceae > B70-G16. The sequence goes on from QNCD01000002.1 coordinate 43,420, forward strand.
ATCCATCAAGTATTCTATATGTTAAACGGTGATGAACAAGGTAGTACCGATTAGTATCAGTAATTTCTAACTCTCCTCTATCTGAATATTCTTGGCTTCTAATTACATCAAAAACTTCACAATCATATAGATAGAAACCTGTTACCGCTAAGTCACTGATAAACTTCTTAGGTTTTTCAATAATCCTCATTACTTTGCTATCTCTAATTTCAGCTACTCCAAATCTCTGGGGATCGCTAACTTTCTTCAGAAAAATCTTAGCCCCTCCAGTAAAATCAAGAACATCAGACTTGAAATCCTCTTCAAAAATATTATCTCCCAAAATTACTGCAACATTATCATTCTGAACAAAACCTTCAGCTAACAATAGTGCCTCAGCAATTCCTCCCGCTTGGTCTTGGACTTTATAAGTAAACTCTACTCCAAAGTCTTTTCCGCTTCCCAAAGTCTGGATAACTGCTCCCATATGTTCCCTGCCAGTAACAATCAGAATTTCTCTAATCCCTGAATTAATTAAAGTTTCCAGAGGATAGAATATCATTGGTTTATTGAACACTGGTAGAAGATGTTTATTCGTTACCTTAGTGCAAGGATAAAGCCTCGTTCCTTTACCACCTGCAAGCAATACTCCTTTCATTTATCATCCTCTCTAAGTTTTAATTTCTTCCACCACCACTCATTATTAATATACCAATTAATGGTTTTATTCAAATTTGTTTCTAAATTATCTTTTATTTCAAAACCTAATTCAGTAATTTTTTTACAATCAACTGCATATCTCCTATCATGCCCAGGTCTATCAGGAACAAATTCTATAAAGTACTCATAGTCAAGCGCCATATTCTCAATTATAAACTTGATTAATTCATAGTTAGTCACATCATCATATAAAGAGCCTATATTATATATTTCTCCAAATTTCCCTTCGTGAAGAAGAAGGTCTATAGCTTTACAATTATCTTCTACAAATATCCAGTTTCGTATTTGGTCTCCTTTCCCATAGATAGGCACTTTTTTATTTTCGAGTAAATTTGTTATTGCGAGAGGAATTAGCTTCTCAGGATACTGATAAGGTCCAAAGTTATTAGTACTCCTGCTGATAATATATTTAAGTCCATAAGTTCTTCCGTAAGCTTGTACTAACAAATCCGCTCCTGCTTTACTTGCTGAATAAGGAGAAGAAGGCTTTAAAAGGGAATTTTCGTCCGCAAACCCATCAAGCACTTCTCCATATACTTCATCTGTACTAATCTGAAAAAACTTACAATCATGCTGAACTGCATAGTCAAGAAGTTTCTGCACTCCTAAATAATTGCTTTTTATAAAAGGGGAAGAATCTCTTATACTTCTGTCAACATGACTTTCAGCAGCAAAGTTGACTATCCAATCAGGAGGATCCAAAGGGAAATCCTGGATATCACATATGTCCATTTTAATAAAAATATAATTAGGATTATTTTCAATATCCTTCAAATTATCAGGATTGCCTGAGTAGGTGAGTTTATCTAAATTGTAAACTTTATAGGTAGGATAGCTTTTAAGAATATGACGGATAAAATTAGACCCAATAAACCCACATCCCCCAGTAATTAATAATTTTACACTCAAATCTACCTCCTTTTCAATTACCACTTAATCATTACTAAAGCTGAAACTAAAGCGCCAATCACAGTAATTAATAAAGAGAAAAATATCCTCCTTGAAAACTTTTTGTATTCATCAATACAACTTGCCAGCCTATCAATCTTGTCATTAGCCACTTTCAGCTGTTCATATATATGTTTAGTCTCATTACTTATCAGTTTTTCAACCATTTCCTTAAAACTCAATAAAATAGCTCTTGTTTCCCTACCATAAGAACAGCCATTTTTTGTATTCTGTTGAGTCAAGTTACATCACCCCTTTTTTCCAAAAATCTCCCAATATTTTGGTCAATAAATTGGCTGCTTCTTTTTTCATTGGCTCTTTCACACTCTTAACACCTTTGTGAATAAAATGGCTCTTAGTTTTGTGTTCAAATTCTTGTTTAGCAGCATATGGCAAAGCCGAACCAACTAAATATGTTAACTTATCTACTTTCTGACCTGTCACAGCAGGATAAACCCTATTTCTATAATCTACAGAAGCAGCCAAACTTTTTTGCAGAGTACCATACCTGACTGGGCACAAAGGCTTAGCATTTTCCGCAGCTTCAACTGCATATCTCTTGACAACTCTATCTAAAGCTTCTGTTATAGCATCATCACTTTTACCAACATTTTCAGCCTTGTCCCAATTAAACATTTCTGCTGGCATTTCTATCCGCCTGCCTTTTTACTCAAATAAATTATCTGCCTCGTTATTTCAGAGCCTAAACCAGTCTTGTGCACTTGTTTGATAACATAAGTTTCATCTTTGTAAACAGCCTCGTAGTATTGAGTATCTCCTACAACAGTTGGTTCAGATGTATCTATTTCTTCTTTTCTCCAATCAATCGTAGCAATTATATCTCCCCGTTCAAGAAAGCCTGGTGCAGCTACGATTTCTCTCTCTTCACCTTTCAATATCTGAATTACTGGCTCACAATATTCGTCTGTATATGTCCAACTTTTTTCATTCGTAAATGGATCAATGCTATCCAAAGTTCTTTTCTTAAAATAAAATTCTCCCGGGCTACATCTCCTTCCTCTATAAATACCGAGCTCATTCAGCTTTGTCCATTTTATGTCTTCTTTAGTTAACATTTCTAATCCTGATAAATCCCTGTATAATCATCTTCATTCTCTGAATATATCTCAGTTCTCAATACACCTACAGCTAAGCTTGCTGCTTGTTCTTCTTTAGCTTTCTGTTCAAATGCTTCTGCCATTCTCAAGAAATTCTGGCATTCTTTAGTTTTGTCTACTTTCTCGTCGCCTGACCAGTAAACGAAGAATTTAGCAGCATTTGTTGCTAAAGCTCTGCAGCAGTGAGCAGCAGCCATATTTATATCGTTGCCATAATCCGATAGAATCTGGTCAAGCTCATCATCACTGAAAGCATTGTATTCATACTTCTGAGCTTTCAATATAGCTCCATTACTTGGAGCTGAAGTCATTGTGATCAAACCAGTATCATTGTCAATTGTGTAGTCAATATCTCTTGTTTGTGAACTATTATTTAAAACGATAACTTCAGTAGTTGCCCTAACTGGATACATACTCAATTGAAAGTACTTATTACTCCCATCACCAACACCAAATTGGTCATTAACCATTATTTTATTCTTATCTCCAATTAAAAGCCTTAATTTTTCCCTATTAGTCAATTACATCACTCCTATTTGTAAATGGAAATGGTCTCTAACTTTAAAATGACTAATATCAATATTTTCAATCTTGTTAATTCTTCCTTCTTGAATAAGTTTATTCACAACATCTATTCCTTTCTGGAGCATATATTCAATAGTTTCAGCTCTGTAACTTTCGTACGGTTTGTGATAAGGCTTCCCATTAAAGACAACTAAAATTCTCAATTTGAAGTTCTTACTATCTAAATCTTCACAGACCACCAAATCTTTTTCTTTCAAAAACCACTCGGTCTTTTTCTCTATTGAGCAAAAAGGACAATCTTTCATTTAAACCCATTGAAATAATAATTTATCAAAAATCATTTCTTCTCAAGGAGATGCTACACCGTTTCTGTCAACCTGGAAGTATAGCCCAAGATGAACAAGGGCAGCATCAGAGCCGTAATCGTCTGCCCCATTATCAGCATCTCTGTAAATCCTCATCGAGATAGTATCCTTAGCCTGAATTCCTGTCCCTGATATTGTTATGAAATCTGTTAATAAAAGTTCATTTGCAAGACCTTCTGCTGAATCAGTTACAGTTGCGGTAGTAGTTGCAGCTGTTAGAACTTCATCGTTATCTGGAGTTACAATCGTATATTCCGTTGCCCAAACGACATCGCCCGTTGATGCATCAGTTGGCGCCCAAGCAAATCTTAACTTTATATCAGAGCCTGGATCATAATTATCAGGCACTGCCCACTCATAATATATCTCTTCATCAACAGTAGCATCAAAGAGAAGAACTGGAGTAACGCCGATTTCACTTTCAGCAGGATAATTAGTTCCAGGTTTATAAAACTGTGCAATATGAGCCCTTTGCTCCTGGTATACCGGCGTCCACTGAAGCTCTCCTGATGCATTTTCAAAGCCCACTTTATACTACGTTCCTCCCTTATCCCAAATGAGCCACCAACGATTATCGTCTGTGTCTTCCCAGAGGGCTACTGTATCACTACCTATATCTGGTTCAGCAGTTTGTGAATATGTATCTATTCTGGTTACAAATACAGTCATTAATTTTTTAGTGTCAGTTAACCGAAGTTTATCTAACCATGTTATTGCGTCACTCCCACTTGATACAGCTTGAATTATCAGGTCGCTGTCAACAACTAATCGTACTCTCCATGCCCCTTTTGATTCATCAATCCTGTACCAGTTACCGCTTGCCTCATCGTAGTAGGCATTGGCTACAAGGTTAAGCTCATCTTTCCCTCTTATCCGCTCAACATTGAATAATTCGTGGTCATTAGCGTCTACATCTCTCATCCAATAATAGATATCCGGAGAATAACCCATATAACGAGCATTACAAATTGATGCTATATTCAATAATAAAACTGTTATTAGCCCAATAAATTCAAGTTTTTTCATCTTTAACTCCCTTCAAGTATTCTCACATCTTCAGTCCCTGAAGCCACTACCCCATACAAAACTACCCCTACATCCAATTTAAAACTATATGAACCTCCCGGGGGCATCGGCAAGCCATTTCCCACAGTAACATTCGCATCTCCGAGGTAAACAGTATTTGAGCCGTTGTTATATACGATTATGCTTCTTCGGTGATTTAGTGCTGTGGTGGGTAACGGAGTAGGAGTAGTTCCTACATTAACCTGGTTTGGTTTAATAGCTCCTGTTAACCAGTCTCCTACTGGTAGTCTATTCTTAGTTAATGCCATTAGTTATCACCTGCTTTTTGGTCTTCTTCTAATCTTTTCTTTTTTCAGCTTCTCCTGTCTCAATTTTGCTTCTTGTTTTTTCTTCCTCTTAATTTCGTCCAACTCTTGCCATTGTTTCAATATCTCCTTATTGGCTGGTCTCTTAATAGGTTTAATCACCACAGGTATACCACTATACCCTGAAGAAATACTCATTTAATTAACCTCCTTTAAAAAATGGGTAGGAGCCAACACAAGCTACCTACCCATATTTGAAGAGGAGCGACAACATACCAGCTCCTTTATCTCAATATTTTTAATATTCTGTCCTGACCCATTTATCTGGTTCCAAAATATCAGCATCAAATCTTGCCTTAGCTCTGGCATTTTCTGTGTCTCGTAATAAATCTTGCCATTGCTTAATCTGTAGCATTAATCTCCTTAAAAATACACAGCCTCCTCCGGTCTTCGCTTTCCCGATGTAATAATAATCAGAATCCACATACGGAGAGCATATAATATTCAGCACATTCTGAAATACATTAGTTCCACCAGCTGCTACAGTCCCACCAATATTAGCAGTTACAGTTAGAGAAGTATTAATTAATTCCCTGGCCTGATACAAATGAGTAGGATCAACAATTATCACATCAGGAGCAATAGGATCTCTCTCAGTTCTTCCTCCTGCTGTTACAGTTCTGTTCATCAAGGTTGCAATAGCCGATTCGAGAGCCGCTGCATTCAATCCAGTATTAGTATTCTGATTCATCGAAGCTCCCCGAGTAGTAAAAGCCCCAAAAGCTATTTCATCTTCTTTCTGTTTAAACCTGTGACCAACTACCCTTAAACACCACCCCATAACATCAACTTCTGCATCTTCCAGCATCTCCTCAGTGAAACCCAGCAAACACTCAAATTTCCTTGGCTTCATAGTTGCTTCACCAGACACAGGTCCAGTAAAGTGTTTCTCCTGTCCGCTAATCGCCTCATAAACATGAATGCCTTTCAGTCCTGGAAAATCAATCTCCTTACCTTTAGTCATTGTGACCAAATCAAAAACCTGAGGCCACAATGCCACATGCTCCATATAACCATCCAGCAATTTCGTATTAAAAGCTGTCCTTAATAACTCTGGCATCTCTGAAGTTGTACGAGCTTCCTTCAGCAGTTTTCTAATCACTCTTTGCTGAGCTTCTGTCCAACCTGAAGTTTGAACCGCTGTTTCTCTTAAGTCTTGCACACTAATCAACTCTGTATCGTTATTTTTCATTTTATTAAATCACCTCCATCGCTTTCAAGCTTAAATTATAAGTACGGATTAGCCTGGTTATAACAATATGGTGAACGCTTCTGAACTGGAGTAATAAATACCTCCACAATTTCACCACTCGCAGATCCTGGTGTTGAAGATTCTGCTACTCCTACTGAAATTTCTTGGTCTCTACCACCACCCAAATCAACTGTATTGCTCCCAGTAGCATACACATAATTTCCAGGTTTTATTGCCTGAGCAACAGAAGTTGTAAATTCAAATACACCAGTCTGCCAAAGCAAAACTTCTTCTCCTTCAGCAGCTTTAGTCTCAGCCACACCTGCTATCCCTCCTCTACCAAACAGTAACATAGGGTCAGCTGCAGGTCTTGCTTTACCTGCTCCGTCTAAATAGCACATATCTCCAGCTTCAATATCTGCCCCAGCTGTAAACTTACTCAATATTCCTGCTCTCACATAGTTCTCTAATGAAGAATTATATGTCATTATTTTCCTGCTCATTTAATTAAATCACCTCCTAATAACTCTCTGTAACTTAATCCTCGTCTTCTTCATCATAAATTTTCTGTATATTCTCAGCCAAATTCCACAGTTTCTCATTACCTTCTTTTAAAATATCTGCTTCAGTTTTAGCTGTTGTCCTTGTCTTTCCTGCTGGAGGTTTACCATACACTAAAGTCTTCTTCTCTCTGGTAAGTGGAACCAACTCCTTAATATAGTCAAGCTCCGCTTTAAGTGACTCTTCTACTTCCTTTTCATTACTACCAACCACTCTCTTCCTCAATAACTCCTTAACCTTATCATCAACATCCAATTCCTCAATTTTCTTATTAATAAACTCTTCTAACTTTTTCTGCTCTATTTCTGCTTTTAATTTATCTCGTTCTTGCTCAGCAGCCACTAATTTAGTCTCCAGCTCTTTAATCTTCTCTTGTAATTTATCAAATTCCTCTTGTAGCTTTTCTTTTTCAGTACTCAATTCCTCAACCTGTGCAGCTAAAGTCTCCTTAGCATCCTCAATCAGATCCTGAACTTCGCTCATCTGGAGTAATTCCTCCTTTGTCATATTTTCAACACCTCCCTTGTTTTCATACACTTCTTTAACTTTTGCTCCTGGTATTGCTCCCTCTAACACGAGATCAATACCTTTTAAATGCATTTCTAATACTTTTTCTCTTTTATGACCATTGACTTTTTCAGTCATCAAACTACCTTCTGCCCTTATGGACAGCTCCTGTGAACCAGGAGGTCTAAATTTCAGTAATTCTTGCGCATCCTTACCCAAAGATGTATTATTTAACTCAGCAACAAAAGTAACTTCCCCATTGTCATTTAAATCTATCTCGACAGGTCTGCCAACAATCCTACTGGGATCATCACCTGTCGGATGACCCATCATAATTGTTAACTTTTCAATATTCTCTTTAGCCTCTTTAACCGCCGATTCTACTACTTCTCTCGGATAAAATCTGCCATTGGCACTTTCTGCATTTGCTTTTAAAGCTACCCCACTGAATCTGAATGGTTTTTCTTTATCTTCTTCTATCCAGTCTAAACTAATAACATTCTCTGTAATTTCTTGATTCTTGCGAATTGCGCCTTCTGATAACTTTGGAGTTCTTTTTGGAGGTTTACTTTCTTTAATCAATTCAGCTATTTTATTCAGCTCACTAATATTCATACTTTTCAGTTTAGCTATTGCTTCAGTAGTATTCTGGATGGCCAATTCCTTAGAAGCATAATAACCATATTTGGGTGCTAATAGATTCCTAATCTGGGTTAACTTGGTTTGTGTCGCTTTGTCTTTTATTGTCTTAATTAACTTATCTAACAGACTGAGAGCTTTCTTAAACTGTTTGTTATATTTGCCATAATAACCATAGCCATAATAACCATAGCCATACTTGCCATAATCACCATATTTCCCATAATTACCATACTTCTTAGTTACTTTTTTAGCTTCATCAGAGCCTCTCATCATATTGCCACATTTTGGGCATTTTATTTGGACACAAGGAATCGACTTGCCCAACCCAATCTTTTTGTGAACAACCTTATAACCACATACTGGACAAACACAATATTTAGCTCCTCCATCTGCTTGAGGGTAACCTCCTACACCTTTACCATAGCCTCTTGCTTCTACAATGCCCAAAATTTTTCACCTCCTCTTATAATAATCAAAATATGATTTTTCATTCATCCTTGAAAAAAGTTTGATCCTTAGGTCTTTTGGCTATCCAAATTCGCTTGCCGTCAGCAATTGGAGCATACATGAATAACCATCTACCTGACAAATTTTTGTTCCTTGTGAAATTGAACTCAAATTCTTTAATATGCTCTTCTTGTTTGTGAGCTTTCCAATCTATGAAATCTATTATTATCATTACTGCATATGACTTACTGAATGCGCCCACTTCTCCTGGTTCAAATATAGCTGGACTTTTCTTACCAAAATCCAGCCATGACAAAGGTCCTCTAATTACTTCAGCCTCACCTTCACCTTTCCTGGGCTGTTTCCACATAAACCGTAAGCTGTCTCCAGGTTTATAATCTGCCAACTTATCAAGTCCTTTAATATTGCCGATTAGTATTTCTCCACCTTCCCAATAATTCATACCTGAAGGATGTAATCTTAAGTCTATGTGACAACCCGCTGAAATTAACGATTGCATTATATCTCTAAAAGGTTTAAGACCTTTTCTAACGGCTGCCATGATTCTTAACGAATTCCTCATAATTTTTTTCACCCCATCCTCAGTTAAACCCATTATGTGTAGTTGAAGAACTCCATCACCTTTCATTCCTTTAGTAATAGTAATATTCCCTCTCTCTCCTGCTTCACCTTCCTTTTTTGCTTCAATGATAGCAAAACTTTCACTTGATGATATCAATTTACTTTTCTTCAGCTCATCCCTCACATCAGGACTAATCTGCAATATACCTGCAGCATAAGCTCTCTTAATTATTTCTTCAGCTGTTTCTGGATTCTTTCTGGCTAATTCTATATCTCGAACTGCTGGCACAACTGCACCAATGAGCCAACGACCATCTTTGAATTTTGGTATAATTTCTTGTGCGGTTATGGTCAGTATATCGCCAGGATTTGCTTTCACAGTTGTGTTAAAAGTTTTACCCAAAGTCTCCAGCTTACCTTTAGACAAATACCCAACAGTATAATTGAACACATTAGTAGTACCTTTAACAGGATTCCTTTTTATTACTTGAACCTTGAATTCAACTATTGTTTTAATTTTAGCCCAAGCAGGAGTCTGTCCAGTTAAGGGATATGTAGAATCAGTTACTTTACACACAGCCCCTTCTGAACCCTCAACTTTACTAACTTTTTGGATATCTTTTATCAAGTCTGCTTTATTATCAGAAATATTTTTAGGAGACAGCTTGAAAATCTTAAAGTCATATTTAGCAAAAATATTCTCCAATTGTTCTCTGCGAGTAGTCCAAGGTTCATTGTGCAAATCTTTATCATCATAATACAGACAGTCAAACACATGACACACTAAAGTTCCTTTCACTCCTGCTGGTGTTTCAAACTTGCGATAAACTTTATCCTTAGTAGTGCCCCAGTAAGCTAAGTCTTTCCTGGCTATAACTTTACCACCTGGACCAATAGCTCCTAATTCAGCGTCCAATATAACTGGCTTGTCTATAACTTTCAAGTCTGCCACCAAGTCTGGAAATTGATTGCTTCTGTCTCTTTTAGAATCCTCAAAGTAAATTAAAGTGTTACCATTGTCCTTCTGCAAAACAGTTCTCCAACCGTTGTATTTAATCTCTGTGTCTATTTTCTTACCTCTCTTCAAGTAAGCATCAGCCCACTTATCAACAAAAGTTTTAATATCATAATATTCCTGCATAGTATATCCACTCGAGGTCTTAAGTGGAGTAAAAATCTGGAGAGGCTTGAGATTTTTACTTTCAAGCACTTCATCTATCCCAGAGTTCTTAACACATCTTAACTTACCAACCAAATACACAACATCCCACTCAGGATCGTCATATTCTTCCAACTTTTCTATTTCAAACTTGGGATATATGAAATGGCTCTTGCGCAAATTGTCTTCACAAAAAAATTGTATAGTAACCGCATTCCACAGGCTTTTGTGGGTAGGATTGCCGAATGCTCCTTGTCCTTTAGTACTGGGAAATTCAAATTCAAAGATGCCTCCAGGTTTCAATACTCTCCAAATTTCCGACATAATGAAAAAATGGTTGCTCAAATGTTCAAGTGAGTGTTTAGCCAGCACATAATCCACAGAATCATTGGGAAATGGTATGCCATGTTCCAAATCCCAATATAAGTCAGGATGTCCAGTAATATCAATATTAACAAAACCAGGTAGCTTATTATCACCACAGCCTAAATTCAGCTTGATAACTTTTTTCTCCTCATTTCCATTCCTGTTTTCATTAACCTTAACAATACCTTTGTCCTTAGCCCTTAACACCAAATCAAACAAAGGCACATAGTCATCATGAGGACCTTCTGGATTATATACCCAATGATAATCTTTATTCTGCCTGCCGAGAGTCTTAGCTATCAATACTTCTAAGCTTGGATCTCTGGGTGGTCTTCTGAACAATATGTCTATGTCTTCATAATTGTCTTTCTTGACACTGCTACCTATCTGGCACACAAAGTCAGGAATATATACTACATCTTTTTCGTTCTTTAACTTCAAGCTTTCTGTCACATCTGACAACTTCTTGCCAATTCTATTCAATATTTTTTTTAATAGCTCTAAACTACTTTTCTTCATCTTGTCTGGGTGGAAAACTATTATCTTTCTCTTCAGCATTTCTCTCATTACTTTTTCAGCAAATTCAATCAAATCCTCAATTTTAGCAAATTCAGTCTTCCCACCTTTCTTCATCACGCTATACTTAGCACACAACAACCTCCAATCATCCCTCAATTGGTCATCTCTTACTTTACTCGCATCATAGCCTTTAACCTTGAATTCATTTATTTTTATTTTTATCACCCCTCACAATAAACAATTTTAATTCCTCCAATTCTAAACAGAGCTTCTCCACTAAGTCACTAAAAGCCACACTCTCCTTTTTTAACCATTCTTTTAATTCATCAATTTTGTATTCAATTTCTTCTCTCAATCTGACCATCTCACTGGTGTACTTTTCTTTGGTTTCAAATCATATTCTCTCTCCAATTTATCAATTACTATATCAGCCACAGCTTCACCAACTTCATCAATGTTCAAATAGTTGACAGCTCTCACTCTATCTTTCATCAAGCCCCTATAGTCCATCATTGTCTTGACTATTAACTGTTTTACCTCATTTTTTTCTTCCTGTGTCATTTTAATTCCTCCTTTTGAAAATATTTTTTACCACTAAAAAATTGTAGCGGGAAATCAATTTTTGGTCAATTTTCAATCGTATTTCAAATGGTCAAATTTGTCAAATGGTGTCAGGGATGGCAGGTTGGGGCTTTAGTGAAATACTGAAAAATAAAAATTTGAGTGTAACTCCCTAACCTCCCAACCAGCCATCCAGCGAATCAATTAGGGTTTCAAAAATCCAACCATCATGAAAAATTATTCACCAGCTACTGGACAGCCAGCAAATAAATATGATACTAATCGTCCTTTGCAATTTTCTTTCCTATTTTCCAACAAGCTCCCAATATTCCAATCACAAAAACAATTATAGCAAATACAGCTGCGAAGACTATTACACTCTCCATTTTATTTTCTCCTTTTTTTGTATTTATTAACTATCTTATTTATCTCTCTTTTTCTTATTCCTTCTATAACACTCCATTTAACAACTACAATAACCAGATTTACAATAACGCAAATCCCAATAATTGCAAACAACTCTTTCATCTTTTAATCTCCTTTTTATTGTCACAAATAAATACTGCATTTGAACATTTTCACAGAATTTACTCTCGGAGATCCTCAAAAATTGGGATACCACATCCAGATTGTGTCAAATAGCGAATTTGAAAAAATTGATGTTTTTTCTGCCCATGAAAACAATGAATTTTTGTTCAAAGTCAATAGCCAAGCTATTCATCCACATTTCTCAAGTCCTTTAAGTCTATAATGATATCATTCTTCTTAATTATAACTGGCGCTCTCATTCTCTTCAATCCATCATTCCAATATTCCCTAAGCTCTCTCCAAGGAATAGCAAACCTACAATTTTGTGTCACCCTGCGAGAATGCAGAGAAGTGGGAGATTTAGCAAATTGAAATAATAACTTAGATCCTTCTCTATATACATTTACATATTTATATTGTGTAAAGTTATATATCTTTTCTCTAACATAAACTGGCAAGTAAACCTCAAGTCTACGACTATGACCAACCCTACAAAAAGTGATTAATTCTTCTTCTATATTCACTTTCTTTTTTACTAACTGCCAAGTCATTTTTATTTCTCTCACAATCTCCTTTTTTATTTATCAGCATTCCCAAGACATCCAGCGATTGCCAAGATGCTCACAGGGACACAAATTGAGCGAGCGATGGGCGATATTCCACCCCTGACACCCAGCGAATCATACCCAAATTTCATATTGCCTAAAAAGTGATACAGTAAAACTGAAGTAAAATTGAAATTGATAAAAATTGGATATTTTATTGTATA
>QNCD01000003.1 GCA_003644385.1 Candidatus Omnitrophota bacterium
CATCACTATTGATACTGCTGCCCTCTTTTAAAACCACAAATGCCTTGGGGACCTCGCCTCTTAATTTATCGGCAACACCAATAACCGCGACTTCAGCAATATCCGGATTCTTATGAATTGCCGATTCTACTTCCGGCTCAAATACGATCTCACCGCCTACTTTGATCATCTCTTTTTTTCTTCCTGCGATATAAATATCTCCATCGGCATCGATCCTCCCCAGATCTCCGGTATGGAACCAGCCATTGCGAAAAGAGGCGGCGGTAGCCGCAGGATCCTTATAATATCCGTCGGTCACTACCCAACTGCGTACTACTATCTCCCCCACTTCACCAACACCCACCTCCTGATCATTTTCATCAAATATTTTCACCTCAACCCAGGGGGCAGGGCGGCCGATGCTCTCTATTTTTTTTGAGCCTTTTGCCGTGACAATCGTAGGCCCCTGAGTTTCAGTCATGCCCCAGCCGTGGTAAAGATAAGCCTGAGGACAGTACTTATTGAACCTGCGCAGCTGGTCCGCAGAGCTGGGCGCGCCAAAAGAATCTATCCATTTTAAAGACGATAAATCAAAGGTTTCAAATTCCTTTAATTGTAAAAGCGCATAATACATTGAAGGAACTAGCCAGAAACAAGTAACTTTATGTCTCTGAATATTTTTTAAACACTCTAAGGGAATAAACCGCTCCATTAAAACAATGGTGCTACCTAAAAACACTATTGCCTGCAGATAGAGCAAGCCCCCTAAATGCGAAAGCGGAACCGCGCCAAGAGCAATATCTTTATCGCATAAATTCACAAAGTATGACATGGCCTTAGCAGGTGCCTCTATCTGGCGGTAATTAATCAAAACCCCCTTGGGCTTTCCCGTAGTCCCGGAGGTATAAAAAATAACGGAGTAATCCTTATCCTGGATATCAATATCAAAAGGCTTATTATCGGCCTTTTCTAATAACTCTTCAAAATACAAATAACCTCCGATTCTCTGCTGGCAGGTAATTATGTTTTTTAAACTGGGGCAATTTTCTTTCAAAGCGGATAAGGATATGCTAGCTTTAGGCTTGGTAATTAGAATCGAGGCTTCGGCATGCGAAATACAGGAAATAAGCTCCTCTTGAGTAAGCATAAAATCAAAGGGAACTGCGCAGGCGCCCAAACACCAGATTGCTAAATAGCTATAAATATATTGCGGCCAGTTAGGCAGATAAATAGCAACCCGATCACCCTTTTTCACCCCTAGTTTTTTTAGGCTATTAGCTAGCTTAAATACTGTATCTTTTAAATCAGGGAAGGTAATTTGGTTATCTTTAAATATAATTGCCGGCCGGGAAGGATATTTTTTAGCCTGGGATTGTAAAAATTGATAAATCTTCATAACTGGATGAAAAAAAGAAAGGTTTTAATATAGTAAAATTTTACTATTTAAATTTTACCAAAACTTACAAAGTTGTCAAGTAAATTTTAAATTTTATCAGGAGTTAAACCTTTTGCGGTTATTAGAGATAAGCAGTTAGGGACGGTTCTCAGGCCAAAGCAAAAGTGTCCCCAAAAAGGGGACACTTTCAGATTGAGTTAAGAACCGTCCCTGCTACGCTAAGAAACGTTCCTACTAATTATTGTTATTATTATCTATCTTGACTGTACCGTGGCCGGCAAACTTAAGCGCTATATCATCGATAATAGCATAAATACAGGGTATGGCGACTAAGGTTAAGGCGGTAGCGCAAATAATACCCCAGACAATGGTTAGCGCCATGGGACGTAAAAACGGATCTCCTCCCCAGAGTCCATAAGCAGTAGGAGCCAGGCCTAAAGCGGTGGTGACTGTGGTCAGGATAACCGGACGCAACCTTAACTGCCCTGCCTGAATAATAGAATCACGCCTGGCTACTTTTTTACGCCGCAGGTTATTAATAAAATCCACCAAAACAATAGAATCATTAACCACAACGCCGGTTAAGCCGACGACTCCCATTAGCATGAAGAAACTTAAATTCAGGCCGTGGAAGAAAAACGCCCAGACTACCCCGATTAAACCGAAAGGAATAGCTATCATCACTACAAGAGGTTGAATCAGGGAATTGAAATTAGCGGCTAAAATTAAAAATATAAGAAAGAATGCCAATATAAAGGCCTTAATGAAATCCTTTATCGAGCGCACATTCTCCTCCTGTTCTCCGCCGTAGTCTATCTGGTAACCCGGATATTCCAAGGGTATATCCTTAAATTCTCTTTGCAAAAGCTGGTTTGCCTGCAGCGAGGTGACATTTTTATTGTCCACTTCCGCGCGTAGAGTAATTACTCTTTTGCCGTCTAAGTGCCGGATGCGCTCAACTGAAATCCTCTCTTCCAGCCGCGCTATTTTATTTAAAGGAATAAGATTGCCGAAACGGTTAGGAATAAGGATTTTTTCAAAAATTTCTTTTTCATCCCGATATTTTTCAGGAAAACGCACCAGGACATCAATCTCTTCTTCTGCTTTCACCGGCTTTATTGAAGTGGCTACTCCGCCTTTAAATGCATTGCGGATGGATGTAGCTATTTCGCCTACCGAAAGATATGCCCGCGCTGCCTCCTCCTCATCAATAATTACCCTTATCTCTCCCCTGCCAACCTCATAATCCGAGGTAATATCCGATACCCCATTGATATTAGCTAAAAATGAGCTTATTTTTTGTGAAATCTCCTCTAAAACAGAGAATTCCTCGCCTCTAATCTGAACTGCTATGGGTTTGCCTACCGGCGGGCCCTCCTTTTCTTTTTCAAAATATACCTTCTCAAATCCCGGGGTGCCTTTCACCTTTTCTCTTAAGGCTTCAATAATCTCATTAAGTGTTCTTTTGCGCTGGGTGTAAGGAGTGACATATACGGTAATTTGAGCTACATGGCTGCCTGACTTGCCGTAAGGGTCAAACATCCAGCTGCGGCCGATAGAGCCAACCTGTGTAGTATAGGCATCTAATTCATCCTGCGGCAGTTCTGCGATTTCATCTTCTATCTGGGCGATCAATTTATTGGTCTCATAAAGATTTGTGCCTATGGGCGCTTCGGCGCGGATGTAAAACTGCTCTATTCCTTCCTCGGAACTAAAAAGCACAAAGCGCATCCGGCTGGCCAGAAAAATCGTAGATAAAAATACACCCCCTAAAATTAAAATTACCAGATATCTTCGGTTTAGCGCCTTCTTAAGGATATTGGTATAAAAATCAAGTAGTTTCTTAAACCAAGGTAACTCTTTTTTAAACTTGACGCTCTGATTTTTATGGGCAAAGTCGGCAAAGTGTGAGGGTAGTATTACTAAAGCCTCAAATAAAGAGGCACTTAAAGCAATAATCACCACCAGAGGAATCCCCCAGATAAATTTACCGAGCATTCCCGACATAAACATCAACGGGCAAAATGCCGCGATTGTGGTAATGATTGTGGTGGTAACCGGCTGGGCTACCTCTTGTGCGCCGATAATCGCAGCCTCCCTCCTGTTTAAGCCGCTCTCTAAATAACGCGAACAGTTTTCAGCCACAATGATTCCGTCGTCAACTAACATACCTAAGACCACAATTAAGCCGAACATCGTAACCAGATTTACGCTTATGCCCATGAAACCCATTATTGCTAATGTGGCGCCGAAGGCAATCGGCAGGCCTAAAGCAGTAAGAATAGCTACGCGTAAATGCAGAAATAAAACCAATACCACGCAAACTAATAATAAACCTAAAATACCGTTGTTCTTTAAGACGCCAAGCCTGCGATTGATATAATAGGCCACATCATCAATATAGGAAACCTTTAATGCCGGATCTGCCTGTTTGAGAAAATCGCCAGTTTGTTTTCTGACTGCATCCACTACTTTTATAGAATCTCCGCTTGCGCGCTTAATCACCGTCAGATTGATCGAGCGTGTACCAGAACTCTTATTTATTATATCTTCGTCCTCAAATGAAAAGCGGACTGAAGCAACGTCTTTTATGCGCAGCCAGTTTCCGGTCTCATTAGCCCGGATAACCACGTTTTCAATTTCTTCCTTGCTATAGAATTCCCCTGTTGTGCGAATACTGTATTCTTTCTCACCGCGCAGCTTTCCTGCAGGCACACTGATATTCCTCTTACGCAGGGCCTCCATAACTTCTTCTAAGCTCAAATAGGCTTCTTTGAGTTTAAAGGGATCGACCTCCACCCAAACTTCTTTATCTCTCCATCCCTTGCGGAAGATGCGGGATACCACGGGAATATCCTCTAGTATATCTTCAAGGCTTTCTGCGTATTCCTGGAGCTCGCTCTCCGTGAGCTGACCGCTTAAAGCAACCTCAATCACCGGAATCTCTCCGGAAGTAACCTCTGTAACATAGGGCTCCTCGGCTTCTTTGGGCAGGCCCTGCGCACGATCCACTGCCTGTTTTATATCATCGACAACCTTATCCTTATCTTTGGCGTCCTGGCTAATATTGACTAAAATACTGGAATTATTTTCAATAGAAGCAGATTGTATCTCTTCTATCCCATCAACGCCCTTAAGTTCTTTTTCTATTGGTACGGTAACCAGCTTCTCTACTTCTTCGGGAGCAGCGCCCGGATAAAAAGTAGTTATAACCACTCTATCAAAGGATACTTCTGGGAAAGCCTCTCTTTGAATCTGATATATATAAAGCGTATAGAATCCGGCTATCAGGATAAAAACAGAAATCAGGTTAACCAAAAGAGAATGTTTTACTGAAAATTCGGAAATCTTCATATTCCACCTATAAGGGCTCTTTCCAATACCTTTCAAACAGCGAATTCTTTGCTAACTCTAACTCTAACCGGCAGATCCGATATTGATACAGGTATTCTGATAATGCCAGTTGCGCCTGCAATAGATCTTCTTCATAACGGATCAAGGTGTCAGAATTGGAACGACCGTAATTTAAACGTTTGATCTGTTCATCTAATTTCTTCCGGTGCATATCCAGTGTAGATTCAAGAATTCTCACTTGCTTCTGAACAGTATTTACCTGATTGACCTTATCATTAAGTTCACGCAAAACAGAACGCTCAACTTGTTTGAGTTCTAAAAGAAGCTTTGCTTTTTCAAGTTGTGCACTCCTTAGCTCTGACTTTGCCTGGCGGTTTTCAAGAGGAAATTTAAATTTCAGAGTAACAGAAACATCATCATTGCTATTCTTACTAAGGTCTCCCCAGGCATCCTCGCGGCTGGAATCGATATTATTGCGAGCGAAAGAGGCCCCCAGATCAATTTCCGGCCATAACGCGTTTTTCTTTATCACGATATCGATTTTATTCATTTCAAGCTCATTCTTTATGCGTTTATAATCGCGGCGGTTTTCTATAGCTTCTTTGAGTGCCTCGGGCAAATTAACGGCGCCTTCTTCGTGAGGCAACCTATCCAGGGCAATAAGATCCTGCTGGAAATCGCCCTGGTTAATCAAAAAAAGCAGATTATTTTTTGCAGCATCTTTATTCATTTTAGCTATAAAAACGTCGCTTTCCCGCGTTAATACCAAAGCCTCCATAGTCAAAAGCTCAACTTCTTCAATTAACCCCAGGGTGTATTTATCTTTATAAATACTCCAGAGCTTTTTTGCTCTCTCAAGCATATCCTCTGCGACAGAAAGGTGCCTGTCTTTTAACACAAAATTCCAGTAAGCTTTTTCAACTGAATAAAGCGATTCCTCAATATCATCCAGTGAAGTAAAATCTGAGTTCTCGATATCAATTTTGGTAATCTTGATATCCCCGCGGTCGGCGAGGCCAAAAAAGTTCTTTCCCAAGGCCTGCTTAATGCTGATTTTGGCCGTTGCTTCGTTATAGGGATTTAAAGTAGCGTAACTGCTGTCTGTGCGGGCCTTTTCGGCGGCTGTTTCGAGATTTATAGTCGTACCGCTGGGTATTTTCTTCTCCAGGCCTACGGAAAAATTATGCTTTTTCTCTTCGCTGCCGGCAAAGATAGTTGGTTGCATGCTCCTATCGCGGCTAAACCCTAACTCTGCCTCTAGAATCGTATCAAATATAGACTCCGCTTTCTTCAAAGAAGTCCTCTTTATGTAGGCGTCGTATTTGGCAATCTGGATATCCAAGGAATTCTCCAACGCTAAACTCATCACATCATCAAGCGATATTTTTATAGCCCCTTTGCTTTCTTTTTTTGGGGAGACCTGGGCAGAAATCTGTGCTGCTGCCGGCAGAATAAGAAAATTAAGCAACACCGCCATGCCGATCATTATAAAGCCATCTTTTATCTTAAAAAGCTTGTTTCCTTTTTTCATTTTGCACTATTTTTATCCGATTGAACTAATATATGCCGGATGCGCATCAAAATTTTTAAATAATCTTCGCGCTCCTGCCGGCTAAGCTGGCTAAATATTTTGATGATCATCGTCTTTCTCTGTTGATTGATTTTATTGGTAAGATCTCGGCCTTTATTAGTTAAGCTAATCTTAATTACTCTTCTGTCTTTAGGGTCATAGACCCGCTTAACATAGCCGCTTTTGAATAGTTTATCCACGATGCCGGTCATTGCCGCAGTGGTGACGTTTAGAAGAACAGCCAGATTCTTCATCTTAGATTCGCCTTTTTTGCTCAAGAAATTTAAAATGACGAATTGCGCAGGCGTAATCTTGCCCTTAAGCAATTCATCCTGCTGCTTAGTAATTAATTCCCTCATGATTACCGGCATAATCTCTAAAATTTGGCCGGAGAATTCTTCTAATGTTAGACTTGGCATTCTAATTCACCTTTAGTTAATAATTTTAATAGTCAATATACTTAACTATCAACAATCTTAAGTATAATACATAAAATCGAAAAATCAAGTGAAATTTTACTTATTTTTAAGGCGGGTTGGACTATACCGCCTTTATGAAGTAATCGAGGAACCTGGTCTCGGCTTGCAGGAGCTCTAAATTATGCTCTAATATAAGGCGGGAGGGTTTGGAAAGCTTGACTCTGTTATTATTCAATAGCTTTTTTAAGCCATTTGCTATTCGGTTTAAAATAAAAATGCGGCCGCGCAATCTGCGCTTGCCTTCACTTTGCTTTATATACTTTAAAAAGTACAGGCTTAAATCAAGGCTGAATTGCGGCCTTTTAAAATCCATGAAACTCTTAGTTAATAATTCCTTAAAGCGAGCCTGGCCTTTGCTGGTCAATTTGTAAACGTTGCGCTGGGGGCGCCTGCCTACTTTACTTGTGTGTTTATCAATAAGCCCTTTTTTTTCTAAAATTTTTAAAGGATAATAAATTGATTTTATTTCTATGCCGGCAAATAAAGATAAGATCTCTTTTATTTTTCTTTTTATCTCATATCCGTGCTTTGGGCTTTCTTTTAATAAGCCCAACAATACAAATTCCTGCTCAATCATTCATAGACACCTATCTGGCGAAATTTTTTGTATCTTAATTCTAAGAGTTGAGCTTTATCCATAGCTATCAATTCGTTCAGATTCTTTACTATTATTTCTTTTAGAATTTCAGCCGTTTGCTCAGGCTGGCGGTGCGCTCCGCCTAGAGGCTCAGGGACCACCTCATCGATAATGCCCATTTTGAGTAACTCCCCGGCAGTTAATTTTAAAACCGAAGCCGCGTCAGAAGCACGAGAACCTTCTTTCCATAATATTGCCGCACAACCTTCCGGAGATATAACCGAATAATAGGCATTTTCTAAAACATAGATTTTATCTGCTATCCCGATACCTAAAGCCCCTCCTGAGCCGCCTTCTCCGATTACTACGGCCACGATAGGAACGCTAATGCTGGTCATTTCTCTTAAGTTAAGGGCAATCGCCTGAGCCTGTCCGCGTTCCTCTGCACCTACACCCGGATAAGCTCCCGGCGTATCAATAAAAATCACTATGGGTAAGTTAAATTTTTCTGCCAGCTGCATTACCCGTAATGCTTTACGGTAGCCCTCAGGATGAGCGCAGCCAAAGTTACGTTTTAGGTTATCTTTGGTATCCCTCCCCTTTTGCTGTCCGATAACTGCAATCTTTCTCTCTCCTAACCTTGCCAAACCAGTTACCATTGCCTTATCATCGCCGAAATGACGGTCTCCGTGAAGCTCAACAAAGTCAGACATCATCATATTTATATAATCCAAAGTGTAAGGCCTTTTAGGATGGCGGGCAATTTGCACTCTTTGCCAGGGAGTGAGATTTCCGTAGGTTTCTTTCTTTAAATGCTCAAGCTTCTCCTCCAGGCGTTTTACTTCTGAAGAAATATCCACCTTTTTATCTGAAACGAAATTCCTCAGTTCTTCTATTTTCTTCTCAAGTTCAATAATGGGTTTTTCAAACTCTAATCCGTTCATCTTTTAGCTCTCAGTCATTAGCTTTTTATAATTAAACCGTTGAAAATTTAATCAACTATGGTTACTTCGGTTCCTACGGGAACTATAGCATATAACTCTTCAACGTCTGCATTAGATAAACGCACACACCCCTCAGTAACCTGTTTACCTAAATTTTGCGGATCAGTAGTGCCGTGTATTCCGTAGCTGGTAAGGTCTATACCCAACCAGCGCGTTCCCAGGATATTTGCCGGGTCCTCCGGCGGGATGACCTGATTATCTTTATACCAGGTGGGATTTGCGAGTTTATTGATTATTTTAAAATTTCCGACCGGGGTAGAATTATTTATCCCGGTAGAAACTGTATAAGTCTTAAAAATCTCTTCGTGGCTTTTTAAGAAAAGTGTATTTTGTGATTTATCCACAACTATGCTAAACGGTTGTGTCCAGACCTTAAGCTTCTCACCGGGAAAGATCTTATCATCTCTAAGGCCGTTACTTTTCATGATCAATTCCGCAGTGGTATTATATTTCTTTGCTATTGACTCCAAGGTATCACCTTTTTTGATTTCATAAATTACACTCTCCTCGGTTATGGCAGGCGAAAATAATAGTTGAATATTGATTTCTTCTATTTTCTTCTGCCAATTTGCAATCTGGCTGGAATTTGGAAATTCACTGATCAACCGGCGATATAATGATTTTGCCTCCTTGAGATTTCCTTTTTGCTGGGCTGCTTGAGCCTGGGCTGCCAACCCTGGAAATTCCTGCCCTAAGGGGCATAGCTGTCCTCCTTTTTTAAGCGCAAAACTCAAGGCGAATAAGGCAAATATTGATAATATAATAATAAATAAAAAAATTGTTTTCTTGTTCACTTTAATGCCCGCTTCCTTTAATGAAAAAGAAATGCTATAGCTATCCCTAAAACCAGGCCTGCGAATACCTCCACCGGAGTGTGGCCTACTAATTCCCGAAGCCTGCCTTCGGAAATCTTCCCCTGCCAGTAGATATCTTCCAGTATTTTATTTAATATTCGCGCCTGTTTACCTGTAGAGCGCCTGACTCCCTGGGCATCAAACATCACTACCAGCGCAAACGAAGCAGCTAAAGCAAAATAAACAGTAGCAAAACCCTGCTCTAACCCTACTATTGCCGCCAGGCAGGATGCGCCCGCAGCGTGGCTTGAAGGCATACCTCCGGTACCCAATAACCAGCGAAAATCAAATTTCTTGGACTTAATCGTACCGATCATCACTTTAATCAGCTGCGCAATCACCCAGGCAAAAAGAGTAACCATAAGAATTTTATTCTTACCGATTTCAATAAAAATTTCTTTCATTGCCTTCCCTTATATTCGCTGGCTGGAATTACCTCTATATTTACCTTTGTTGAAGTAGTATTTTTCCCTTGCCATGTCAAAAAACCACGGTTGCCCGATATTTTCTGGTCTTTTTCTATTTTAACTTCTCTTGTTAATCTCTCTTTTCTTAATTCTTTTTTCGCCTGGCGTATTTTTTTCTCTAAATCTTTTATCACTCTTCTTAGTTCTTTAATTGAAACCAGGTAATTTGCAATCTCCTCTTCTTTCCCGGGCGCCTTAGATAAACCTAAAATTATTTTCCTCTTCTCCTCTCTTAGAGCTAAATTCTCCTCTTTTAAAAGAGCGATCCGGTAATTCAGCTCTTCAATGCTCTCTTTTGTCTGTAACGAAGCCGCTCTGAGCCTGGCAACTTCTTTTTCTTTCGTCTCTATCTGCCGGGCTAAGTCTGTATTTTCCCGCCTGAGCTTCTCCAGGCTTTTCTTCTCCTCAAATAAATCCTGGAGCAGAAGTTCGTTTCCTTTTGACAAATCCGATATCCGGGTTTGCGCCTGTTTTAACTTATTTAATAAAACATGTTTTTCTCTGGTTGAGTCTAAATACTTAAAAATAGTAAAAATTGCGACCCCAAGCAGAAAAAAAACAATAATTATAATCGGTTTTAAATCCTTCATTAATCAGTTCTTTTAGGAAAAATATTATATAATAAACCCCGAACCAAAGCAAATCTTTTTTGACCCTGAATTCCCCTCGCTAACAATCCGGTTTATATTTTAATTAAAATATTTCGTAACCTCTTTATTTTTCGAAAGATATATCTCTGATAAAATTTTAAAGCGGACTTATAAAGGCAAGTACTAATAAGTAGATAAGAAATCAAGGTCTCCTAATATTAAATTGGCCTCTGATGCAGTTATCTTAAATCTCCGGGGGTAAGATCAACTACCTCTTCGATATTCGCCACAAACATGTATTCGGGCTTTGGCAGCCTTGCTTCAGGATGATCAGGGTGTCCTTTTTCCTCGCGGATGTTTCTGACTAATCTATTAGCTGCCCTGGCGGCAATTTTCTCTTCCCATATTTTTTTTACCTCTTCATCCAGATTTTTGGCACAAACTATATTAGCTGTCCCTTTCAAACAATAACCTCTGAATTTATGTTCGTCTACGGCAGTGATGCTTATTTTAGGATTACGTTTTAAATTTCTATAGGTTACTGCTTTATATAAATCAATGAGGTAAATTCTTCCGTTAACTTCTACCCTGGCGATTCCTTTACAGGAATTGTGAGGAAGGCCGTTTTTGCCTATGGTAGAAACAATAACAAAACCCTGGTTTTGAAAAAAATGAATTAACTCCGGAGTTAATCTTTTCATTCTTTAGATATCCGCCTCTGCCATCCAGCGGCCGTGGAGGTTACAACTTTCTAAAGCTTTTAGTTTTCCTCCGGAAACTTTTAGGTGTATTCCTAAAATCGGATTAAGTCTCTCGGCAGTGAGATGATAACGGGAAATGAAAACATTATCTATATATATATCAATGGAAGTTATGAAATGTTTTTCCTCCATCGGATGCAAGATTTCCCCTATCTTAATGTGGGCATCCGTACAACCGGCTCCTGCCAGGCCGCATTGTTTGCTGATTTTAATAACCGGGGTGTGTTTTTTTTCTAATTCATTAAGGTTCTTAGGGTCGGCCGGTTTCTTAATCGCATTGCTATCAGGCTGAAAAAAATTCTTCGGCGCATTACAGACCGGGCAGTTATCCGGGGCGCTGCCAAAAACAACATATCCACACTTTCCACAAACGAAATTATCCATTTTTTCCTCCCTAATAAGCATATAACTTATGGAGCACGAAATGCGGCATAAGTTATAGTGAAACGCCTGCGCATTGACTCCGGACATCCATAATATACTTGTGAATGCGAGGAGCTAGATTTTCTCAAACATATCTTTTCCTACCCCGCACTCCGGGCATATCCAATCGCCGGGCAGAGATTCAAAACTTGTCCCCGGCGGAAATCCACTCTTAGGATCGCCTTTCGCGGGATCGTAAATATAACTACAGGCCTGACATTTATATTTACTCATTTTAACCATCCTTCCTTCTTTAAGAATCCTTATTCTCTCAGGTTTCAATACCCTTACCTCAATTTTACCGTCAAGCAACATTTTAAACTTTTCAGCATCTAGAGAAGTACCGGCAACCTCTCCATAATGCATGGGTATAGCTACCTTTGGCTTAATCTCCAAAGCTGCTTCTGCGGCCTCTTCTGCGGTCATTACATAAATGCCGCTTACCGGTAAAAGCGCAATATCGCATTTGTAGTCCTTCATTTCAGGGATATGGTCGGTATCCCCGGCAAAATAAATTGTAGTGCCGTCCAAAGTAACCAGAAAGCCTAATTTCCTGCTTTCTTTGGTATGAAATTGTTTATTCGTATTATAGCTTGCCACTGCTTTTATCTTAATGCCGTCTATCTCTGTTACTTCCTGGGGAGAAAGAACCTTAATTTCTTTGTAAGCAAAATTCACGGATTCTAATTGTTGGCCTGCGGCCTTATCAGTAACAATTACGGCATCTTTTGTGCTGATTAGCTTTAGATCCTCTTTGGAGCAATGGTCAAAATGGTCATGTGAAATAAAAATAATGTCGGCCTTGGGCGAACTCTGCGGCAACTTCCAGGGATCGAAATATAAAACTTTTGAACCGTCTATGCGGAAACTATCATGGCCAAACCAGTGTATATTTTCAACCATCTATACATCCTCCTTGGGAAAGATAAAATTCTAGGCTACTTTTTTAGCCTCTATCAGTTTCAGATAATGGCGGCGTTCCTCCTCAATTATCTTATCTATTGTTTTTCTCTGGCTGTCAGGTATTAAACTCTTGGCTTCTGTATAATAATGCACTGAGTCTAATTCCATTTCAATCGCAAAGCGAATCGCCTCAAGCGCCGAATTAATCTCTTCCATTTTAAGTTTCATTGTTTTTGCCTTAGTAAATATATGCTCATCAGCATAGGAGCGCAGATATTGGAAATATTCTCCGGGGAAACTTTCCGCGGGCCTATAATTTTCTACCCTGGAAATCATTTCCTTGAATATCTCCCGGTGCTTTACTTCTTCATCTGCCAGAAAGTTAAAAGTATTTTTTATAGAATCTTTATCTATCTTGACAGCCATATTACGGTAAAATTCTTCTCCGTTTTCTTCAATTTTAATCGCAAATTGAAGAACTTCACTGGCGTTAAACATTGTAGACATTGCCTGCCTCCTTCTTGAGTTATTACTGCGTTAATTCGTTGCCATCACTCTTTAATTTTTTGGCAAAATCCTTACCAAATTCATAACAGCGCACGCTTTCCTGCTCATTGGGAATATATTGTACTGAAAGCGAAGGTAAGCTGATTTCTATACCCGCCTCCTTGATGACCTTTTCAATCTCCTGGATCGCTCCCCCTGCCCAGCCATAGGAACCGAAAACGCAAGCCAGCCTATTCTTAGGTTTTAAGCCCTTTAAGAATTGCAGGAATCCGGCAATCGTAGTCAGCATATCATTATCGTGGGTCGAAGAACCAATAACATAACCTTTGCTATCTAACATTTCCCTAATCACCTCAGTACGGTCAGAAAAGGTTATATCAAATAATTTAATATTTAGTCCTGAATCTATTATGCCTTCAGCGATCATTCTGGCCATCTTCCCTGTTGCGCCCCACATTGTCTCATAAACTATGGCTACTTTATTTTTTGTCTCGTTTTTTGCCCAGGACGAATAGGCCTCAATTATCTTAGTCGGGAAACTACGCCAGATAATACCGTGGCTGGGAGCAATCATTCTAAGCGCAATATTCATCTTCTGCACTTCTTCGATTTTCTTTAATACCATAGCACTTAAAGGCCAAAGGATATTTCCGTAATACTTCGCTGCTTCATCCATAAGCACAAACTGATCTACCTCATCGTCAAACCTCTCAGAAGTGGCATAATGTTGACCAAAGGCATCATTAGGGAAAAGCAGCTCTTCCTGGGGGCAATAAGTAAACATACTTTCCGGCCAATGCAGCATTGGCGCTTCTAAAAAAGTTAAGACCCTTTTGCCTAAATTTAACTCATCGCCGGTCTTAACAAACTGGAAATCCCAGTTGCCGTAATAATGTTTGTATAAGCCTTCTTTGCATTTCTTAGTACCCAGGACTTTTGCCATGGGGCAAAGTTTTAAAACTTCAGGCAAGGCTCCGGAATGGTCTACTTCTACGTGATTGGTAATGATATAATCAATATTTTCTAAGGGGGTAAGCTGTTTTATTTTTTCAATCAATTCCCCGGTAAATGCAGGGTGTACTGTATCTATTAAGGCAATCTTCTCATCCTTAACCAAATAAGCGTTGTAGGTGGTGCCTCTTTTTGTGGTATAGGTGTGGCCGTGGAAATTACGCACGTTCCAGTCAACTGCTCCTACCCAATAAATATCTTTTTTTATTTCTAATGCACACATTTAAACGTCTATCCCGAATAACTTCCTGACCGCTAAACCAATAACAAAATTAATTGCCGCAACCGAAAGGCCGGTTCCGGCCATCTCCAGGAATCTCTTCTTAAAATTTAAATTTTTGGCTACGGAAATATAAAAAGTAAAAATAATTAAAAGGGCTGTAAAGATTACTAAGCTCAAACAAAAATAAATATTTTCTAAAACTAAATAAGGTAATATCAGCGGTACGACTGTTATTACGTAGGCAAAACCAGTATAAATACTTGCTTTAAGAGGGTTTTTTGCGTATCCTCATGTTTAGTAGAAAGATACTCTGATGCAGCCATAGATAAGGAAGCGGCGATTCCGGTAATTAGCCCGACAATACCTACTAATTTCGTATTTTGTAATGCCAGGCTTAATCCGACTAAAGCTCCGGTTAATTCCACTAATGCGTCGTTTAACCCCAAAACCATAGAGCTGACATATTGCAGACGTTCTTCATTAATTGAATCTAATAACTCCAGCTCATGAGTATTCTCATCCTGAATTATTTTCTCAATTTCGGGCGTCCTTTCCTTTATCTTAGCATAAACATCCTGAGCAAGATCCTCCCCCTTTCCCATTAACCTTAAACCGAAATTCAAACCGAAAACTTTAGTAATAAGAACATAAAGAAAAACCTTAAAATTATCCGGGCGAACCTCTTGTCCGGTTAAGGTTTTAAAAAAATCGTAGTGTCTCAATTCATCCGCAGAAATCTTCTCTAAAAGATCTTTTTGCTCTTTTAGCCTTGTGCTTAAAGCAAGCCTTTTATAAATAATGTGCTCGGTAATCTCATTGCGCTGTGCCTTTAAAACTTTTAATTTTAGCTCTTGGTTTAACATAAGCTTTTCTTTTTAAAATTAATAACCGATAAAGCTTTCTGTTCTTAGGTTTTCTTTTTTGCAACCCGCCTCCAGACACAAAGCATTCATTGCCTTAACCATACCGGGCGGGCCAAAGATATAAATTATTCGTTCGTGGATATCTTTGATTTTTTCTACAACTAATTGTTTATTTATCCTCCCGGAAATGTAGTTTTGATCTTGTTTTGAAGAATCTGTCATGGTGTAAAAAACTTTTATATTGGTATTATTCTGCCAACTATCTAGCTCCTTCTTAAAAGCGATTTCTTCTTGGTTGCGGTTAGAATAAAGTAAAAACGCACTAGTGGATAACTTACGGTCGACAATGTATTCCAAAATAGAAATTACCGGCGTAATCCCGATGCCGCCGATTAAAAAAGCGATTTTTCTGTATTCTTCTCTGAGCACATTAGTTCCGAAAGGCGCCTTTAAAGTTATCTCCTCTTCAAATTTTAAATTCCGCAGTTTAGAGGAAAAGTCACTTTCGCTTAGTCTTTTGGTAACTTCGATATAATCTTTTAAAGGAGAAGAAGAAAACGAAAGGTATTTATTTAAATCTTTGTTTTTAGGGTTAGAACTATCGAATACAAACTGTAAAAATTGGCCTGGTAAAAATTGGTTTTTATTTTCTGAATAAAACCTAAAGCTTTCTATCGTAGGTGTTCTTTTGATCTTTTCGACTAACTTAACTTTAAAAGCCTGCATAGCGTAAATTAAAAGGCCTTGCTCAATATTTTTTCTTCCAGTCCGGCGATTTCTTTCTTTAAGAAATCCGGCAAAGCCAAAGTATCCACATCCATAAAACCGCGCACTATAATGGCTTGCGCAGCTTCTTTGCTGAATCCGCGGGAACACAGATATTCAATCTCTTCTTTGTTGATTTTTCCTATTGCCGCTTCGTGCGACATATCTACATCGCGAAGGTCCGATTCCATTTCAGGGATAGCGTGAATTGTGCCCTTCTCTGAAAGAATTAAACCCCGGCATTCTAGATGCGCCCGGATATCTTTATTTTCTGCTTTCAGGTGGCCGCGGGCTACGACTTTACCTCCCAGACTTACTGCGCGAGCCATAATTTCTGCCTGGGTGCCCTTGGCCCTTAAAATGACTCTTGAGCCGATATCCTGTAACGAGCCGGGATGGGATAGTAAAAGTGAATTAAAACTGGCCCGCGATCCTTCTTCTTTAAGAACCGCAGTCGGATACATAGTGATATTTTTTACCGGACGCAGGCAGATATAATTAGAAATAAAAGTGGCACCCTCGCTAACCATAGCTATGCTGATCGGCCTGACAGTAACATCCTCTTTCCAAGAATGCACCATAGTGAAATTGAGGTATCCCCCCTTGTGCACGAAAAATTCTGAAATCCCAAGGTGATAGCCTTCATTAGCTGCTTTTGCCGCAGAACAGCCGGTAATCAGATAAACCCGTGCACCTTCTTCTACAATAATAATGTTGTGTACTTTCTGTTTTAATCCTTGCGACTTAAGAAAAAGGCAGGCCTGGATGGGCAATTTGATACTTTGATCTTTTTTGACCCTGATAAAATAGCCGCCCTTTGTATCGGCGGGATACTCTCTATTTAATTCCTTAAAGGACTTGCCGTAGTATTGCCCGGCTTCGGGAAACTTATCAAGCGCCTCTTCTATACCTAAAATATCTATGCCCTTTTGGAGGCTGCGATAAAAATTGACTTGATGGTCCGCTTGCAAGAAGCTCGCTGAGCGCGTCTTCTCTGAAAGGTCCATCCCCGAGGAACTGACTATATCTATGTCCTCGGGATCCAAAGTCTTATTCAATTCGCTTTTTGTCATGGCATTCTGTGCATTTTATGTAACCTTTTTCTTTAATCGTCTCAAACATCTCTTTTGGTCCGCCTGCGCACCAGAATCTCCCATCAATCATCACGCAACCCCTCTTTGCTTTTACATAATCCATAATATAGCCGGTATGGGTGATGATTAAAGCGGATTTCTCTCTTTGTTTAAGATAATCATTAAGCACCGAACCCATCAAAGAGATATTTTCTAGGTCTACCCCGGACTCAGGCTCATCCAGAAGTAAAAAATCAGGGTCCTGTAAAAGTACCTGGAATAATTCCGAACGCTTAATTTCTCCGCCTGAAAAATCTAAATTTACGTCGCGGTTTAAATGTTCTGTAAGGGAGAGCCTCTCTGCCAGTTCTTTATTTTTTGCTTTGTCTTTAGAAAGAAACTCGGCTATCTGGGCGAGCCTAACCCCTCTAATTTTTGGCGGATGCTGATACATTATGCCGATACCTTGTTTAACCCTTTCTTCGGTTTCCAGGTCGTTGATTCTGTCGCCCTTAAAAATTATCTCTCCGCTTCTTACGTTATAGCCTGAAAAACCCATAATCGTTTTAATCAGGGTGGTCTTACCGCTTCCGTTCGGGCCAAAAACTACCATTATTTCGTTTTTGCCTATACTTAAATTTATTTCTTTAAGTATAGTTTTACCTTGGACTTCGACTGAAAGGTTGTTTATTTCTAGCATATTATCCAGCTTCCCCAGACCTTCATTTTAACGCAACCGCGGCCTTTATCAATCTCGCTTATTTGGCAAAGTCTTCTTTAGCCGCCTTAATTTCTCTTCGTCAATACACTCCCGCGCCGCCCTACACCAATCTATGCAAGAAGGCAATCTATCTCGGCAAACCAGGCTTTTACAGCGGGGGCAATGAATTTGTACCTCATCAGAAAAAATCTCCAGAAGATAACCGCAATCCTGACAAGGAATAGTCTCTATTTCAATGTTCCTCTTATCTTGGCCCGGGCATTTATAAGTCATTTAATTTCTCCTGCTAAAGAGGCAATACTGATAACCTCTAATTGCGAAATTACTTTACCTTCAATTTCTTTTAACTTCCGGCTTAGGAGACAAGTCCTAATATTAGGACAGGGCTTTTTTTTAAAAATGCATTCCCTTAATTTAACTCCTCCCTGAAAAATCCTGACTAAATCCATTACAAATATTTTCTTCGGCGGCTGAACTAAAACGAAGCCTCCGCTTTTACCCTTATAAGATCTAAGCACTCTTCTTTTGTTCAAAGTCTGCAGTATTTTTCTTAAAAAGGGTCGCGGTATTTTTAAATCCCTGACTAATTCCTTTGCAGAGATAAACTTTTTTTTGTTTTTTGCCATAAAACAAAGCGCGCGAATAGCATAATCAGTATCTCTGTTAATCAGGCTCATTTATTCTCCCGTATTAAACGAATTTTTTATTCAGGGGGCAGTTTAGCATCGTGCCCAGGACAATCTACTGCAACCTTCCTTACAATGTGCTACAGGCCGAAGCATATATTTAATAGTAACTTGCATGCTCATCACCTGCAAACAAATGATACCATATTAGTATCATTTGTCAAGCATTTTTTCTAATCTTGTCTTGTCATCGGTACAAATCTGACCGGAATAATGTCTTTTTGCTCTAATCTGCCGTTAATTTTCTTAAGCAAGCGCAGCTCCTGGTATTTATCTCCCACTGGAATAACCATGCTGCCCCCTTCGGCTAATTGTTCAATCAAAAGTCCGGGAACTTCTTCAGATGCACAGGTAACGATTATCCGCTCAAATGGAGCAAATTCCGGCCAACCCAAATAGCCGTCTGCGCGCTTGACTTTAATATTTTTATAGCCCAAACCATCTAATAACTCCTCTGCCCGAGAGGCAAGTTCTGGTAGGATTTCAATGCTGTAAACCTCCCTAACCAACTCTGCCAATATGGCTGCCTGATAACCTGAACCGGTTCCTATTTCTAAAACTCTCTCATTACCTTTCAGCTCTAAAACCTCGGTCATCAACGCCACTATATAGGGTTGAGATATGGTCTGCCCGAATCCAATGGGTAAAGGGTTATCCTCGTAAGCTAAATAGCGTAGGTTCCTGGGTACGAATTTATGCCTTTCTACTTTCAGCATTGCCGCCAGAACAGAATCATCTTTGATCCCGCGTGCCTTGATCTGTTCATCAACCATCTTCTCTCTAAGCCTGGTAAACTTTTGCTGCCAGGTTGCGCTGGTCACCCCATCCTGCGCAAACACTAATCTTGCGCCAAACGGGATTGAAATAATTAAAACCGATAAAAATAAACTCCAAATCCTCTTTTCCATCTTGGGGACGTTTCTACTTATCATAACTCTTTATAAAATAAAGAGTTACATCTTAAATGGAATTGAAATAAAAACAAGCGATAATATATAAATAGTATTATTTCGATGCTGCTGTAACTTATTGTGGCTCAAGGATTAAATCTATTGAGAAACGTCCTTTTTTATAAGGGAAAGGGATGGGTCATAAAGAAAGATTATTCTTTTAATGCCTGGATTACTTCGGATAGATCCGTGCCGCCTAAATTTACGCCTGTGCGGTATTTATCAGGCTCTACCATTTTAGACCAGGCTACATTTCCCCAGGCATAAAGCGTCTCGCCTTTATCCGGAATTGGCAACCAGATTTCTAAAGAAGTATCCGGCGCTAACTGCTCATCGGTGAACAAACCGACGCCCCTTAAACTAACATCATGAGTTTTAACCAGCCGCCAGCGGTTTGAATACATATTTAAGAATCTCGCCGAAAGTTTTACCGGAAATCTTGCAAAATGCCTTTTATCGCTACTAGATTCTTCCTGCATTTTAAGAATACCTCCTCTTTTCTAAATTTAATTAAAAAACATTCATTTTTATTATACCATAAAAAATCTGCCTGCATAAAAATAAAAAAGCCATGCCCCCCTAAGCACGGCTGTCTATATTATATTTGATGATTATCTTATTATGTCTTTCTGTTTGCCGGAATTAAGTGAAAGTTTAGTTTTTCTTTTGCGCCTCTTGTTTTCTTTAATTAAGGCATCAAAATAACCTTTAAGTAAAGTTTTAGCTTTAGTGTGCTGGGTGGGTTTTTTTGGATTTTTCATTTTATTTGAGAAACTCGCTGGAATGTATTTTTAATACACAATAATTATACTATTCTAAAAATTTCTCTTTGTCAAGTAAAGATAGCTTATTTTTAATAACCGCTTCTTTAGAATAAGGTTTTAATCTTAAAAAATAAGGTTTATCTATTTATAACAGACTATTGTTTTAAAAAACAGGATAGTTTTTTAATTACTCCAGACAAACCAGACAAAAACATAGGCTGCGCTTACTGCTGCCAAAGTAAAGGGAAGACCGATTTTAATAAAATCCCTAAACCGCACCAGATAACCTTCCTTTTTCAGCAGGCCGCAGGCAACGATATTAGCCGAGGCGCCTATAGGGGTAATATTTCCCCCTAAGCTTGCCCCGATTAATAAGCCAAAAAGAAATAGCGAAGGGTTGATATCCAGGTTATTGGACATAGAAATCGCTACCGGAAGCATTGCCACTAAAAACGGGACATTATCCACAAAAGCGGAAAATAGCATTGCCACGAATACCAGCAGCGTATAACCTAAAAATATATTAGTTCCTATTAAGCTGCCGAGAAAACCGGAAAAGGCCTCAATCCAGCCGGTTAAAGTAATACTACCCACAAGGATAAACACGCCGATTAAGAAAAAGGTGGTTTCCCAGTCCAAGGTTTTCAAGGTGTTCCTCAGAGAATCTTTGAAAAAAATCTTTTCCCAGAATAAAGAAAATGTGCCGAATAGCATACAGATTATTCCCGCCATATAAGAAAAGCCAACATCAATAAAAGAGGAAACCGCCAAACATAAAATCAGGCCAACCAGAATAACCGTGGGTGCCCAGGTTACTACTTTTTCTACGGGCATAATCTGGGGTTTTTCTTTATGTTTTTTAAATACAAAATAAAGGACTATAAATGATGCCAACGCCCCTAATTCTACAGCCCAGAATATGCTCGGCCTTCCTTTGTAAAAGAAAAAGTCCATAAAATTCATTTTGGCGAAACCGCCCAAAAGCATACTCGGAGGGTCTCCGATTAAAGTAGCAACCCCCTGTAAATTACTGGATATGGCTATGGCAATCAACATCTTCATCGGATTCATATTTAATTTTTTTGCCAAAGAAAGGGCGATCGGCGCAACAATCAAAACCGTAGCTACGTTTTCTACAAAAGCCGAGATTAACCCGGTTAGCATACAGATAAATAATATCGCCCAACCCGTACTTTTTGATCTATCTACTATAACTTCAGCCAGAAAAGCCGGAACTTTGCTTTTCATGAAAATATCCGCTACCAAGAGGGTCCCGACAAAAATACCCATTACATTCCAATTAATTGCTAAAAATGCCTCTTTAAAGGAGACCGCTTTTGTTAAAATCAACAATAAAGCGGCGATAACCGCGACATGAGTTCTTTTGCGAGGCAAAATTATAAAAAAGAGGTAAGAAATTATAAAAAGGAATAGAGAAATAATCTTAGCACCCATATTATTTAAGTTTTTTCAGTAAATCTTTGGCGACTTTTTCGCCTGATAATAACATCCCGCCGAAAATCGGCCCCATGCGCGGGGCGCCGAATGCGGCGTTTGCGCTCATGCCGCAGACATATAAACCAGGGCAGACCTCTTTTGAATTTTTTACAATCGTATCCTCGGCAACCTCTGCCCACATAGACTTCTCACCCATCACCCTGGAGCTTTTAGTCTTCAATCTAATCCCAGATTTTCTTTCGGCAATCCTGGCTACTTCTGCGGCATGCCCAGTAGCATCCACTACAAAGCGCGCCTTCATAGTTATAGGGTCTACGTGTAAACCGGCCATTTCTACCGCTGTCCAGTTTAAAACTAAACCGCAAATACGGCTTTTCCTGATCATCACATCTTCAGCACTTAGCAAATTAAAGATTTTTAATCCCCTTTTTACTGCTTTAGAGCAAATAGTGGAAACAGATTCAATAGAATCAGCCAAATAATAATTTCTTTCATATAATCTTGTTTTAATGCCAAATTCATCGAGAATCCTCCTGGCCTTATCCTGCACTACTATTTCATTAAACATAATTCCGCCGCCCCACATCCCGCCGCCAATTGAAAGCTTTCTTTCAAAAATAACTACTTTTTTCTTCTCCTTTGCCAGATAATACCCGCAACACATACCCGCAGGCCCTGCGCCAACAATAGCCACATCCACTTCCAGAGAATCCACCAGCTTATCCTTATAACCTTCGATTATGGCACGGGAAATTTTAATCTCGTCTAAATGCATATTTCACCTCATATTCTTTAAAGTAATTTTTTTTGCTCCTTTACGCACCAATTCATTTATTGCTTTTTCAGAATCATCGGGCTTTAGATTTACGCCCTGTATAGCATCTAATAATATCTTTACTTTAAATCCTTGCTTTATGGCTTCCAGACCAGAAAATTTCACGCAGTAATCTGTAGCCAGGCCGCAGATAAACAATTCCTTGATACCCAATAATCCCAATATTCTCGGGAAAGCCATTCCGCTGGAATCTTGGGCTTCAAAAGCAGAATAGCCGTCTTTTTTTGCATCAATTCCTTTATAGAGAAGAATCGCGTTTTTAGGTAACTTCAATTTGGGGTGAAATAAAGCGCCCCTGGTATTGCGGATACAGTGCACCGGCCAGGCACCGCCAAAATCTTTGAAATGCTTAGTCCTGGGAGGATGCCAATCACGGGTGGCAAAAATCGGCAGTTTACGCTTAGAAAAAAATTTAATATAACGGTTTATTTTCGGTATAATCTTATCACCTTGCGGCACACCAAGTGCCCCGCCCGGACAAAAATCATTCTGCATATCTACTACTAAAAGTGCTTTTTTCGCTTTCATCCTGCGTCCCCCGTTATGAAAAAACCCCAGGAATAACCGTATTACAAAAAGGGCATCTGTTTTCTTTGATATTGTTTTCTAAAATAACGAATCCCTCTCTTTTGATTAATAACTTATTGCAATTATGGCAATGGGTATCATTACCCCAACCCAAGACATTGCCTACGTATATATAATTTAGTCCTGCCTCTTTTCCTATCTCTACTGCCTTTTTTAAAGTTGCTTCGGGTGTAAGTCGGCAATCCGTAAATTTATAGTCCGGGTGAAAGCGCGAGATATGCCAGGGGATATTCTTGTCTATTCCAGAAATAAATCCGGCAATATTACTAAGCTCCTCTTTGTAATCATTCTCTCCGGGGACAACTAAAGTGGTAACCTCTAACCAGATATTTAACTGACGCATTAATCTTATCGATTCCAGGACAGGCACAAGAGAGGCGCTGCATATTTTACGGTAAGAATCTTCCTTAAAAAATTTAAGATCAACGTTTGCCGCATCTAAATAGGGCTCAATCATCTCCAACGCCTCTTTGCTCATGTAGCCGTTGGTAACAAAATTACTGTAAAGCCCCTTTTCTTTAGCTAATCTTGCCGTATCTAAGGCGTACTCAAAAAATACAGTCGGCTCGGTATAAGTATAAGAAATACTTTTACAGTTATTCTTTACTGCTGCTTTTGTTACATCCTCAGCCGAAAAAAAACTGCTCTTGTTATGTCCTTCTTTTTCTAAGCGCACCTGAGAAATCTGCCAATTCTGACAAAAGCCACAGCGAAAATTGCAGCCGATAGTAGCTAAAGATAAACTAAAAGTTCCCGGCAGAAAATGATAAAGTGGTTTTTTCTCTATGGGGTCGGCATTCAAAGCAATCAGCTCACCATAAACGTGGGTATATAATGTCCCCTTTAAGTTCTGCCGGACGCCGCATATTCCGAATTTTTGATTCTGGATTTTGCAATGATGCCCGCAAAGATAACACTCAACGGCATCATCCGGAAGTTTACGATAGAGCAAAGCCTCTCTTTTCACCCCACTCTTCCTTTCTGTCTATTCCAGCACGGGATAAATCTCACTTTTACTTATTTACTAATTTATAAATAGGAAAGGCAGGATTCATACCCTAAAGATAGACATCTTATTTTCTTCTATGGGTGAAGTTTCTTGCGATTTTCTTTTCTTTTCTTTTACCTTTTTATAAATTATTCTTATCGCGCTCTTTCCATTACGGTCGCAATAACGGCAGACTATGCTATTTGCCAAATCAATCAATTCCTCCTTGAGATTTCCTCTTAGCAGGGCAGTGGGACCCGAGATATTAAAATAGGGCGTAAATAGATAATCATTAGCAAATGCTAGTTTTAATAATTTTTTATTCTCCTCTTCATTTCTTCCTACGATAAGTTTTGTTTTAGGAGCTAGCCTGAAATGCCGGCCTATCTTAAGCAAGGCGATATTATGTAAATTGAATTCTCCGTGCTGCAGGAGATCATTAAGCCTCTGTGTAAAGGTGCGATCAGTTAGTAAACATCCTCCCGCCGGGGTAAAGAAATATTTAATATTAAATTTTTCTGCTAAAGCTATCTGAGTCCTGCGGCTTCTGCCTTGGATGGCGAACAAATTATTCCTCTTTACCCATCCCTCTCTTTCTGGCAGGCTTTCAGGCATTGCCCTGGCCGATAAAGGCCGGAGGATTAATCCAGAGAGCCTTGCCTCTTTTTCGATAAGCTCTAATGCCTGCTTATGCTGAGACATGGGCCGCTGCCCGAGAACTTCTCCAGTAATAATAAATTTTGCCCCCAACCGATGCATCATCAGCCGGGCTTTATTTAACATAAGAATTCTACAGTCGATACAAGGATTTAAGTTAGCCCCATAACCATATCTGGGTTTACTGATTATCTTAAGATATTCCTTTCCTAATACTACGGAATTTATTTTTATGCCTGCTTTTAACAATGCGAGTTTTTGCTTTAAAAAAATTTTTTCTAAATTCTCCCGCTGGCTGGCAAAAGGGGTTTTGAAATACAAGCCAATTACTTTTATGCCCTGAGACCGGATTAAAATTGCCGATAAGATACTATCTAATCCGCCAGAAATTAATGCGACTGCTTTCATTATTAAAGATTTTGGTTATTTTATTTATCATTTTATCTTATGCAAAGAGAGAAATCAAGGAGAGAAAAATTCAGGGAGAGGCAAATTAATATCAAGCAAAATATGCCTGTGCTTAAGGAACTACCTTAAAGACCTTGTCGTTAGGATGGACTTTCTGGGCAACCTTCATGCCGATTACATCTTTGGCCTTGGCCTCGGTGATATTTGCGTGCTCAATCTGCATAGATTCCACTGTCTGGGTAAAATCTTCGGAATGCCCTTTGATATGTATTGTATCGCCTACTTTTAAAGTATCGGAAAGCTCAATAATGCCTACGTTAAGGTGGCCGTAATAATGCGAAACTTTGCCGATTTCTTTCTCTTCCATGCTTACCTCCTTTTGTTTTGAAGGTTAACACAACTGGCGTAAGGCTGCTAATAAGAAAGGCCCGGTTCGTTAAGCTGTGCAGGATTTAACCCATGCAGGGCTTGCGGCCCTTATTCGCCCGTTTTGAGCGCCAGTTTAATTTTCCTCTACGTTTTCTTTTTCCCATGTTAATATTTATAGTACTCAGGTGATATTGCCTGCGAGACATAACGCACTGCTTCAATAATACATATACGTATTGCTTTTTCCATAGGGCTATCACTATAAGCGGACAAACCACCGGCTAAACTGTATTCTCCAAATAAATCCGGCATTTCTCCAATCGTAATATCCGAAGCCTCTCCTTTTACTTGCGTGGCTGCCAAAACTTGTGAGGTAGCAGAATTAACTATGCGTACATCAAAAATCATACACGCCTTATTAGATGCACTGCCTGATAAACCTCCTAAAATACCGCTGCCTACTCCTCCCCCGCCACCTAAGCCACCTTTCCCTCCGGATACTTGAGGCTCAAATTCGTTGACCGTAAGAGCGATAATTAAATCTGCTTTCTTTTCCTCTTCTTTCGGGCTTATCTGTATCCCAGTCTTCTCAGCAGGAGCCGCTCGTTTCTCTTGAAAAGATACTACCTGGGCCTGAGGCTCTAATATTTCAAAACGGTTGCTATTTACAAGCGCGGTAATAAATATTTCCCGCAAGCCTAAGCCGATATCATTGGTTGCCTTGGCTACCTTCACTTCAAAATCTGCGACAATCACCCTTGCCTTAGGCCCTGAATAAACAGGTAAAGCTAAAGCTGCCGCGGCTTCATCGGCTTTACTAAAAGGCCGGGTAAACTTCTCTAGACGTGCGCATCCGTTTAAGGTAATAAACAAAACAACGCAGCATATAAATAATAAAAATTTCTGCACTTTAAAATATTTTCTGACAGGGAACTTTCTGAATTAGCTCTGGTTTTACTATATACAAAATCGACCTCTCTGTCAAGCCAAAATAGGCTGCTAACATTAGCAGTAGCAACCTCTTGATCTTATTTTTCATGGATAAAATCTTTAAATAAATAACAAGGCAGGGCCTTTAAACCCTGCCTAAGTAATCAGTTCTTTTAAGTAACGAACTTACTCAGATACTTGCGTTTCTAACTCTATATCTTTAGCTATTTCTTCCGGATTGGTTTCGGTAACTTCTTGCATATACTCCTGCTCTTCTTCGCCCCCAATAGCCCCTAGTCTTTCTACACTTATATTCTTGGCTATATTCACGCCGGAAGAATCAGTTATATAATCGAGGCTAATAGTGTCTTGCGGCTTGATTTCATCAAAAGAATTAACGTTTTCATAAGTTGTGTCCTCATTTATGATCACGAGAGTCTCCTTCTCATTGTAACTATCATAGTCAAGATATTTAATCTTTAATTCTTTCTTTTCTGGATTAACAGCGAGTATCTCACCCCATAACCATAGGGTATCCGAGTCAGGCTCTGCTTCAATACCCGTATCTTCTTCTACGGACTCAATGCCTGATTCCAAACTCTGGCTGAAACTTAAGACTGGAAGCATCATTAATAAAGAAATAACCGTGCCTGCGACTACCCATAATTTATGTTTTAACATTCCCCCCTCCTTGAAATTAAACAAAATCTACCATAAACAATTTAACTTGTCAAGCGAAGAATCACAGGAAAAATTATAATTTATCTGTAATAAGGCAAAAACAACAATGCCAGCCAGGCAATAGAGGTGGTAACCAAACCTATAATAATACCGATCCCCATCCAGCGCAGAAAAGTCAATTTAATATTTCTTTCTTTTTCCAAAATTCCTAATGCTACTATATTCGCGGTAGAGCCGATTAAGGTAATATTGCCCCCAAAACAGCCGCCGAAAAGCAACGCCCACCAGAGAACTTCTAAATAGCCGTTGAGCATCTGGAAGCCGTGTATCACAGGAATAAATGCAGCTACCAAGACAACGTTATCTAACATGCTTGAGCCAATCGCGCTTAGCCAGAGTATAAAGGAAGTCAGAAAATAAGGATTGTTACCGGTGAAATTGACGATTT
Source organism: Candidatus Omnitrophota bacterium (assembly GCA_003644385.1). Classification (GTDB taxonomy): domain Bacteria; phylum Omnitrophota; class Gorgyraeia; order Gygaellales; family Profunditerraquicolaceae; genus B70-G16. The sequence goes on from QNCD01000003.1 coordinate 27,283, forward strand.
TTCTGGCCAGGACATCAGTTGCTCCCGTATACTTTAATGTTGCTGCCTGGGCAAAAAGAAAAAGGAAAAAAAGCAATGTCCACCATTCCACATCTTTCTCAATAAATTTACGCGCTTTATCGTGCTTCCAGATCATAACCAAGGCTGCGCTGACTAATGGAATGATCAACAGGATTGTGTTAGCTTTTAAACCCCAGAACACATCCAGACGATGCGAAAAAGCTAAGCCCAAAAGGGTTAAGATAAAAATTGAAAGGGCGATTTCTGTCTGTCTGTCAGGAGGAACAGATACCAATTTGATCAGCATTTCATTTGCGCCGAATTCTTTCATTTTCTGGTCTAATTTTTGTAATGAACGCCTGTACCAAAATAAAACAATAAAAATCATGCTAAAAAGAGAAAGCACGGCTAAGGGGAAAGCCTTGATAATAAAATCCTCAAAAGTCAAACCGGATTTAGTAGCAATCAGAATACCGATAGGGTTACCTAATACCGTGCCCGCAGAGCCGATATTTGTAGCTAAAATTGAAATTATGATATAAGGGGTGGGTTCGACTTCAAAATAATCGCAAATTTCTAATACTGCTGCAACTATAAAAATAATTGAAGTGACTTCATCAACCGCACAGGCCAACAAAGCCGAAATTAAAGAAATAACCAGTACAAATCTTTTAGCAGTGAGATTTTTAATGCGAATGATCAGGCTGACAATCCAGGCAAAGAAACCCGCATCCTTGAGCAACCCGATCAGCACCATCATTCCTACCAGAAACAAGATGACTTCTAAAGAGGAGGCTCTGACCAGATTATCCAAATCAATTGTACCGGTAGCCAACAAAATAGAAGCGCCTAAAAAAGCAAAGCTTAAGCGCAAATTCCAAAAAAATAAAGTTCCCAGGACAGAGGCGCTAAATATCGAGATAGATAAAGCCTGTTGAAAATTTAAGCCGATTCGCCGAACTAAAAAAGCTAAGCCTATCGGAATAAAAATAATAAATATGAATTTTTTAATCATCTAAACTAACTAGTGGAGGACATTTCTGCTTCTTTGGGTATCGCTTTCAATATGTCGCAGCGGGCCACGATTCCTAATACTTTTTTCTCCTTATCAACTACCAAGAGTCTACGCACTTTCTGCGTCAGCATCAATCTTGCCGCTTCTGTTAAAGAAGCTTCCTCGGAAGTAGTTATGACTTCCCTGCGCATAAGCTGACTTACTTTGACCACCTTTAGCTCAGTGAGTTTGCGCGATATTGCCTTAGGATTATCCTGATAAATAAACCTTCCTACTTTTTCCACGTAACTGGGTAAAATATAAGAAAGTACGCTTTTCTCGGTAAACATACCGAGAAGTTTTCCGCCTTCATCAATTACCGGTAAACCGCTTATTTTGCTTTTAAATAAAAGGTCCAGGGCCTCTTGCCCTCTATCGTCGGGCTTTAAGCTGATTACATCCCTTATCATAATCTCTTTTATCTTCATTTTTATCTCCGGTTAAGTCCAGCTGATTGTTGAGAAATTTAAAAAATCTCTCTTATCCTGGGCTGTAATTTTATATAAACAACGCTGGCGATTATGGATTTTAATAAATCTCCAAAAATAAAAGGAAAAAAGCCTATAAGGAAGGCGCCGAATAAGGAGCAGCTTAGGGTGAGTTTAAGCCAGATAACGCCAGAGCACAAAAGTATCAAATCAGCAATTAAAAATACTGCCAGCACGTAAGTGAATTTATTTGTGATTTTTTCTATAAATGTCCCCACAAATATACTGGCTAGAATAAAACCAAATAAGTAGCCTCCGGTAGGTCCTAAAAGGTATAATATGCCGCTGCCGGCGCTTGAAAATACAGGCAGGCCGCATAAACCTAAAGAAATATAACCTAATTGGCTGATTGTGCCGTCGCGCCGGCCTAAAAGTGCTGCGCTGAGTAAAACAAAAAAAGTCTGCAGGGTTAAAGGCACAGGCGTAAAAGGTAAAGGAATACGCACAAATGCCCCAAAACCAGTCAATAAAACAAAGGTAAAAATTCCGATTAGACGGCAAGCTGGCTTATTTATAACTATTTCCTTATTAAAAATCGCCTGCATTTTATCATCCTCCTACAATAGGTCCTTGGCTAGGCCTGCTCTTCCAGCGACGATGAATCCAGCCCCACTGCGCCGGGTATTTGCGGATATAGGCCTCGATTATATCAGTAATCTTCTGGATATTAAAAACCAGTTTTTCTTGATTGTTATCTTTCTGCACTAAATTAAATTCAGTTTCAAAGATAATTTTGTGCGCATCGTCGCTTTGTCTGACAATAAAGCATGGCAGGATCGCTGCCTTTGTCCGCTCAGCCAGGATAATAGGGCCGGTAGCGGTAGCCGCCTTTCTTCCGAAAAAATCTACAAAGACACCTGCGGTGCCGAAATTTTGATCCATTGGGATAAAAACCAGCTCATTGTTACGTAAATACCTAATTGTCTTCTCAACGCATTGCTTGCGCGGCTGGCTATAAATTGTTTTTATATTAAAATGTTCGCGTTTCTCTAAGAACATCTTTTCTACGCGCTTATCGCGCATATGCCGCATTATCCCCGATACTTGATAGCCTTCTAATCCAATCCTGGCAAGCATTAAAGGAAAATTTCCGAAATGTCCGCTGACAAGTATAACCCCTTTGCCTTTGGACAATGCTGCCTCCAGGTTTTCTTTGCCGACAATTTTCACGCGCTGCCGTAATAATTGGGGTTTATCTAATAAAAATAAAAGCTCGACCCCGGACTTAGCCATATTGTCAAAGCATTCTCTGGCAATTTGTTCGATCTGTTCGCCAGTCAGACTCACGCCAAAAGCAAGCTTCAGACTCTCCAGGGCAATCTTTCTCTGTTTAGCGGCGATAATATAGCCTAAAGTAGAAATTTTTCTGGCGTAAGCATAGATGCGTTTGCTATCAAGAAATCTAATTACCGAAGAGCAGGTAATTAAGCCTATCCAACCAAAAAAACGGCCGATACTTTTGCGTATTTTCTTACTATTCATTCTCTCGTAGTTAAAAATTTAAAAACACAACTATGCCTCATTTGCGTAATTCTTGCATTTCATAAAGCCTCTTATAGAATCCGCCCTTCTTAATCAGATCGCGATGAGCACCTTTTTCTACAATTCTGCCTTTGTCTAAAACCACAATCTGGTCAGCATTCTGAACTGTAGAGAGCCGATGAGCAATCACAAATACCGTACGACCCTTTATTAACCTATTCAGGGCTTCCTGGACAATGCGCTCTGATTCGGAATCAAGCTGCGAGGTTGCCTCATCTAAAATTAAAATCGGAGCATTCTTAAGCAACGCCCTGGCAATGGCCAGCCTCTGGCGCTCTCCGCCGGAAAGTTTAATTCCTCTATCGCCGATAACCGTATCGTAACCTAAAGGCAGGCGTGCGATAAATTCATGCGCATATGCTTGTTTTGCCGCTTCGCTTACCCGGGGCATCGGGGAATCGGGATTGCCGTAAGTAATATTTGCCTTTATAGTATCATTAAAAAGTATGGTCTCCTGAGTAACTATTCCGATTTGTTTGCGAAGTGATTTTAAGCTTACCTCTCTTATATCCAAACCGTCGATAAGCACTCTTCCTTTTCTTGGATCATAAAAACGCGGAATCAAATCTAAGAGGGTTGACTTGCCTACTCCACTGGGGCCAACTATCGCCAACATCTGCCCCCTGCCTACTTCTAAATTGATATCCTTAAGCACATCCTCGTCTTCGTATTTAAAAGATACGTTTTCAAAACAAATATTATTTTTAAAAGCTGGCAGTTCTTGCGCCTGTTCTTTTTCCCGCACACTTATAGGTGCGCCCAATATTTCATAAACCCGGTTACTGGCGGCTACCGCCTGCTGGACGATAGCATTAACCTGGCTTAATTTTTTAAAAGGTTTGATTAAAGAAAGTAGCGCCGCCATGAATAAGGCAAATGTGCCGAAAGAAAACAATCCAGAAATAACCTGCCTGCCCCCATAAAAAATGATAAAAAGTGCTACTGCCACTCCGATTAACTCAGTAAGAATGCCCAGTAAAAGCATTCTTTTTATCGACTTCATGGCAATCTTATAGTAACCCTGATTCTGTTTTTCAAACCTGCTGATTTCTTTATCTTCTGCGCAAAAAGCCCGTACTATCCTGACGCCGCCAAAGGTTTCTACTAATAGTGTGTTGATATCCGCCATCTTCTCCTGGGATCTTTTGCTTAATTTGCGCAGCGCCCTACCGACCATAACCATAGGCACGGCTACCATAGGCAATACTACTATAGAAATTATCGCCAGCCGCCAGTTAATCAAAAAGGTCAGAAGGGCAAAAGAAATCACCTGAAATGACTGGTAAACCAGATCGGTTAACGCATAGGAAACCGCGTTTTCAATAAGTTTGACATCATTAGTAAGCCGAGAGACAAGCTCCCCGCTTCTCTTCCGGGTAAAATAATCAAGGGATAAAATCTGCAGTTTATTATAAACCAGGTTTCTTACGTCTCTGATTACTTTCTGACCTACATCCGACATGATATATGAATGTAAAAATTCAAAAAGCGCCCTGATTGCTAAGGCGATGGGAACAATGATGAGCAAAAGGGACAATACTTTAAGGGGGGGCAGACTATTAAGCTTATTTATGATATTCTCAATTATTACAGGCGCCTGGCCATAAGAAAATATTATGGGCTTATCGGTAAAAACCCGGTCAATAATGGGTACGATTGCGCTTAAACGGAAGATATCCAGAAGCGTAACAATGCCCATAAATAAGCCGGAGAGTATAAGCAAGCCGTAGTAGGGCCGGGCAAACTTAAAGAGATTTCGGTAATCTTTCATTTTTAGCCTCGTTTATTCGACAACTTGAAAAATATTTTATCATAGCAATTGACTTTTGTCTATCGGTTTGCTATTATTCTTATATGAGTAAAATGCGGGTCGGTGTGGTAGGGCTCGGGCGGCTGGGAAGCCTGCACGCAAAAGTCTACCAGGAAAGTGAAAATTGCCAGCTTCACGCTGTCTGCGATATAGACGAAACACGGCTAGAGCAGGGCCTAAAAGAATTAAACGTCTTCGGCGACAGCGATTATAAAAATATTTTCTCTAAGGTCGACGCGGTAAGCATTACAGTCCCCACAAAATTACATTTCCCGATTGCCTATGATTTCTTAAAGCATAATATCCACGTCCTTGTTGAAAAGCCGATCACTAAAAATATCCGGGAAGCCGAAGCATTAATAAAAATCGCCCGTAAGCGCAACCGCGTTCTTCAGGTTGGCCATATAGAAAGATTTAATTCCGCGTTTTCGTCTACAAAAAAAATAGTTTCCAATCCAAAATTTATCGAGTGCCACAGGCTCAGCCCCTTCCCTAACCGCTCCTTAGATATAGGCGTGGTACTGGACTTAATGATACACGATATAGATATTATTTTAGGCTTGATCAATTCGAAAATAAAAAAAATCGAGGCAGCAGGAGTAAGCGTGTTGACTGAATATGAAGACATTGCCAATGCCCGCATAACTTTTAAAAACGGATGTGTTTCTAACCTCACCGCCAGCCGCGTTTCCGATGAATGGTTGCGTAAAATAAGGATTTTTCAAAAAGATACCTATATTTCTCTTGACTATAGGCAGGCACAGGCTTCAATATACAAAAAAAACGGCTCAGAGATTACTAAGAATGATTTGCCGATTGAAAAGGAAGAGCCCTTAAAAAAAGAGCTGGAATCATTTCTGGACTGTATTATTAATAACAAGAGGCCGGTGGTCTCTGGCGAAGTAGCAAGAGAAGCACTCAAGGTTGCTTTAAAAATTAAAAACCAGATATGGCGCAAAAGCATATTTTAATAATTTGCGGAGAGGCATCCGGAGACCTTAATGCCTCCTACCTTATTCAGGCAATAAAAAGTTTAATGCCTGAAGTAAAATTCTCCGGCATCGGCGGGATATACATGCAGCAGCAGGGAGTAAAACTTTACGACCATATACAGAAACTCTCTGTCCTGGGGTTCTTTGATGCATTAAAAAAGCTGACCAGGTTTATCCATTTAAAAAAACTAATACTTAAAAAAATAAGAGAAGAAAAGCCAGATGCGATAATCTTGGTCGACTTTTCCGGTTTTAATTTAAGGTTGGCAAAAGAAATAAAAAAATCAATACCTGTTATATACTACATCAGCCCCCAAGTCTGGGCCTCGCGCCCGGGGAGAATCAAGACTATAAAAAAATACGTAAATGAAATGATAGTTCTTTTTGGCTTTGAAGAAGAATTTTATAAAAAACACGGCGTCAACGCCAACTGCGTCGGGCACCCCTTGCTGGACACGGTAAGAATCTCGATGGATGAAAAAGAGTTTTTGACTAAATTGCATCTTTCTGAATCTAAAATAATTATCGCCCTTTTGCCTGGATCACGCACACAGGAAGTAAAATATATCCTGCCGGTGATGTTAAAAGCCGCCAAACATATTCAAAGAAAAATCAAAGATGTGCAATTTGTAGTCGCAAAGTCACCCAATGTAGGCATAAATATATACAAAAAAAATATTCTGGGTTCGGGCATTGATGTGAAATTTATCGATAATAAAACTTATGAGTGCCTCAATATCGCTAAATTCTGCCTGGTAGCTTCCGGTACGGCCACGATAGAAACAGCCATAGCAGGAAAACCTTTTCTCATAATCTATAAAATGGGCTGGTTAAATTATCTCCTTTATCGCCCACAGATAAAGCTCCCCTTTATCGGTATGGTAAACTTAATAGCCCGGAAAAAAATTATCCCCGAATTTATCCAATCTAAAGCCAAACCCAAAAAGATAGCTCAAGAAACAATAAGGATTTTAGGAGATTCTTCTGAAATTAAACGCATCCAGAGTGACCTAGCCGAGGTAAAATCTTTACTTGGCGATGAAGGGGCAAATGCCCGCGCCGCTAGCCTGATAATAGATTTTCTGAGCAAAAAATAACCCATTAAATCAAAAAAATATCCTAATACATATTTATAAATTGAATTTCAATTTACGGTGCGGATTGTTTAAGATAGGGCTTTTTAGGATGGTTTTAACCTTAGTAGGAAGTTTCTATTTTTAAATAATGCTCCAGGATCCTTAATCTTTCCTTTATCGAACAAGCTTCATTTGTTCTCTGGTGGGATAGCCTTTCGAATTCGGTAAGGTCAAAATCAGCCTTGTTAATGTCTGACTGGGCAAGCTCCCAATTATCGTTAACTAATTTTTTAAAAGCCAAAAGCTTTTGGCGGGTAACAAAACTTAATTTGCCCTGCGATATCGCCGACCTGAATATCAGGTAATATATTATAATCATTGCCGGTTCTGACAAAAGGCTATCCTGCTCGGTAAAGACTTGACACATATTATCAAGAATAACCCCCGCCCTATTTCCGTGAGTATTTGCGCTTATGTCCGGTAATTCTAAGAATCTATAAAACCGTTTATATATGATTCGCTTAAATTAATTATCTTATTGAATTTTGAAATACAATGTTCCAAAAAAAGGAGCTTGGCCGCAACCGCCTTATGTTGATTTTTATTATCACTAAAGAGGACGTAATTCTTAAAAAAAGGATGTGAAGCGACTTGCCGAATTATTTTGATTACCGGGCTGTCCAGATTATAAATTCTGGCGGCATTTTCTAAAGAACCTGCTTCATATAATCTTAAAAACATTTCGTCAATCAGATAAATATCGTCCGTTTCTATGCACATTATCGGCAAGACATACGCATCAAAAGCGGATTTTAAATCCGGATAGTGCTTTTCTAAATTGAAATAATTCATGCCTCCTGCCGCAACTTGCGGATTTTTAAAATAGACAAAATTTTCATTTAGAGAAAACTTGCAGTCGATAAAAGACCAAATGCTCTGTAATCTTTGCTGGCCGTCAATAACAGAATAGGCAACTTCTTTATCCATCGGGGATTTTATTGTCTCAGACAGCTCGTGTAAGTATATTTTAGGGATATCGTAACCGTTTAAGATCGAATCTATTAAAAGCTGCTTTTTCTCCTAAATTCCACACCCCTCCCTTTTTATGATAAAGCACATTGCTATCGATTAAATTTCTTTCTGCGCTGATACGCAAAACAGTGCTGTCATGCATAGGATAAATATTTATATTCGGCACGCCGTCTCCCTTCTTGTCCGATTTAGTTTTCATTCTACAACTAGAGGCAGCATTGTCAATAGCTAATTACCTGCTTATTTTAAGTTTATGCGACCTGATTGAAATCATAAACAACCTGTAATATAATCAATAAATGTTAATTGTTTTGACCAATAAGAGAATTCGCGAATTTAATACGCTCGCTTATCGGGGGATGGTCAAAGAAAAAAAACTTAATCAGCGGGTGGGGAGTTCTATCGGCCAGATTTTGTAAGGCGAGTTTATCCATCATGGAAATAAAAGCTTCTTTTTTCCCGGTTACTTTAAGAGCTAGATAATCTGCGCTTCTTTCCAGGTAACGACTGATATAATTTTCAAAAGGCTGTATAATTATCGCAAAAAGTGTAAAATAAATCAAAATAACCGGCAAAGCGGCAATATCAGAAAGAGAAGACAAATCAAATAATTTTAAAACAAACGGGCTGGTTTTAAATATAAGATAAAAAATTATAAGCGTTGCTTGAGAATCTATAAAAGTAAGTTTAAAGAGATGTTTTAATTTATGGTGGGCAAACTCATGGGCAACGATTACCTCAATTTCATCGTTTGTATATTTATCCTTTAAAGTATCTGCTAAAATTACGCGCTTGCTACTGCCCATTCCGACATAAGCAGCATTGGCTTTTACGGTTTTTTTACTAAAATCTATTTCAAAACAATCCAAAAGCTTGATGCCCATTTTTTGGGCTAAAGTCAATAGACGGCTTCTTAAATTCTCATCTTGAAGTTTGCGGTATTTAAAAAATATAGGTATGATAACCGTCGGCAGGAGCTTGCCCAATATTAAACTTAAAATTATCCAGAATAAAGAGGCAATTAACCACCAAATGCTGGAGTAATATTTTAGAATTTGATAAAACGCGCTTACCAGCATTAGCGCAATCAAATAAGAAATAATTGCTGCTTCCAATTGCTCAAAAAGCCAATTTTTGAAATTTTGATTGGATAGGCGGAATTTATGTTCAAGAATAAAAGAATGATAAAAATTCAAAGGAAAGTTCAAGAAATAAAAACCCAAAGATACTGCCAGAATATAGGCAGGAAGCAAAAAGTACTCTCTTTTTAAGAACATCGAGAGCTGTTCTGCGAGTGTTTTCGATAAACCAGAAACCAAAAATACGAGAAGGATGAGAAGCAGGTAAACGGTTTCTAAAATTGCCAAAAGATATTTCCTATAAGAGTAGCGCTTAGTGTCTTCCGACATATCTTTTAAAGATACCTCTATTTAGTCCAATAGAACTTCCTCATTTTTATTCGGAATATAAACATTAATTCCCTGTAACGAAAGGTTGTCAAATAAAGACTGTGTTTGTTCTTCGTCTCCATGCACGAGAAATACCCGTTTTAAAGGAAGGCATTCTGAAACAAATTCAAGAAGCACCTGCTTATCCGCATGTCCGGAAAAAAAGTTTATTACAGCCACCTCGGCATTAAGCTCGTATTCTACCCCGAATATGCGCACAACCGGCTCTTTATCCACTATTTTTTTACCCAAAGTATCACACGCCATATAACCCACCACCAAAACCGTATTCCTTGAATCTTCTATATTATTCTTGAGATGATGAAGAATTCTTCCAGACTCGCACATGCCTGATCCGGCAATAATAATCATCGGCCTCTTATCGTTATTCAAGGCTTTGGATTCCTGCTGCTGGCGGATAAACCTGAGGTTCAGGAAACCGAAAGGATCATTACCAGACTGTATTGCACTGCGGGTTTCTTCATCCAGATATTTATAATGAAATTTAAAGAGTTCGGTGATATCAGTTGCAAGAGGACTATCAACATATATGGGAATAGGGGGGATAGCTTTATCTTTTAAAAGTTCATTCAAAAAATAGATTACTTCCTGGCTACGCTCCAGCGTAAAAGAGGGTATAATTACTTTACCTTTGCGCTGAATAGTACGATTAATCATATCTTTCAATTTATTCTTTGCTTCCTCTATCGGAGTGTGCATTCTCGCTCCGTAAGTGCTCTCTAAAATAAGATAATCCAAGCCTGAGGGTGGATGAGGATTATCTAATAAAGGCGGGTTTTTACGCCCTAAATCAACTGCATAACCTATTCGCCTTGCGCCTGTTTTATCCTTTATCTCCAATACGATAATCGCCGAGCCTAATATGTGACCGGCATTATAGAGGGTGAGAAAAATATCCCTGGCTACACAGAATCTCTGCCCGTAGGAAATACTGCGGAATCTTTTTGTGCTGCGGGAGGCTTCTTTCTTTGTGTAAAGAGGCCTTCTTAAGGGCAGCTGCATTCTCCTATTAATCTTATTAAGATACCTTATATCTTCTTCCTGGATCTTGCCTGAGTCCTCTAACATAAGCCTGGCTATATCTTTGGTAGCAGGGGTGGTATAAATTTTACAACGCAAGCCCTTTTTTATCAGCGAAGGAATATTGCCGCAGTGGTCAATATGGGCATGCGAGAGGACAAGGGCACTTATTTTATGCGGGTTATAGTTTAAAGTAGTGTTTACTCGGTAGAATTCATCGCGCCGTCCATAAAACAGGCCGGCGTCAAGGAGCACCTGTGATTTGTCGGTTGAGACCAGGTGGCTGGAGCCGGTGACTGTCCTTACGCCGCCTAAAAATTTTAATTTTATTGGCATATGATTATTTAAGTTACGAAAAGGTTTGGAGAAGAAAATTTTCCGTCGCTGGTTAAATTTACGCCTAATCTTTTGAGTCCAACTTCGTCTCCTGGGGTGGGGATGTGGGTTATATGGACTTCGCAACCGTTGAGTTCCACAAGTTTATTCATTGCCAGTTCTGCAGTATGGTTGGTGGTTGCGCTTATGGAAAGCGCTATTAACGCCTCTTCTAAATCCAGGCTTTCTGATTCGGCGTTTAAAATACCCTCTTTGAGCCTAGCTATCTGGTTTATTACGTGAGGCGAAAGCAAAAGAATGCCGTCCGGAATATTAGCCAGTACCTTTATAGCATTTAGGACAAGGCTGGAAGCAGCATGCATTAATTTTGAATTCTTTCCGGCGATAATCTGCCCGCTTCCTAACTGGATAGCCGCGCCGCAATATATTCCCATATTTCCCTTTCCTTTTGCCTCTGCCTCTTCAGCAGCCTTTCTAGCCGGACCTACTACTACTCTGTCTGTAACCTTAACGCCTAATTCCCCCATTAAAAGTGCTACCCTCTCCACAGTCTCTTTTTTCTCTATTCCCGAGACGTATTCGGCGTTATATCTGAAATACCTCCTGATTAATTCCTGTTTCGCCGCTTCCTGCACCATTTTATCGTCTATAATACCGAACCCGGCGCGGTTGACCCCCATATCTGTAGGTGAATTATAAGTTGGTAAATTATTGGTTTGTTTGTTAAAAATCCTGCTTAAAATTAATTTTAATATCGGAAAGCTTTCTACATCTCGGTTATAATTTATTGCTGTTTTACTATACTTATTAAGGTGAAACGGGTCCACCAGATTAAAATCCTGGATATCAGCGGTGGCGGCTTCGTAAGCTACGTTTACCGGATGTTTCAAAGGTATATTCCAGATGGGAAAAGTTTCAAATTTGGCATAACCTGCGTTTATTCCCTTTTTATGCTCGTGGTAAAGTTGCGAAAAGCAGGTAGCCAGTTTTCCACTTCCGGGGCCGGGGCCGGTAACTATAACTATAGGCTTCTTAGTTTCTATATATTCGTTTTTACCAAAGCCTTTTTCGCTGACAATCAAATCTACATTAGCGGGGTATCCTTCTATCGGATAATGCAAATGCACCTTTACTCCGCGGCGCTCTAATTTATTTTTAAAAATTATTGCCGAGGATTGACCTGCGAAACGCGTAATCACTACTGCTAATATATCCAGGCCCCACTTCCTTAAATCATCGATTAACTTAAGGGTCGCAGCGTCATAGGTAATCCCAAAATCGCCCCTCACCCTTCCTTTCTCGATATCCCCGGAATAAATACACAATACAATATCGATCTTGTCTTTTAACAGCTGTAGCAGCCTTATTTTAACGTTGGGATCGTATCCGGGAAGGACTCTTGCGGCGTGGAAATCGAAACAAAGCTTTCCCCCGAATTCTAGATAAAGCTTGTTGCCGAATTTTTTAACCCTGTCCAGAATTGCAGCGGTCTGCTCTTTTAGGTATTTTTCATTATCAAATCCGCTCTTTTTATTCATCGTGAAATTAAAATTTTATGGAAGTTATTATAGTATATAGCAGGTGATTTGTAAATTAAATTCGCTTTCAACCCAATTAATGGAAAAAACGAAATTAGGCAGCTAAACTTTTGAAAAATTATAAAATAAAACAGGCGTCTTTTTAAAAAGGACGCCAGTTTTATACAGATTTAGTTATAATTTTATTAAATACTAAATCAAACCCTGTTCGAGCATAGCATCTGCTACTTTGATAAATCCGGCAATATTGGCTCCTTTTACGTAGTTTACATAGTTGCCCTCTTTGCCGTATTCAACGCACTGCCGGTGAATCGCAACCATGATTTCGCGAAGCTTATTGTCTACTTCTTCCCGCGACCAGCTTAGCCTCATGCTGTTCTGAGTCATTTCTAGGCCAGACGTAGCTACACCCCCGGCATTAGCCGCCTTGCCCGGCGCATATAAAATCTTGGCTTTTTGAAAAACCCTTACCCCTTCGGCAGTAGTGGGCATATTTGCACCCTCCCCCACTGCAATACAGCCGTTTTTAACCAGATTCTTTGCATCTTCTTCGTCTATTTCATTTTGGGTTGCGCTGGGAAAAGCGATATCGCATTTGATACCCCAGGGCTTCTTGTTCTCGTAATACTTGCATTTAAAATCTTTTACACACTCTTTAATCCTGCCGCGTTTTATATTTTTTAACTCCATAACGCATTTAAGTTCTTTAGTATCAAGCCCGTCCTGGTCATGAATGAACCCGTTGGAGTCAGACAAAGTGACTACTTTTGCTCCCAGCTGTAGAAGCTTTTCTGCGGTGTATTGGGCAACATTACCTGAGCCAGATACAACGCAAGTCTTACCCTTGATTGAATCGCCTTTAGTTTTTAACATCTCCTGGACAAAATAAACACAGCCGTATCCGGTGGCTTCGGGACGTATTAAGCTTCCGCCCCAATTCAAGCCTTTGCCAGTCAACACACCGGTAAATTCATTACGCAGCCTCTTATATTGGCCGAACATATATCCGATTTCGCGAGCCCCCACCCCTATATCACCGGCTGGTACATCAGTATTAGGCCCGATATGCCTCTCTAGCTCAGTCATAAAACTCTGACAGAACCTCATCACTTCATTATCAGACTTTCCTTTAGGGTCAAAATCAGAACCGCCTTTTCCACCCCCCAGAGGTAAAGTGGTTAAGCTATTTTTAAAGACCTGCTCAAAGGCCAGAAACTTCAAAATCCCTAAATTTACACTGGGATGAAAACGCAACCCTCCTTTGTAAGGACCGATAGCGCTATTCATTTCAATACGAAAGCCGCGATTTACCCGGACTTCTCCTTTATCATCCAGCCAAGGAACACGAAACATGATCACTCGCTCCGGCTCAACCATTCTTTCCAAAATTTTAGCCTCCTGATATCTCGGGTTTTTCTGGATAAACGGCATAACCGACTCTACTACTTCACGTACAGCCTGATGAAACTCAGGTTCACCCGGATTTCTTTCTTTTACCTGCAACATAAAATCTTCAAGCTGCTTATTCATTTCCCCTCCCTCTGTTTATTATTTAAGCAAACATTGGATGTTTTATAGGCAATATACCATAAAAAAAGACGGCCGCCAATATGAAATTAGCAGACGTCTTTGTCTTATTAAATCTATCAAAGAAAGTATAACATAGAATACTGCCTTGTCAAGCAAAAAGGTAACCCTTTCTGAAAATAAAGAATATATGCTTTAGTTAAAAATTCCTGTTAGATTTTAGCTGATTTTACGTCTATTATAAGTAAGGGCGCAAATTACGTACGAAACGTTAGCAATCGTAAATTGCGCGCCCGAACTTATCCCGGGCTTCAATCTATTGATAGAAAGAAGCGAGGGATCTCCTTCGCCATTTATAAATAAAATAGAGCGGCTCGGGAGTAATTCCAAAACGCCGATAAACAGCTAAATGCCGTACGCTGTAACTTACGTAGTGCCCAGCACAACGTAAATTATCTGCTCATTTAAGGAGGTGCGTGATGTTAGCCAAAGTACTCAGTTTCGGTTTATGCGGAATAGAGGCGTATCCTATTGAAATAGAAGTAGATGTTTCAAACGGCCTACCCACATTATCATTAGTGGGACTTGCTGATACCACTATAAAAGAAAGTAAGCAGCGGGTTAAATCAGCAGTAAAAAATTCAGGTTTTAAATGGCCGGAAGGAAGAATTACCATAAACCTCGCCCCTTCGGACTTGAAAAAAGAGGGAGCCTGTTACGACCTACCCATTGCCCTGGGTATATTGGCGGGGAGCGGACAACTAAACAGTGAAAACTTAAATATTTATTATATTTTTGGTCAATTATCTCTAGATGGCTCACTGCAACCAATAAGAGGGATATTACCTATCAGCATGGAAATCGCAAAATCCCTACATATTCACGAAACTCCTTTATCATTAAAAAAGGAAAACCTTATTGTCCCCCTGCAAAATGCTAAAGAGGCAGGGTTAGTGCCAGGGGTCAAAGTTTGGCCGCTAAAAACATTAAGGGAAACAGTAGAGTTTCTCAATAATCGAAGTATGGCTATGCCATTAAAATTAAATTTTAAAAATTTGTTTGAGCAGAATTCGCGGTATAGAATAGATTTCTCTGAAGTTAAGGCTCAATTTTTAGCCAAAAGGGCAATTGAGGTTGCCGTGGCTGGAGGCCACAACATCTTGATGATCGGCCCACCCGGAAGCGGCAAGACTATGCTCGCCAAAAGGATCCCTACAATTATGCCTGATTTAACATTAAATGAAGCGTTAGAATTAACTAAAATACATTCTATTGCGGGGACGCTGCCCAAAAATGAAGGCATAATGGCCACCCGGCCTTTTAGAAGCCCGCACCATAGTGCATCTGATGTAGCGTTAGTAGGCGACGGGTCAATCCCTCAGCCAGGAGAAATAAGCCTGGCACACCAGGGTGTTCTATTCTTAGATGAATTGCCGGAATTCCAGCGCAGTTCTTTAGAAGCTTTAAGGCAACCCCTTGAGGAAGGATTAATACGCGTTTGCCGTATCAAAAAATCATTTGTATTTCCTGCCTCTTTTATGTTAGCAGCAGCTATGAACCCCTGCAAGTGTGGCCATTTTAACGACCTTAAATCTTCCTGCAGGTGCACGCCAAATGAAATTTACAAATATCGCGCTAAAATATCCGGTCCTTTATTGGATAGAATAGACATACATCTTGAAGTACCTGCTGTGCGTTATCAAGAACTAACATCCAGAGTGCCTACTGAAAGCTCTGCTCAAATAAAAGAAAGGGTAAATAAGGCGCGTGAGATTCAAAGAAAAAGGTTAAAAAATGAAGGAATTTTATGCAATGCTCAAATGTCTCATAAGCAGGTACGCAAATTCTGCGAATTAGGCAAAGAGGAAAATGAGCTTTTGAAGATGGCGATGACAGAACTTAATTTTAGCGCCAGGGCATACGACAAAATACTGAAAACCTCAAGGACTATCGCTGATTTAGGCGATTCTGAAAATATCTCAACAGAGCATTTGTCAGAGGCGATTCAGTACCGCTCTTTAGATAGAGATTTCTTCCTTTAAACCAAGAATGGCTTTGAGTTTTTCTTGGGTTCTTCTATAGGGGTTTTATATTTCTTGCCTCCCAATTATATACTGTGGTTTCAGTAACCCCTACTCGCCTGGCAAGCTTTTTCATCGTAATACCTAAATCCATACGTCTTTTCTGATTCTCTCGCCAATCTTATGATGCTTCGGATATCGAGGATTAAACTCAAAGCGATTAACTTCGATTTCAAGAGTATAAAATAATCTGCCTTTAGAATCATCTCTAAAACTCATTAGACTCTTCCTTTCTAAAAAGAAAGTCCGCATTTTAAAAATGCGGTCTCTTGCCAAATCTATTTAATATGTTAATCGGCTATTTTTAATTACCTTATTAAAATAACTGAAATAGCTGCTGATAATAGCTAAATACACTCTTCAAAGAATTAACAAAGATCACACCTAATAGATAGCTCAGGATAATAACGACAGAACTTATAATGGCTTTTTGTTTTTTATCAAAACGGGGATTGAAT
This sequence comes from Candidatus Omnitrophota bacterium, assembly GCA_003644385.1. Taxonomy (GTDB): domain Bacteria; phylum Omnitrophota; class Gorgyraeia; order Gygaellales; family Profunditerraquicolaceae; genus B70-G16. The sequence goes on from QNCD01000003.1 coordinate 43,706, forward strand.
CACACTAAGGGTAACATAAACGTGCCGATACACAAAAATGCTATTATCAAGATATGGGTTTTGAAATACCATTTTTCAATTGGCCTTTTATTTAAGAATTCTCCACAGTGCTTACATTTTATAGCGCCATTTTGTATCTCTTCAGCACAGTAAGGACATTTTTTCATATTGTATACCTATTAAAAACTTTCTATAAATCGAAATCCCTTCTATCACTTATGCGTTTAAGGCAAATGTTTTGCGCTATTTCTCTTCTTAATCTTTTAATGTCTTCATCATTTATATGTTGATCTTTAATATTGATGTCTGTTAGCTTTGCCTTATATGCAAGCTTACCAATCATATAAAACTTATCGGTAAAATCTTTTTTAAGTCCGCCTCCGCACTTTCTTATTTCCATCTCTATATAATATAATACTAACGTTAAAACCCTGCAGATATGCCGGAAGGGATATTCTCACGATTTTTGTTTATTCTTTGTTTAATCCGTTCTATATCTTTTTTAAATTCCATACCATATGAAAGATAACTGTTTTCTATTCTTTTGATTTAATGACCTTGTTTACTGCAACAATAGCAATGCTTCCGACCCCTTCCTGTGTAAAATCAATCTTTTCCTCTGTAAGTAATTTATTAAATTGCGCCAAGAAATCCTTTTGGTCAATTAAGGCTAATATGGTCTTACAGGCAGCTCTTTTCTCTCCAATCATCTGCCGTAATCCGGCAAATATAGGCACTTCATGCGCTAAATAGTCTCCGAGTCTCTCGCCATCTTGGATAATTGCATCGGAAATTTCTAATTCTGCTAAAATAGATAATATCGGCTCAAGGTATTCTTCTTTATTAAGCACAATCACCATAAGTTCCATTGTATCCCTCCAATATTTTATTTGGCTTTACCAATTTCTCCGGCCTTTGAGATAGCAAATTTCGTCGCTATAGGCCCTATTATTTCAAAAATTATTGTAGTTGCCGCAATAGTATTTATTACAGCTACAGCTAAATCTTTCCCCGTAGCCCCGAGAGAACCAAATTCTCTTGTTGCCAGTATAGCAAATCCTATTGCAACACCGGCCTGCGAAAGAATGCCGAGCCCTAAATATTTTCTAATAACAGGGGCGGATTTGGATATAGTGGCTCCGAAATAGGCACCGCCCATAAGCCCTAATATCCTGCATACGATATAGATTAGACCCAATAGCCCAATTGCTGGAAGAAGACCAATCTGTAAATGCGCACCGGCTATAACAAAGAATACAATATAAATGGGAAGGGTGATTAACTGTGTCGCCTGATATGTTCTTCGATTCGCCAGTAAGAATGTGTTAGCGAATATCATCCCTAAGCTCAAATTTGCCAAAATTAACGAGAAATTAAAACATTTAGACAGACCCGTGCAAAGTATTATGCAACCCAAGGCTATGACTAATATTTCGCTTTTATTATAAACCTTGCGTATAGAATATCCAAGTAAAAGTCCCATAAGTCCACCCAAAAGAATAGCTCCACCTATTTCAATAACTGGTTTCCCAATAGTATTAATTAGAGACATATTATCGCCTGTTATAAAAACTTTCGCTAAACCTGATGCAAATGCATAAATTATAATAGCTAACCCGTCATCGAGTCCGACAACAGCATAAAGTGAATTCGTTAGAGGACCTTTTGCCTTATATTCTTGTAAAACCACGGCCGTTCCCGCTGGCGCTGATGCAGGCGCCATAGCTCCGAAAATAAGCGCTAAATATATCTTATGGGTTAATAGGTAAACACCCAGCGCGACAAGCAGAAATGCTCCAAAAGATTCTGAAAATATAATGGTAATTATACCTTTTCCCATTTTCCGGAGCGTGCTAATACGCATTTCACAACCAATGACAAAAGCAACCAATCCCAAAGCCAAATCATTAAAGACTCCCATTTTCCCCAAGATGCCGATATTTAGAATATTGGTAAAGGAAGGCCCCAGTAGAAGGCCTGCAATAAGATATCCGACAACAGACGGCAACCTAAATTTGTTGCTAAATTTGCCTCCGAGGAATCCTGCGATGATAGAAGTGCCTACAAATACCAATATATCCATAATCTTCTAACTCTTCCTATGATTCAACTTTTCTAAATTCATCCAGGATTTCTTTGGGATTCGAAGCTGCCAGAAGTCTTTTTCTGAAATCCTCTTTTTGCAAAAGTCTGCTTAAGTGAGCAAGAAGCTTCAGATACGCACTTAATTTTTTCTTTGCAGGTGTGCCGATTAAAAATACAAGCTTAACCGGTCTTTTATCTATAGCATCAAAGTCAAATCCTTCTTTAGACCTCCCAAAAGCGATAACAACGTCTTCCACGGTATCGGTACGGGCATGTGGGACAGCGACTTCATATCCAATACCTGTTGAAACCATCTTCTCTCGAGTGAATACCGCAGAAACAAATCCTTCAAAATCAACGATATCTTTTTCTTTTTTAAGAATCTCTGCCAGTTCTTTAATTACATCTTCTTTTGTCCGTCCTTTTAAATCAAGCAAAATGTTTTCTTCTTTGAGATATTCGCAAAGTTTCATTTTGACATTCTCCTCTCTTTTCTGTGTGTAAAATGAACCCTTCTCCAAATGTTTTACTTTTACATAAGGTAGTGTGCAAACAAAAGCCTTTTCGTTAAAATTCCTCCATCTTGAGGAAGATGTGTCATCTTCAAGATGATTCATAATCCGTTCTATTTTTTTCTCATCGTCTACAAGGGCTATAAGGGCCTTGTCGTATTCCTTTGAAAGACCTCCTTTCCGAAATCCAAGGGTGCCCGCCGAATCACCCTCTAATAGAGAGCCGATTCCATTCCGCCTAATAATAGTTACGTCTGGAATTTTTTCCTTCTGTATAAGTGGCATAATCGATTGAAGATAATTCTCATTTTTATGCATTATAACCAATAACATGGCATCCTCCCGCGTTAAAAATGACTTTCCGTCAAATTTATAGTTCTCTACAGAATCAAAGGATGGGAGGAGAGTGATTAAATAAGTCGGAATAAAAGAATAAGTAAGTACTAGAATGGTTGTGTCCAAATAAAGTAACGAAAGAATTGAGGGGATGTATTGAATGGGTTAAAATAGGAACATCTGTGTCTGGAAAAAAGTCAACAGGATGATAATCCTTTTTGTTAGATTTGATTTCTTTGATTTCGCAAATCTCTTCTCTGCTTTCGGCCTCTTGACATATAGGAGTAACCATATGCAAACTGAATTCCGGAAGCATGACGATTAATAATACAAAATTTACTAACAAAGTCTTGTGTTTGTTCATCGTAATCTTCTGGGTTATCTAAATCTGATTGCCGGCATACATATGTTCTCTGTCGAATAGCAATAATATTTGGGTTATTTCGTCCTTAGTTTCTGCCTGTAATAATTTTTTTATAACGCCGGGCATGTGAAAAAATTTAGCAATTTTTGCCAATAATCTAATATGAGTATATTCATTAGAAGTGCATGGCATAAAGAAAATATGAACGGGCTTCTTATCAGCTGAATCGCAATCAATCCCATTTTTAGAAAGCAAAATAACTATCTTAGATTCTACAAACAAATCTGGAGAAGGATGCCGAGGATGAGGAATAGCTATACCATTACCTATAGCTGTACTCAAAAATTTCTCTCTTTTTTTAAGTTCACTAAGAAGTTTCTCTTGCGAAGGAGTCAAGCCTTCTGTATGGGCAATTTTCGCTAATTTCTCAAGAACCGCGTCTATATCTTTTGCTTTTGAATCTAACTCAATCAGATTATGATTTGTCATTCTCGATAAGGGAATGATATCAACCTCGGTTTTGATTACCGAATCCAATTCCTCATCAGGTGCTTCTGATAGATCCTTTAATAAAAAATTATCGATGGCTTTCAAATGAAATCGCCATTGGTTGCCAATTTTTACTCCAGGCAGATGGCCGCTCTGAGCCATCTTTATTATGGTTTTTTCATTCAACTTCAGATATTCCGCCAACTCCTGCGTGGTAAAAACCTTATTTTGCTCCATATCCGTATATTAACCTATTTTAACTTAAACTGACTTACTTTAACCCAAGTATGCCATATCTCTCATTTTCTGTCAAGAGTAAAAACGATTATCCCTCAATAAAATTAAACGCACGAGAAAAATGCCTTTTGGCTGGTTGCAAGCCTCTTAATTCACAATTAATAACCGTCCTCAGGGGTCACGCCTATGATCTCTGCAATCTCTTTTATATACAGGCCCTTATCCATACGGGCTTTTCTGAGCTTCTCGCCTAGATTTTGGGAGTTCTTAGGGTAATCAGGGTTGAATTCGTTCAAATTCAGGCTTAATTCAAGCTTAATTCAAGCTCATAAACAAAAGGAGTGTTGCTATTATGTGCATCAGGGTTGCCCGTGCGGTTATTATACCGATTCCAGGAAAGCCTGTAAATGCAGCCCGGGTAAAATCCAAAATTATATGAATAAAATATCCGGCCCCCTTTTAGACAGGATAGATATCCATATAGAACTACCTGCCTTAAAATATAAAGAGTTAAGCCAGAGAGAAGAAAATGAATCATCCGACATAATTAAAGCCCGGGTGGAAAAAGCACGAGTTATCCAAAGGCAGAGGTTAAATCCGAAGGTATCCCTTACAATGCCCAGATGAATACTAAATTAATAAAAAACATTGTCTCTTGGAAAATGAGACCCAAAGACTGCTAGGGATGGCAATGACAGAATTAGGATTTTCGGCAAGGGCTTATAACAAAATTTTAAAGGTTTCCCGCACCATTGCTGACTTGGCAGGTAATAATAGCATCTATCCGCAACACATCTCTGAAGTAATACAATATAGGAGTTTGGATAAATAAATAGTTCACCTGAGCATGCGCATGAGGTTAACTTGGGCTGGCAGGTTATCCGGATCAATCCCAAGCACCCTTTCATATTCTGCACGCGCCTTTGTAAATTCGCCCTTAAGAACAAAGGCACGCGCCCGGTTTAAATATGCGGTAATATACTTAGGCGTAATCATAATTGCCTGATTAAAATCTGTGATTGCCTGTTCGTACGCCCCTGCGTCCAAATAGGCGCAACCGCGATTATTATAAGCGATAGGGTATTCAGGATACTGGCGTATGACGTCGCCCCATAAACTAAAGCTGTCTTTCCATACGCTGCATCGCTGCCAGCTTAAAACCGACAGGAAAATTATTCCTATGCCTATGCTAAGATTAAACAGGAATCGCCTAAAATGCCTTTGCCTTTGCAGGCGAAAGTTAACCCAACGGCAACATTCGCCTACAAGGTAAAATAATCCGAGCCCGCTCATATAGGAGTAACGGTCTGCGGCTATAAAATTACCAAAAGGTATGATTTTTATTACCGGCAATAGGCAAATCAAGAAAAAAAATCCTGCAAAAAATATTTTACGCGTATAACGCAACGAAACTATTAAAAAAATGACCAATATTAAAACCAGCGGCGGTGAAAGATTAAATAGAGGCGATTGTAACTCTGCAGCCTTAGGAAAAGGGTATTGAGAGGAGAGATGGAAAGGCCAAAAAATTTTTTTTAGCTGAAATAACAGCGCATAACTGACAAGGCTAATACGGCGCCAAAAAGTAAAAAGCGAAGAAGAAATAATTGCGCCTCCGTCGTGCTGAGCCAAAAAACCAATTATTGCACCAATTAAGGCAAGTTGTATAAATGGCAATTTTTCAAAAAAAATTTTCTTATTAGGCCGGCGCTTAAAGTGAAAATCTATTAAAAATAGTATAACCGGCAACGTAATCGCCATGACTTTCGACAAAAGAGAGAAAAAAAATGAAATAAGACCAGAATAATAGAAAACTTTGCGATTATTTTTTAAGTAATAAATATAGCAGATTAACGCCAATAAAAAAAACAAGCTATAAATAAGGCCTTTTTGCCCTGAAATCCATGCTACCGATTCAACATGAGCGGGATGTATGGCAAATAATATAGCCGCAACCCAGGCGGCAATAAGAGAATTGCTTATTAAAAGAATAAACCAAAAGGCTAGAAGACAATTTATAATATGCAGGATAATACTAATTGCATGATAACCTGTGGGATTAAGAGTAAAAAAACGGTATTGCAACCAATAAGAGAGCATGGTTATAGGGTGATAATTAGCATTATAAAATGAGGTGGCTATCCGCCACAGGCCCTTTACCGAACCGTCTTCTAAATCGCTATTCCGGGTAACGTATTCCGGATCATCCCAATTCGTAAATTTATTCTGTAAGCTTTGCGAAAAAATAATTACGCTAACAATTAATAAAGACAGCAGAGCAATAATAATTTTTTTATTTTTCATGGAAGAATGACTGGTAACCCTGAATGCATAACTCTAATCCCGGGAATGTAAGACAAAGTATTCTAAAGTGTTATTTATAATTCGGGATATAAAGATGGGGGTTTACTTCTTAATTCCAATTAAAATAAATTAAAATCTTTTTCTTTTTTTAAATCTATCGCAAATTTCGCTCTGGATGTGGTTTAAAATATGCTGGATCGCTTCTTTATTGATATTGGTAAACTCAATACCAACCCTAAAAATAGGCTTATCGAACCTTTTTGCCTGCTGTACATGCACAACCTTTCCTTCGCCGACTATTGCCGTTTCCCACAACCTAGTAATTAATTCAAACTTGACTAGCCTATTATGTTCTATTTTTTCTTACATATATACGCCTATCCCGGAAAAACTGATATCGACCAAATCCGCCTTTATTGCCTTGGTAGAACTTCCTTCGCGCTTAAGGATAACGCACTCTTCGACATTAAGCCTGATGAATCTTCTTCTTTCTTGCATTTTTAATCCCTTGTTTGAAAATAAATTTTATTGTCTAATCCGAGATCCAAACCCGCCTGCCATCAATATTTATCCATTTTCCAACACAAATAACTCTAGCCTTTCTACAAATTGATCATTTAAAAAAGGGTACTTTTATAATAACCCCTAACTCTTGTTTTACTTCTAAAGGCGAATCTTTGATTATGCCTATACCCCTTGCTGATAAATTTTTGAGCAGTGCCCGTTTGACAAAACCCTACTCATCTACCAGAGAAACTGAATTATTGAGTATAAATCTTTGATAGTCTCTGCGTTATTGTAAGACATTCCTATTCTCCGTTGCTGTCTTGATAAAATTATAGACTCATAAAAATTAAAGTCAATCAAATTAAAGAGCCTTCTTTTTCAGCTGAATACAAAAACCTATTCCCTTTTTTTGGTAGAAGCAAAATCGATAATTGTATTGAGTTCTTGTTTAGATATCTTAATTATCTTAACGCCCACACCGTACTTATCATCTTTGAGCCGGACTATTCTGGTTACCTGTGCTACTACTGCTATGGGCAAAGAACTGTATTCTTTTGGCATTTCCATCTGAACGGTAATAAGAGAACCTATAACTAAAGGCCTATCCGATTCAAATAAAAAGCCGCTGCGGCTGACACTTGTTGTCTTAGAGCGTATGTAATCTCCCTCTAAGGGAAAAGAAATATCGATTTCTGCTTTATATCTCACTGCTTCTCTGCGCTCAGGGCCTTTGTATGTCTCGGTATCTACAAAAAACGGGGCTGCTTTTGCTTTCTGGGGAAGCAATTCTTTTTCTTTGATTTTTGCTGGGATTTTTTTATAATAAGCCTCAAAGGCATCTATTATTTCCGATAAAATACCTAAAAAAGGCTGAGCCGTACAACCGGTAATTTCTTCTACCTCCTTAATTGCCTTGCTATCAAGGGGGTCGGCCATAACAATAGTAAGTAAGTTGCCAACTTTGTCTACAGGAATCAACCAATATTTTTCCGCGATATCTACCGGAACCAGCTTTATCACTTCTGCGGGTATCTTGTAAGAACTTAAGGGTAGGTAGGGCACGGCGAATTGTGTACACAGGCACTGGGCGAGCTGATATTCGTCTATATAGCCGTAAGCAAGTAAAAATTGGGTGAGATTACCTCCGTATTCCTTTTGGTATCTCCTAGCTTTATCCAAAATATCCTGCGTAATATAATTATTTGCTAATAAAATTTCTCCGATTTTTTCCTTTTTTTGTTTTCTGATTACTTCCAGACGCCTGCGCGTTTCTTCGCTTTCTTCCCCTGCGGTATCAGCGGAGGGTGCTTTCATTTTGCTTTTGTATGAAGCAATAAGGTTTGTCCGGGCTTCTATTTCTTCATTCAACTCGTCGATTTTATTCTCTAATTTTTCGACTTTAGAAGATAGGTTCTTATTTTCTTTTCCTAAATCAAGAATGGTTTGATTCTTCTTTTTAAGCTCTATTTCTATTTTTTTGTTTTCGGTTTGCAGTTTATTGATTTCCTGCCTAGCCGACTCTTCTTCCTTAGCCGAACGCTTAGGCTCTGACTTGCGCAACTCTAATAGGTTTTTTAATTCCGCAGTTAACTCCTTGTTTTCTTTTTCCAGTGATAAAAGGCTATCGCCCTTTCTCCCAAGCTCACTTTCTAATATTTCAACCTCCTGGCGCAGTTTCTCTAATTCCTGGTCTTTGCTTTGTAGTTGTTCTCTAAGGACGTTGATCTCTTTTTCTATTTCTGCCGCCCCTAGCTTTTTGGCATGCGCATCTTTAAGTTGAGCG
>QNCD01000004.1 GCA_003644385.1 Candidatus Omnitrophota bacterium
ACCGTATTCCATCGATAATGCGGCGATTCCTGACAGAATCCGCAATAGACACCCTTTTAAGGAATAATATCAATGCTCCACAACAAGGAGGCATCCACTGTATGCCCGCCGCAGGTAGCATGGTAATAAGCAGGGAATGCCTTACCCAGATAAAGAAGAATGGTATTTTCGGTCTCCTCTACTGCCTTGTTTGTTCGGTAACGCTCCGAGGTCTTCCCGCCGTATACTTGCGAATATACGTCGCTGGTAAGGTCAAAATCCTTTGAGCTATTCTGCTGTATATGATAAAAAGCGTAAGTGCGGCAGGCTACTGCCTGTGCCTTTAAGGCCTCCATAGGCCAATAATGGGAAACTTCGTGATAAAGTATGCCTTTAATATAATCCTCCAAATTAATATGATTAACTGCTAAAACAGACTTTCCCTCTTTCCTTATAAACTCAATAACTCCCCGATAAGCGCGGCCGTTAATTAAAATTCCCTGGCTGGATCCTGGTTCCAGTAGAATTCTATTGCCGAAAGTACCAAGGACCTTAAAGGAAATGCCTTCTTCTACCGCAACAACCTTAGTTTTTAAATTTTCCCCCCTATTCAATGTTTCCCCAGTTTTTGAATCAGTTATCCTGTATGCTCCAGTTGACTCCAGGACTAACGAAGAGGCATCTTGAATTATAGCAATGCGGATATCCCTTGATGATTGCGCAAAAGAACTGAAAGCTGACAGCTGAAAGCTGACAACTAGCATAAGACAAAAAATTAATCTTTTAAACCAATGATTCAGCGGCGAGACCATAGCCAAAATATTATAGAAAGGACGATACTGATTAATATTGACGTAGTAATGGGAAAATAAAAAGTAAAGTTTTTCTTCTCTACCAGTATATCACCGGGCAGGCGCCCCAGGTAAGGAATTTTATTAACAAAAGTTAACAAGACCCCCAGGCCCACTAAAATAATTCCGAAAATTATTAATGCTTTGCCGATTTCCTGCATCGCTCTATCTCCGAATAAATGCATCCGCAGTATTTCTGGCAGTATATGCCGCCGGATTTCGCCTTTTCATGCGCCCTCTTAAATCCGGAGCGGAAATCCTCGTAATAAAAATTAATGCCTGATTCTTCTGCTGCTTCTTCACCGATTTTCTTAAGTAACTGCTGATCCTGATAAGGGCTGACTAACAAGGTAGTGGAAAAGGCTTGAAAATTTTTTTCTTTTGCCGCCTGCGCGGTTTTCACCAGGCGCAGCTTCCAGCATATAGAACACCTCTGCTGGCTAGACTCATTCAAATTAACTGCCTGAAAGTATTCCTGGGGCGCGTACTCCGGGTAAAAAACTTCTGCATTCTGTGTCTTACTATAATCCTCAACCGCTTTTCGTCTGTTTTTATATTCAGAAAAGGGGTGGATATTCGGGTTATAGAAAAATCCGCTTACCTGATAACCCTTTTCTCTCAAGCGCTCTAAAGGATAAATCATGCACGGCGCACAACAAGTATGAAGTAACAGTTTCATAAATTAAATTTAATAAACCTGTTTGCTTTCTCGCTCAAGTCGGTTTTTCCCGCCTTCGGCGGGACGCCAAAGGTCTCTCACATTTTCGGCGGCTGCGGAACTCGCCGTCCGAATGCTTTCGCGTTCGGATTCCCGAAAATGTTCGAGCGTGCTTTGGCTAAAACCTCCATTCGCTCGAAACCAAACAGCTTCATTAATTTAAACGAGTTGCTTTAACCCGATCTTTTGAGGGGGTGGCTTGGGCTGATTTCGAGCGGGGCCTCCGAGGATGCCGAACGGGCACGGTTCACCCGCTATAACAAGTATGTGAGAGTGAGGCACCGCAGGGGAGCGAAATTTTGCCACGCTGGGGCAAAATGAGCGTCCCCGCGAGAAACAGACCGAGACAGGACCCGCTCAAATTATTTAAAATAACTCGTTTTGATTCTCTTTTTTGTATTTCAATCCGAAGTGCTCAAAGGTAAGCCTGGTCGCCATCCTCCCGCGCGGAGTGCGCTTGAGGTATCCGGCTTTCCGTAAATGTGGCTCAACTGTATCGGCGATCGTATCAACTTCTTCGTTAAGGCTGGCAGCAAGTGACTCAATCCCTACCGGCCCCCCGTCAAACGCCTCTAATATCGTCTTTAAAACCCTGCGGTCAATATCATCGAGACCTGCCTTATCAATGCCCAAGTCAGCCAAAGCCATACATGTAGTCTCCATGTTTATCTTATCTATTTTTAAAACCTGGGCATAATCTCTGATCCGGCGCAATAACCGGTTGGCAATACGCGGGGTTCCGCGTGAGCGATTAGCAATCTCCAATGCCGCCTGCTCTTCGATATCAAGGCTTAATACTTTAGCGGAATTTTTTATAATTTTAGCCAGGTCTTCAGGCGGATAAAAATCCAGATGGTAGAATATGCCAAACCTCCCCCGAAGAGGTGCAGCCAACAGGCCTGTCCTGGTAGTCGCGCCCACCAGAGTAAAGGGCTTAAGGTTAAATTTAATTGTCTTGGCATACGGCCCTTTATCAATGATAAAATCAATCTGAAAACTCTCCATTGCCGGATACAAAAATTCTTCCACTACTTTGGATAAACGGTGTATCTCGTCAATAAAAAGAATATCGCCTTTCTCCAGATTTGTTAATATACCGATCAAATCTCCAGCCCTTTCTATGGCCGGGCCGGAAGTAGCGGTAATCTTACCTGACATTTCATGGGCGATAATATGAGAAAGCGAAGTCTTTCCTAATCCAGGAGGCCCGCTTAAAAGCACATGCTCCAAGGGCTCTTTTCTTTGCTTTGCCGCCTGCATGGAAATCTTTAAATTTTCGACGATCTCCTTATGACCGATGAATTGCGAAAGTTTTTTCGGCCTTAAGGAAATATTGAGGACTATGTCTTCCTCAGATTCCTGTCCCTGGCGAAGATAATCTTTTTCTAAAGTATCTAGCTCTTCCCGCCTGTCTTTATCAGATGCTTTTTTATCGGAGAAGGTTTTTTTTGCTTTAATTATTTTCTGTCTTATTCCTTCTGTCATAGGGGACTATATTTTCTTTATTGCGGGTTATTTCTATCTTATGAAATAATCCTTTCTGGCGTGCCACAATTTCTCCCAGCCTGATTAATTCCAATATTGCCAAAAAAGTGACGATTATCTCCATTTTATTCTTTGCCTTGGCGAATAAATCATAGAGATCAATACTCTCCTCTTCAAGCAGCATATGTAAAAGCTTATGGATTTTTTCGGCTACAGTAAATTCATCCTTAATTACTTCGTAGAATAATTCTTTAGGCGCCTCTTTAAGCGCCTGGGAAAAGGCGCTGATTAAATCAAAAAGGCTGGCTTCAAAATATACTTCTTTTTCAGGCTGAATCTCTTTTTCCGCTGGTACTGGCCTTTTAAATACCTGTTGTTGATTTTGCTCTCGCCGCCTTAAATCCTGGGCAATCTCTTTAAACTTCTCATATTCCAAAAGGCGCTTCACTAATTCCGCGCGCGGGTCCTCCTGCTCTTGCTCTTTTGCTTCTTCCTCTGCCGGAAGCAGCATTTTCGATTTTATCTGCATAAGCGTAGCCGCCATTACCAGAAATTCTCCGGCGATATTTAAATTAAGCAGGCGCATTAATTCTAGATATTTTAAATATTGTTCCGTAATTGCGGATATGGGAATATCGTAGATATTAAGGTGGTCTTTTTTAACCAGATAAAGAAGTAAATCCAGAGGGCCTTCGAATATCTCTAGTTTTATTTTATAACTCATATCTTCATTACTTCTCTTGCTTCTTTAATAGTCTTGGAAGCGCTTGCCTTCGCCTTTTCGGCTCCTTGAGCTAAAATATTTTTTACTTTTATTTTATCTTTTACTAATTCTTTACGTTTTTCCTGAAGGGGTTTTAATTTTTCGATTAATTCCCGGGAAAAATTCTTTTTACACTCGGTACAGCCTACTTTTGCGTTTACACACCAATCATGGACCTCATTTTTTATTCCGTCCGCAAATATGGAATAATAGGAAAAAACATTGCAAGATTCAGGATGCCCTTTATCGCTGAGTTTGATTCTCTTAGGATCAGTAAACATATTCTGCACTTTCTTCTTGATTGTCTCGGCAGAGTCAGCCAAGATAATGGTATTATTATAACTCTTACTCATTTTTCTGCCATCCAGGCCTAAAAGCCGGCTAGTCTTAGTCAATAATGCCTCTGGTTCGGGAAATAACTCCTTTTTATCTGCCCCGTTTGCAATGCGATAAAGACTGTTAAAACGCCTTACTATCTCCCGGGTAAGCTCAAGGTGCGGCAGCTGATCTTGACCTACCGGAACTTTATCTGCTTTATAAAGCAGGATGTCAGCGGCCTGTAAAACAGGATACCCTAAAAAACCGTACGTGTTCAGGTTGCGTGTCTTCACTTCTCTAAGCTGTTCTTTATAGGTAGGACACCTCTCCAGCCATCCTAAAGGAGTAAGACAGGAAAATATCATATATAATTCCAGGTGCTCGGGAACATCAGACTGAATGAATAGTGTAGATTTTCGCGGGTCTATGCCTGCGCTTATCCAGTCTATTACATTATCGATGATCAAGCCGGATAAATCAGCGGTATTTTCATATTCACTCATCAAGGCATGCCAATCCGCTACCATAAATAAACAGTCATATTCCTCCTGTAATTTCGCCCAGTTCTCCAGCGCTCCTACAAGATGGCCTAAATGTAATGGACCTGTTGGCCGCATCCCGCTCAATATTCTTTTCTTCATAGCTTTTTAAATCTTGTTCTGAGCCTACTCAAAATTTTTTAGCTGAACGCTGATGGCTGAAAGATGACAGCTTATAATTTACGCGCTATCTTCTCAATACCGTAAGCTTCTATTGTATCGCCTGATCGAACATCCTCGAACCCGCCTAAAGAAATACCGCACTCATACCCCTCTAGAACTTCCCTGACATCGTCTTTAAAGCGCTTTAGAGAAGAAAGGCTGCCTTCAAAAACAACTGTGCCGTTTCTGATCACGCTGACAGATAGATTCCGGCTAATTTTACCTTTAGTTACAAAACATCCGGCTACTGTTCCGGCGCGGGATAATTTAAATACTTTTCTCACCTCTGCCCTGCCGACAAAGACCTTTTTTATTTTTGGCTCTAATATTCCTTCCAGAGCTGCCTTTATATCTTTAGAAATTTCATAAATAACGTTATATACACGAACGTCAACTCCCTCCTTATCCACTGCCGATTTGGCGGATTCTTCGACATTGACATTAAATCCTAAAATCAAAGCATTAGAAACTGCAGCCAATATAACATCGGAATTATTGATATTTCCCACACCTTCATGTATGATACTTAATTTTATCTCCGGATGGCTCAACTTGACTAAAGAATCTTTTATTGCCTGTAAAGACCCGCCGACATCGGCCTTGATAATCAGTTTGAGTTCTTTTAGTTTGCCGGCTTCTATCTGAACATGGATATCTTCCAGGCTGATCTTCTTTGCTGCCTTCATCTGCTGCTGCTTTTTCTCTTCCTCTATGCGCTTTGCGGCTAAATCACGGGCAAGCTTTTCGTCTTCGAGGACAAAAAACTGTTCTCCTACTTCAGGAACGCCGGAGAGGCCGGAAACTTCAACCGGAAAAGAAGGAGGTGCCTGGGTTATCGAGCGGCCCAGGTCATCCTGCATTGCCTTTATCTTTCCGTAGTATTTACCTACGATTATCACGTCGTTTAAGCGCAGGGTTCCGTTTTTAACCAATAAGCTTGCGACCGGGCCCCTACCTTTTGTCAATTTAGCCTCTATTACTACCCCCCTGGCCAGGCGTAAAGGATTAGATTTCAATTCCAACATCTGCGCTTCCAGAATAATCATCTCTAACAGAGTATCTATCCCTTCTCCTGTTTTAGCGGAAACAGGTACGGTTATGGTTTTACCACCCCAGTCCTCGGCTAAAAGATCAATGGCAGAGAGCTGTTTTTTTACCTTATCGATATTCACCTGCGGCTTATCGATTTTATTAATCGCTACTACTATAGGTACTCCTGCTGCCCGGGCATGATCAATAGCCTCCTGCGTCTGGGGCATAAGCCCGTCATCCGCAGCGACCACAAGCACTACTATATCAGTTATACTTGCTCCGCGTGCGCGCATAGCGGTAAATGCCTCATGGCCCGGAGTATCTAAAAATGTTATTTCTCCGTTTTTCAAGTGTACCCTGTATGCGCCAATATGCTGAGTTATGCCTCCGTGCTCGGATTCTACAACTTTAGTCTCTCTAATCGCGTCCAAAAGAGAAGTTTTGCCGTGATCAACATGCCCCATTAAGGTGACAATCGGAGCTCTCGGCTTAAGTAGATGCGGCTTATCCTGCTCTTCGTGCATACTTAATGCCGCTTTCTCTTCGCTGGGCGCTTTTTTCAGCTGATAACCGTATTTTTCGCAAATTTTAACTACTACCGGCTCATCAAGGCTCTGATTAATTCCCGCCATCAACCCTAATTCCATAAGTTTTTTGATTAAAACAGAAGGCTTCTCCTGCAATCTAACCGAAAAGTCTTTAACGGTTATGGGTAATTTTAATTCAATTGTTTTTGTTGGCGCCTCTATCTTAGGCTCCGCCCTAGGCTCGACTACAGAGGGTTTTTCTATTTTCGGCGGTATAATTTCAGGTTGAACATCGGCTTTTTTGATTTTCTGCGGCTCGACAGCTTCTTCTTTAAGAACAGGCTGCTCGCTTGTCAGAACCTTTTCCCTGGGTGGGGTTATTTTTTTCTTGCGCGCAACCTGAGACTTTGTTTTTTTAGGCAGAGCCTTGGCCTTAACCGTTTTTTTAGCTGCTGCTTTCTTTGCCGGTTTTGGCTTAACTCCCTTCTCAGCGGCAGGCTTCTTTATTTTTTCTTTTTTAGGCGCCTTGGATTTTTCTTTTTTATTCTTAACCATCAGTTACCTTCTTCTTAGAACCCTTTTTCTTCGCCTCATCAATGAGTTTCTCGGCTTTCTTTTTGCCTATACCTTTAACTTTAGTTAAATCCTCCGGGCCTGCCTTGACAATATCGGAAATCGTTGTAAAACCTGCTTTTTTAAGGCTGGCGATTGTTTTTTCTCCGATACCTGATAACTGCTCCAGGTCCGCTGTAACTTTCTTTTTCTTCTTAACTGCTGCTTCTTTTTCTTTCGGCTTTTTCTCTTGGGCCTCCTCTATCATTTCTTTTGTACGGATATCCAGCTCCCATCCCAAAAGACGCGAAGCTAATCTGACGTTCTGGCCGTGTTTACCGATAGCCAGGGATAGTTGATCATCGTTTACGATAATCTGTGCCTTGGAATTATCCTTATCAAGTTTTATCTCATGTACTTGAGCCGGAGAAAGAGCGGCCTTTATATATTCCTTTATGTCCTCGCTATAGCGGACAATATCGATTTTCTCGCCCTGAATTTCATTGACGATATTTCTAATTCTGTTTCCGCGCATACCTACACAGGCGCCCACTGCATCGACTTTATCGTTTTTAGACCAGACTGCGATTTTGGTGCGTACGCCTGCTTCCCGGGAAATAGACTTTATCTCGATAATTCCTTCATAAATTTCCGGCACTTCCAGCTCAAATAGTTTTTTAATCAGTTGAGGCTGGGTGCGCGATAAAATAATCTGTGCACCCTTGCTTTCTTTTTTAACGTCTATTACATAGGCGCAGATGCGCTGGCCCTGCCTGAAATTTTCCTTAGGAGACTGTTCTCGCTTGGGTATAAGCGCCTCAGCCCTGCCTAAGAGGTCGACAATTATATTGCCTTTGTCAAACCTATAGACTGTGCCGCTTACCAATTCTCCTACTTTATCCTGGAATTCGCCGAATACCACTTCTTTTTCTGCCTCGCGTATCTTTTGGATAATCACCTGCCTGGCAGTAGATGCGGCAATGCGGCCGAAATCAATAGAAGTTATCTCCTTATTATCCTTAAATGCCTTGATTTTACCGGTTGTGCGGTCAAGTTCGACCTTTAAATCCGCATCAGCTTTTAGCCCTAAGGTCTTACGGGCAGCGCTCAACAATGCGCTCTCCACAGCTTCAATCAAAACCTCTTTGCTGATGCCTTTTTCCCTTTCCATCTGATCAAGTATTGCCAATAATTCCTGACTCATAATAATCTCCGCATTAAATATCCTCTATTATCTGTTTAGCTTTATTAATTTTTTCCAAAGGTATGCATATATCTTTATCTTTGGTCCGGACCTCAATCATATCTTCTTCTGAAACATTTATGAGTTTACCTGCTATCTCTATTTTCCCTTCAACCGGTTCCTTAAGAAAAAACCTGGCGGACCTGTTTAAGCAGCGCATAAAATCCGCCTTACTCTTTAGCGGCCTGTCTAAGCCCGGAGAAGAGACTTCCAGAATATATCTTCTTTGCAATATATCTTTCTCATCCAAAATAAGTCCTATCTGCGTGTTTAAAACCGCGCATTCCTCCATAGTTATGCCGCCTTGCGGCCTATCCACCAAAATCCTTAAAAATAAGTCTTTTCCTTCATAGCGGTGGATAATATCCACCAGCTCAAAACCCTGTTCTCTTATGCAGGCGCTGACAGCTTCGCTGACTTCTGATATAATCATCTGCTTATCCATTTATATACCTTTTGATTTCTTTTAAAATCGCGCTTTTTGCTTTTATGCTTTTTTTATGATTTTTTCTTAATTTTAACTCTAACTTATTGTTCTTTAAAGATTCGCGGCCTACCACCACCTGTAACGGGATCCCCAGAAGGTCGGCGTCTTTAAATTTTACTCCTGCGCGTTCATCGCGGTCGTCAAATAATACTTCAATTTTTTCTTTTAAAAGCTCCTTATAAACCGAAAAAGCCGCCTTCTTGATCTTTTTATCGGTAATATCAAGCGGCAGTATTATCACGCTGTAAGGAGCTATTTCTCCAGGCCAGATAATACCGTCTTTATCTGAATTTTGTTCGATTATTGCCGAAATCAGACGCGAGACTCCGATACCATAACAACCCATAATTACTGGCTTAAGAGTTCCTTTGGCATCCAGGAAATTCGCCCCCAGGCTAGAAGAATATTTAGTGCCCAATTGAAAAATATGCCCTACTTCGATAGTATTTATTTTTTCTAACCTGGTACTGCATTTTGAACAATTTTCACCTCCGCCTTCCTTATACGCCTGGGTAAATTTGCACTCAGGGCAACTAAGTACCACGTCTTCGCCGCTTTCAGCAGGAACCATAAACTCATGAGATAAACTTCCGCCCATTACGCCCGGATCCGCAGCTACGGTCAAAAAATTTAACCCGCACCTCTTAAATATATTATTATAGGCCTTATGCATTGCTTTATAATTCTTATTTAAACCTTCTTCATCCTTATCAAAACTATAGGCATCTTTCATTATAAACTCACATGCTCTTACCGGGCCAAACCTGGGACGAACCTCATCACGAAATTTGGTCTGTATCTGATATAAGACCAAAGGCAATTGTTTGTAAGAAGAAATGTAACCGGCAACTAAATCCGTAATTACCTCTTCGTGAGTAGGACCCAAACATACATTCCTGCCTCTGCGGTCGGTAAACCTGACCATTACCTCACCCATATCTGTATCCCGGCCGGAACGCATCCAGAGTTCTCTAGGCTGTAATGCCGCAAGTAGTAATTCGCTTGCTCCGGCGGCCTCCATTTCCTGGCGCACTATCTTCTCTATATTATTTAATACTTTTAATCCCAGGGGCAAATATGAATATACACCTGCCATAAGCATACGCATTAATCCGGCCCTGAGTAAGAGTTGATGGCTGACAGACTCTGCTTCCTGGGGTATTTCTTTCAATGTCGGAATAAGCGTTTTTGACCAAAACATATAAGTCCTCTGTTGATTTAAGCTTTATAAAATTGTTTTATTTCGGTTAATAATAAATCTGCGCAACGGTTATGGGAAATCTTTTTTATGGGCCTACCTTTTTTGAATAATAACCCCTCTCTTTTACCGAATGCCAATCCAATATCAGCTTCTTTTGCTTCGCCGGGACCGTTGACTACGCAACCCATTACCGCTACCTTTAATGGCCTTCCGGTACGGAGTACAGAGTACGGAGCACAAAGCTTTCTTTCTAAATCTTTGACTATTTTTACTAGATTGGCTTCGCAGCGGCCGCAGGTAGGACAACTGATAATCTCAAAACCGCTAAAACAACGCAGCCCCAAAGTCTCTAAAATTACCTTGGCTGCCTTGACTTCTTCAGCCGGTTTTTCGGTAAGAGATACCCTTATTGTATCACCGATACCCTCTAATAGCAACGAACTTATTGCAATAGCAGATTTTATTATCCCGCGCTGCTGGCCACCGCTAGCTGTCACTCCCAGATGAAAAGGGTAATCGCAAATTTCTGTCATTTGCCGATATGATTCCATAGTGCTGAATATATCTGAGGTCTTAAGAGAAACTACAATATCGTTAAAACCAACTTTTTCAAGTATCTTTATGTAATTCACAGCGGCTTTAACCATAATACCTGCTATTGGCCTCTGATTAACGAATATATTCTTTATGCCGGGTAAGGAGCCGGAATTCAGGCCTACCCTGATAGGTATACCGGCGTTTTTTGCCTCTCTGGCTATCTGGCGGACTTGTTCTTTTTTATAAATATTACCCGGATTTAACCTGATTTTATCTACGCCGTTATCTATCGCCAAAAGCGCCAGGCGCCAGTCAAAATGAATATCGGCAACCAGAGGAATTTTAGACTTTTGTTTAATTTTCTTTAATGCCTTTACATCAGTCTGGTCTTTGACTGCTAAGCGCACGATCTCGCATCCCGTAGTTTCCAGTTCTTTAAGCTGTATCAGGGTGTTTTTGAGGTCGCTGGCTTTAGTTTTGAGCATAGACTGCACAGCAACCGGATTATTGCCTCCGATGGCAATATTACCGACTTTTATAACCCTGGTTTTTCGCTTTTTAGTTTTAATCATTTACTAAAAAAATCTGCGATTCTTTCTCCGAAGAATCTGACAATATCATTATAAGTTACAAATAAAGCCAGTGTTATAATAGCGCTTAAGCCCACCTGAGTAATAATGCGTTCTGTCTTTAGGCTTAAAGCCCTGCCTCTTAATTTTTCTATTATCAAAAATAAAAGATGGCCGCCGTCAAGTACCGGGATAGGTAAAAGATTAAATATTGCCAGGCTTGTGCTCAAAACAGCAACTAATTGTAAAACAGCAACAAGCCCTATCTGAGTCGCTTTGGAAGTTATATAGAATATACCTAACGGACCAGTTACCGACTCGCGCATCGATAATCTGCCGGTAATCATTCTTCCCAGGGCACGGTAGGTAATCGCTGTTAAATTCCATGTCCTATTCAATGCCAGGTTAAAAGATTCTAAAAAACCCTGCCTGACTGTCACCACTTCATCCGAAGCAACAATACCAAGCATGCCTATAGAACGGCCCTCTCCGAATATATCATTAACTTCTTTTGATTTTATCTGAACGCTAAAATCATATTTTTCATCTTTCCTGAGCACGGAAATCTCGACACTGGCACCTGATTTCTGCTTTTGAATTATTTCCTGAAGCTGGTGCCAATACTGTATTTCTTTGCCGTTAATAGCCGTAATCCTATCTCCTGTTTTAATACCTGCTTCCTGCGCTCCAAAGCCTTGGACTAAATCGCCCACCTTTGTGGTAAGGGTAGGATACCCTGTAAAAAAAATCAGCCAGAAAAATAAAAAACCTAGAATATAATTTAATAAAGGTCCGCAAAAAATTATTTTAGCGCGCTTGCCTACTGGCTGACTAAGATATTCATCAGGGTGTCCTTTAAATTCCTCTCTATCATCACCCGCTAATTTTACATATCCCCCCAGAGGAATCACGCTAAGGCTATACTCGGTTTCGTTTTTTTTCTTTGTAAACAATCGCGGTCCAAAACCTATAGAAAACCTTTCTACTCTGACCCCCGAACGTTTAGCTGCAAGAAGATGGCCGAATTCATGAACAATAATCAAAACCCCTAAGATAATTATAAAAACAAGTATACTAAGCATAAACTATCCTAACCTTTCAGCTTCACGGGCAGCCTCTATTCTCGCCCAGATATCGGCATCCAGAATATCTTCCAAATACGGCCTAGCTTTATTTTTATGCCTGTGCATTACTCTTTTGATGATTTCCGGTATAGAACCGAATTTTATCCTCTTTTTTAAAAACTCATCCACCGCTACTTCATTAGCCGCATTTAATACCGTTGGAAGTGTCCCTCCTTCGTATGCTGCCAGATAAGCTAATTTTAAGCAGGGAAATTTCTTATAATCCGGCTCTTCAAAATTAAGTTTTTTAAGCTTAAAGAAATCGATTCCGGGTAAGCGATTAATTAGCCTTTCCGGGTAAGAAAGGGCATATTGTATGGGAATCCGCATATCGGTAACCGATAATTGAGCCATAATCACCCCGTCGACAAATTCCACCATGGAGTGGATTATCGCTTCGGGATGAATGAGCACTTTTATCTTTTCTGGCGCTACATTAAACAAGTACATTGCCTCTAAAACTTCCAGGCCCTTATTCATCAGAGTCGCGGAGTCAACGGTAATTTTCTTCCCCATCTTCCATCTGGGATGATTCAAAACCCTGTTTATGGATATGTTTTTGAGCTTTTTTTCAGGAGCCCCTCTTAACGGCCCGCCTGAAGCAGTCAAATAAATAACCTTTAATCTGTCCGGATCCTGGCCGTTGAGGCACTGCCATATTGCCGATTGTTCGCTGTCTATAGGCAAAAGTTTTACTTTATTTTTTGCTACTTTCTTCATCAGGACCGGTCCAGCCATCACTAGCGCCTCTTTGTTCGCCAAGGCCACATCCATACCTTTTTCAACCGCGGCCAATAACGGAAAAAATGCCTCTGTCCCGCCTATAGCTAAGACTATAATGTCCGCATTGCTTTTACGGATTAACTGGAGTAATCCGGTTTCTCCCTGAAAAATCTTAACTTTATTTTTTAATCTTTTTTTTAAACTTAAGGCAGAATCTTTATTTCTTACGCAGGATGAGCCGATTGAAAATTGCTTTATCTGTTTATGTAAAATTGCGATGTTGGAATTAGTGCTTAAACCTACGACCCGAAAGCGGCCGGGGAAACTTTTTACCACATCCAGCGTACTCTGCCCTATTGAACCGGTTGAACCTAATATAGCGATTTTTTTCATTTAAAAATTATGCTTAAGTAGAAATAAAAGACCGGCGCCGTAAAAAGCAGGCTATCCATTGAATCCAATACCCCACCCAAACCTGGAAAGAGCCTGCCGGAATCTTTTACCTGGCAGTCCCGCTTAATCAAAGATTCGGATAAATCTCCCAGCTGGCCGATAAGGCCTAAGAATATCCCCAAAAATAAAAGATGCGCAAAAGAAAAATTTAGAAAGGGGCTTGAGGCAATAGCGCCCAAGAGGCTGAAAAATAAACCTCCCGCTGCTCCCTCAAGGGTTTTCTTGGGGCTTATGCGGGGTATTAAGAATGTCTTTCCAAAGCGCGAACCAATCAGATATGCCCCGATATCCCCCCCTTTTGTAATCAATAACAATGCTGCCACTAATCCGCTTCCTCCGGGAAAATATCTTATTCTGATTAGAAAACTGAAAAACCAAGAGACATAAAGTATCCCGAAAATGGTGGCGGAAATATCCGCAACTACGCCGGAATTCTCGCGGCGCCTGAATTGCATAAGGATTAAGAACAATAACCCTAAAACAATAAATAATAATTCCCAGCTTTTGTTAAGCTCGAAACGGAAAATCAGAGAAAGTGGAATTATACTGCCCATAACAATGCCGAAATATTTGTAGCTGATTATTCGCTTATTTTCCAGCATCGCAAAAAACTCATAAAGACCGAAAATAATAAAAAGAGTAGCCAATAATCCAAAGAGCCAGTTTATAAAAAGACTGGCAATAATTATGATGATAAGGATTATCGAACTGATTATTCTTTTTGTAAGCATAGCGCACCGTACCTGCGTTCCCTTTCCTGGTAAGCCTCTATTGCTTTTTTAAAATCTTCAATTTTAAAATCAGGCCAGTATTTTTTAATAAAATACAACTCTGTGTACGAAATCTGCCAGAGTAAAAAATTGCTGATTCGGAACTCTCCGCTGGTGCGGATTAAAAGGTCAGGGTCCGGCAAACCTTGAGTATAAAAAAATTGGCTGAATTTTTCCGCGTCTAAATCTTCTATCCGCGCCTGGCCTTTTTGCACTAAACGGCTGAATTTCTTTGCCGCATCCACAATCTCCTGCCTGCTGCCGTAATTTAAGGCTAAAACCAGCGTGAGGCCGGTGTTATCATGCGTTAGCTTCTCTACGTTTTCAATTTTTTTCTGAAGGAACTTAGGCAGCGGGGCCCCTCTTCCTATTACTTTCAACCTGGTATTATTTTTCATTAATTCCTTAGGTTGGCGGTCTAAAAAATTAGCCAGGCTCTTCATAAGCATATTGACTTCTTTTTTCGGCCTCAACCAGTTTTCAGTGGAAAAAGCAAAAAGAGTAAGAACCTTAATTCCTGACTCTTTAGCTTCTCTGACAATTTCCTTAACCCTAGCTATGCCTGCACGATGACCGGCGCTGCGGGGAAGACCTCTTTCTTTTGCCCAGCGGCCGTTGCCGTCCATTATTATAGCGATATGCTTGGGAATATTACTTTCCACTTATCCTTACCTTAAATTAAAATAATGAGCTTTTTGGCTTTTAAGCCTCTGGCTGGGACTGCCAAAAAGCTTATAACCAAGAGGCTCCCTATTGATGCAGCCGATAGTCTAAATCGGGGAATAGGTTATCTTTTGACTCTACGTCCGCAAGCCACTGAATATCTATAGAATTGGCTTTGACATCTTCATATAAACGTAGGAATCTCAAAAGATGATCTTTGGTTCTTTTTATAGCGTAACTTGTATGTGTCCCTGTGCTCAATATAAACGCCCAGTCTGAACTCTGTGCTAATAAAAGTTCTCTTAAGGCCTGATTTAAGGCCCGCCTGAGCAGGCCGTCAGCAGAAGGGAAACTCTTTGCTAATTCCGTCATCTTGAAAGAAGCTTCATGCAGATGCCGGTAAATCCAGTCATTTGGGCCCTGCAGCCAAATCTCGCTGTAACCTTTCCATCCCCAACTTGATAATGAAGGAGTAATCGCCTGATTACGCGGATTTTCGAATAAATATTCCGAAGGGGTAATCATTTTGATAATATTCTGGTCAAAAGCAAATTTCCTGAAAAGAAAATCCAGCCACATCGGCCCCTCATACCACCAATGCCCGAATAACTCTGCGTCATAAGGGGAAACGATTATAGGCTTTCTTTTCATAAAATCAAAAAGATACTCTATCTGCCTTTCGCGGTTAAACATAAAGTTTCCGGCATGCGAAGCTGCTTTTTCCCGGGCAGCCTCAAAATTATAAGGCTGCTTATTTTCACTTCCGGTAATCCGGTAATATTTTATTCCGGTATTTATACGCACGCCATCAGGATGAATATAGGGCTTTATGTATTCATAATCCAGGTCAAAGCCGATATCACGGTAAAATTCTCGGTAATCATGATCTCCGGGGTAGCCTTCTACCGAAGACCAGACCTGTTTGGAAGATTCCAAATCTCTTCCAAAACAGGCAATGCCTGTCTTTTTACAGTAAACCGGGGCAAAAACTCCGTATTTGGGCCGCGGTGTTCCGTGAAGAACGCCGTGGGAATCAGTAAAAAAGTAGCGCAGCCCGACTTCCTTTAAAATCTCATCGCTGCCCGGAACATAGCCGCATTCCGGAAGCCATATTCCCTGGGGCTTTCTGCCGAATACCCTTTCATACTGGTTAACCGCAACCTTGGTCTGCGCGCGTATTGATTCCGGGCAAACTTCCATCAAAGGAAAATAACCGTGCGTCGCCGCACAGGTTATAATTTCAAGTTTACCCGCATCCTGAATATTTTTAAAAGCTAAAGTTAAGTTTCTTTTAAATCTTTCAAAGGTTTCACGCGCCCTGCAGAAGTTATTAAGGTAGGTAATCGCTAAAGACTGGAACTCAGGCTGCCAGCGCGTGCGCTCAACCTCTTTATGCGCAAGCTCGATAAGTTTATTCAAGTGCTTCAGGTATCTTGCCTGAAGTAATCCGTCTGTAAGCATGGAAATCAATGTCGGGCTCAAAGACATGGTAACCCTAAAATCAACTTTATCCTCCAATAGCTTCTCGTATACCCAAATAAGAGGGATATAAGTTTCAGTAATCGCTTCGTAAAGCCAGTCCTCCTCCAGAAAATCTTCGTACTCAGGATGCCTTACAAAAGGAAGATGGCTGTGTAAAACCAGGCAAAAATAACCTTTCTGCATACAACTCCTTTATTTAGTTATTATTATGCGCTATTTGTACTGATTGCGTAGGCTCGAGTTACTTGGTTTCCTTATTCACAATCGGGGTAATTTTACGCTCTTCCTCTTTATCGGCAGATATTGCTTTGACGGGTATAACCTGTTTTCCGTTAGGAAGGGCAAAACGTAAAGTAAAAGTCCCGTCAGGCCTTAATTGTATGGGCTTATCTTGTACAAACACGGCTGCATCAGGCTCGGTTGCTCCATATACAATCAATTCTGTATTTACCACCAACCAAAATTTTCTTTCTTTTGGTTTTTGCATCGGGCTGCTCGGCGAAGCAAGCGCGCCGGAAAAAAGCTGTCTTTTTATTCTTTCCTGCCAAGCTTTTCCGATGGGAGAACTGCGCCCTAATCCGAAACCAATGCCATAAAGCCGGGCAAACATCTCCTCCGGTATCATCCATTCCTCATCGGTAATCCAGCAAGGCCCTTCAATAGGAGTGGTTACGGTATTGGAGCGCACTATGGTAATAAACCTGCCTCCAGGCAACAATAGCCCTAGATCTACACACCAGGATTTTCCCGGCCCCTGGGTATCGACATACCAATTGTTGGAATAGTCGTTTATCTCGACGTCAAAAAAACTGTTGGCATTACTGCCGTCAAATACGATGTAGCTGACGTCGTAAACACGCAATACTCTCTTTGCTTTATAAAATTCATCACACAGTTCATCTCTTAACCTATTCCAGGTATCGCTGGTTACTTCCCAGTAAGAATGGATCCAGCGCGGATCACGCACCTGAATGATTATCCTGTTTACTCCGTATCCTATTGGTAATTCCTGAGGCATCATACGGACAGCCTTTGTAATCTGGCCGGTATAAAATTTTGTTTTTCTAACAATAGTCTCCTGGGTACCTAAAATTTCCTCTTTTGGCTTGGCTGTTTCTTTCTTGGCTGTTTTCCTGCCAAATAATTTTTCCGTTATAGACTTAGAGACAGGCTTCTTGTTCACATCGGACAAAGAGGCATTTTTGTCCTTTTGGGAGATACTTTTTAATCTTTCTCTTATTTTTCGCAACATCCTGCTCCTCCTTTACCTTTTCGTACCAATAAAAAAGGGGAATTATATCCCCTTTTTTATAAAAGGTAATATTATCGGCTCCTTTTTACATTTTAATCTTTATAAAGTAACGGTTTAACACAGTAGTATTAATTCTCTTCAGCCTCTTCTTTGATTTCAATTATTTGCTTGGGATTTTCTTCCTGGTTTTCAGCTGCGAGGTCTTCCTGCCCGAGCGAATCTTTAAGAGATTGATGAGCAGATCTTTCCTCTTCAAGCTCTTTACGGAGTCTGGCTAACTCTTCTTCGGCGGTTCTTTTCTCCTGGAGGGCCTTATTGATTTTCTCCTCCATATCTAAACGCAAAGAGAGCTCTTTCTCACGCGAGATCCTCTGACGGTTTGCCTGGCCGCAGGAAGCTACGGTGGAGATAAAAAATATAATTACTAAAATTAATAATATTAAAATCAGTTTATTTTTTGAATCTTCTCTCATACCTAAATTAGACCTTGGCTGTTATGCTAAAGCGATTATTTTACTTTGGTTTGAGAATAAGCCGCTGTAACCCCTTCATCCTTTGCCCGCTTGGTTAACTCTGGGAGTATTACGATTTCAACCCTTCGGTTTAACTGGCGGCCTTCTTTTGTAGCGTTTGATGCCACAGGCCGGTATTCGCCGTAAGCTATAGCTGCAAGACGGGAAGGTTCAACCCCGGCATTATCGCTAAGATAATGCAAAACGCCAAGCGCGCGCGCAGAAGATAACTCCCAATTGGATTTCCAGCCTGAAAACTTAATCGGCACGTTATCAGTATGCCCTTCTATGCCTACGTTTAATAACGGAACATTTTCTTTTAAAACCCTGGCTACTTTATCTAAAATAGAATAGCTTCTGCTCCTTATGCTGGCTTTGCCTGAGTCATACAGAACATCTCCTAAGACCGTAATTACCAGCCCCTTTTCCTGCATTTTCAGTGATACTTCTTTATCTTCTATTTCACTCTGAAGCCGCTCTTCTAAAAGTTCCCTTGCCCTGCCTAGCTCGTTTAACTGCCGGGTTAATTCCTTGATTCTCTCCACATCCGAACGCCTGCCCTTTTGAAAAATAAACGTACAACCGGAAAAAGAAATAACTAAAAACAATACCAGCACGAACCTGAAAAGTTTTGACTTCATAACTACCTCCTTAAAAATGTGAATTTTAAAATTTTCGGTGAGGAACTAAACTATAACACAATCAATGGGTTTAGTCAAGTTGTTTTCCATAAGCCCTTTGGACTATATAAAAATGATTTCTTTACGGCGGCTGCCTACGGAAACCATGGAAATTTTAGTTTTTAAGAGGTCCTGAATGCGTAAGAGATAATCCCGAGTCCGTGAAGGTAATTTTTTATAATCTCTTATGTAGCTGATTTGCTCTTTCCATCCTTTAAGCTCCTGATAAACCGGCTTTATATTTTTCAAGGCATCCAGGTCATAAGGGAGCTCTTTAAATAATTTACCTTTATATTTATATGCGGTGCATATTTTTATAGACTTAATCCCGTCCAGCACATCAAGCTTCATTATCGCCAGTTCCTGGATGCCGTTTAACATAACCGATTCTTTTACCATTACGCTGTCAAACCATCCGCAACGCCTGGGCCTTCCGGTAGTAGCGCCAAACTCACTGCCCTTATTGCGCATAAAATCGTTAAAGGCGCGCGAAAACTCGGTAGGAAAGGGACCCTCGCCTACTCTGGTTGTATAGGCTTTGCACACTCCGATTACTTTATTTATTTTTACCGGTGAAATACCGCTACCAATACAGCTGCCCCCTGCGGTTGCCGAAGAAGAAGTGACAAAAGGGTAAGTACCAAAATCAATATCTAAAAACGTTCCCTGGGCGCCCTCAAAAAGAATATCTTTTTTCTTCTCCATAGCCTTATTCAATAAAGAACTGACATTGACGATATATTTAGAAAGCTTTCTGCCGTAGCCTGAATATTCTTCATAAATTTTATTAAAGTCAAATCCCGGGTGACCATAGACTTTCTTAAAGATTTCGTTCTTTTCTTTTAAGTTATCTTTTAATTTTTCCCTGAATACTTTGGGATTAATAAGGTCGCCCATTCTTATACCGCAGCGGCTTATCTTATCGACATAGCAGGGGCCTATTCCCCTGCCTGTTGTGCCAATTTTATTCTTTCTTTTAGTTTCCCGTAACTTATCTAAAACTTTATGGTAAGGAAAAATCACGTGTGAAAGCCAGGATATCTTCAGCCTTCCTTCTATAGAGATATCTGCGGAGTATAAGCCTTTTATTTCTTCAAGCAGGCTGGCTGGGTCAATAACTACGCCGTTGCCGATACAGCATATTTTCGATTTATGCAGAATTCCGGAAGGAATCAGGTGAAAAACATAAGTCTTACCGTCAACTACAACGGTATGCCCGGCATTACTTCCCCCCTGATAACGCACAATGTAGTCTACTTTCTCGGATAAAATATCAATAATTTTACCCTTTCCTTCGTCTCCCCACTGAGTTCCGACTATTATTGTATTCATTTCAGTTAAATAATTGGTATTTCTGGGTCACAAAGCCACAAAGACACAAAGTCACACCTATTTCTCAAATTACCATTACTTGTGAGATGATGACGTTGTGTCGTGTAACCCATTCTTTCCCTGGATATCAAGGGCTCATCGTGAAAATCTTGCGCGCAATCTCCGGATACTTGCCGATAAATTTCAATTCTTCATCTACCAGAGGCTTCTGGTTATGCACATTGGCATAGCGGACTAATTCCAGGATCTCGGCTGCTTCTTTTTCGTCATGAAAGGCGATTTCTAATTTCTCATATACGTTCCTGAAGCCTTTTATCCCGGAATATTCTCCTGCCGTAATCTTGCGGCCGGTCTCAATAATTTCCGGTTCGCCGCGTCCTAATTCCTCAAAATCATAAAGCTCATAATTACGCCTGTCTTTAAGGGCGCCGTCGGCATGAATACCAGATTCGTGCGCAAAGGCATTCGCTCCTACACCCGGCTGGTTTATGGGAATAGATACCCCGAAAGCATAAGAAGCGTACTTGCATATCTTCCAGGCTAATTTCAAATTTATTCTTTCATCCAGAGAATAATCCTTCATGCCGCTGCCGTACTTGATAGCCAGAATTACGGAAATCAGATCTGCATTGCCGGCGCGCTCACCCATGCCGTTAACACAGGTATTTATGTAGGCATCAAGCCCGCAATCATTGGCTGCCTTTGCTCCGGCAATTGAATTAGCCACTACCAAACCTAAATCATTATGGCAGTGTATTTCTAAAGGCAACTTCACTTTTGCCGCAATCTTCTTTATCCGTTCATAAATGGTGAAGGGCGTATCGCAACCTAAAGTATCGCAATAACGAACCCTATCCGCCCCTGCATCTTTAGCAGCCTGTGCAAATTCGATTAAATATTCTATCCTGGTACGGGAAGCGTCTTCTGCGTTTACTCCCACACTTTGGGCTCCTGATTTTTTTGCTTCTTTGACTGCCTGTATCATTTCGCTGATCACTGACTTATGGTCTAATTTTCCTTTAAACTTGTGCATGATCATCTGATCGGAAGTAGAAATCGAAAGATTCAAATGTTTTATCTGGGGCACAAGGCTAAATGCGTTTTTTACATCCTCTCTTGTAGCCCTGACCCATCCGCCCAGCCTGATAGGCGAAAGTAAGCCTTTTTTAACCAACTGAAGGTTAGCATTTAGGTAATTTGTTTCATGGCGTGTAACCGGAAAGCCGAATTCAGACTGAAAAGCGCCGAATTCGTTAAGGTAAATATTAATCATTGTCTTCTGCAGCTTAGAAAGGCAGATTCTCGAAGTCTGCACTCCGTCGCGGTTAGTGACGTCGATAATGTAAATTTTAGGTTTTTTCATGCTACTCTCCTATCCCGCTATTTGCCGATAATATCTTTCCACTCTTCTTTACTGAGCGGTTTTGCGGACCCGAATATTTGCTGATTGTTTAAAAGGTATGCTGGGCCATAACTGACCTCTAACTCCTTGTTTAGCCTGATATTTTCCCTAAGAAGCTCTTTGGCCTCATTACTCTTTGCGCAATCTGCTATTTTTTCTGCTTCGATTTTATCATCCAGGCAATCCTGCCACCAGGAACTCTTTATGTCCTTAGTGCGGCAGCAAAGATAACCCTGGTAAAATTGCGGATAATACTTTTCCAGACAAACACAACGTAGATACTCTTCTAATTCTGCCCTGCCGAAGGCGGTAATGAAAATGCCCTCTTTGGCTTCATCGGCTAAAAAATGTATTTTTGGCCTAAAATCTCTGATTCCCTCCAACACCTTCGGGGTATCTCTTGAGTATAAACTTATAAACAAATCAAGGTTTCCTTTTGTCTTCTTTCTGTCTAAAAAATAATTCAAACCGCTGAAGTAGGGCTTTACTATATAGAAACCTAGCTTACTTTCGATATTTTCTTTTAACTGCGCAAACCCCGGATCTTCTTCTACCTCTTTACGGAAAATATAGGCCGGTAAAGCAGTAATCCCCAATTTATTTATTAACCTCCGCGCATGCCAGTCGGGATAGGATAAATAACGGGGTTTTATCCCCCGGATAAAAACTTTTAGTTTTGCTATAGTTGCGCTGGTATCGCAGCCCAGACAATCTTCAGAGCTAATCACTAAAAGTTCGACTTCTTGTGGCTTTTCAATCAAACACTCAGCTTGGGCTGTACCGGGATTTTTGCATTTACCGCGTGAATCAGCTTTGCTGCAATTTCGATCGCAAAAACAAGCCGGTAAAATAGAGAGTATTGAAGGATCGTCAGCGATTATATCCGAAACGCGAATCTGCTCTTCTTTAAAATTAATGATTTTCTTATCTTCGATTTCTAACCATAAACTGCTTAACTTTCGGGCCTGCCAGACGGGACGGGTAAAAATCGTTGAGCCTATTTTGCGCGGAACCTGGGATTGTCCGCCGACATGGCCACTAAGCAATATATCAATCCCCTCTATTTCTTTAATTAAATTTAAATCTTCCGATTCGCCAAGATGGCTGAGAAGAATAATAATATCCGCATTATCTTTTTTTAAATCCCTGATTGTTTTTCTTATTGCTTCTTTTGGCTCAATAAACCCCAACCCTCCCGCTATTGTTTGAGCACCAGGCGTAGTAACTCCTACAATGCCTATCTTGATCCCGGATAAATCTTTTATAATGTACGGTTTAATCGGTAAGCTTTCAGAACCCGGTTTGGCTACAATATTACAAGTGAGAAAGTTTAAGTTTCTATTTTCTAAATTTTCCAAAAGAAAGTTCTTTCCGAAATTAAATTCGTCATCTCCTATTGCCGCAGCATCATAACCGATCAACTCCATAGATTTAAGATTTAACAGCGTCCTTGCCATATCCAGTTCTACGTTCTGGGTATAAGCATCCTGCAGGCCGCCGGCAAAAAAACCACCTGTATCCAGCAATATTAGGTTAGGACTGGCTTCTCTTAACTGTTTTAGCAAAGTTGCACGACGAGCCACTCCTCCGTCTCGCTCTACCGGACAATTACAAGGATATAGCATAGCGTGGGTTTCACCGGTAAATAAAATAGTAACTTCTTCGCAGTAAGCCGAATTAATGACAAATGACAAATGACAAATGACAAATAAAAGCCAGGCAACGCTGAAAAAAAGAAAATCTGCTTTAAATCTTTTATTTTTCATTCTAAAATTTGAACTCACAACTTTATAATCTTAACTGAGAGGATATTCTCGGTCTTTTTTATTTTATTTAGTAATTCCGGAGAAACAGGGCTATCTACGTTCAATACGGAAACTGCTTTGCCTCCTGGAGTATCTCGGCCGAAAGTCATCGTCGCAATATTGACGTTATGTTCAGCTAAGAGGGTTCCCAGATTACCGATGACTCCGGGCCTATCCAAATTCTGTATCACAATCATCTCTCCAAAAAGCGATAATTCTACGTAATATTTATCGACTTTTACGATCCGGGGTTGTTTATTAGGAGAAAGGGTACCGTAAATTGTCCTGGCTTCCTTATCAGTTTTAATTTCAAGCTTTATTAAAGTTACAAAGTCTTCCTCCTTGGAAGACTTCACTTCTTTGATCTTGATCCCCCGCTCTTTAGCAAGCGCCGGAGCATTAACAAAATTAACCGTTTCTTTTAAAATAGGTTCAAGTATTCCTTTAATCAAAGCCATGGTTAGGGGGCTTAAATCATACTTGATAATCTCACCGCTGTAAGTAATATTTACTGCACTGAACCTACCCTCGGCCAATTGTCCGGAGAATACTCCTATTTTTTCAGAAAGCACTATATAAGGTTCTAATATCTTATAGACCTCTGTCTCAACAGAAGGATAATTTGCGGCATTGCGTATACCTTTGCCTAAAAGGGCATCGCGCACAATTTGCGCCACTTCGATTGCAACATTAACCTGAGCCTCTTCGGTAGACGCACCTAAATGAGGGGTAGTCAATATGTTATCTAACTTAAGCAGCTGGGAATCCGCAGGAAGCGGTTCTTGTTCGTAAACATCCAGAGCGGCTCCTGCAACCTTACTCTCCTTAACGGCCTCGACCAATGCCTTTTCGTCAATAATCCCGCCCCTGGCGCAATTGATTACACGCACGCC
This sequence comes from Candidatus Omnitrophota bacterium, assembly GCA_003644385.1. Lineage (GTDB taxonomy): Bacteria > Omnitrophota > Gorgyraeia > Gygaellales > Profunditerraquicolaceae > B70-G16. The sequence goes on from QNCD01000004.1 coordinate 24,055, forward strand.
TCTTTTCATTAAAGTGAATTCTTTCGTAGAAATCATGTGTTTTGTCTCATCAGTTATAGGCGTATGCACGGTAATGTAATCAGAATTCTTCAGTAGTTCATTCAATTCCGCTACCTCAACACCTGTACCTTCTGCTGCTTCAATCGATAAGAAAGGGTCATACGCCAAAATTTTCATCCCAAAAGAAAGAGCGCGTTTTGCTACTTCTTTGCCTATTCTTCCTAATCCTATAATACCTAAAGTCTTGCCATAAAGCTCTACCCCCATAAATTTTGAACGCTTCCATTCCCCTTTCTTCAATGATTCATTGGCCTGGGCGATATTCCTGGATAGCGCCAGAACCATGCTCATTGTATGTTCTGCGGTAGATATAGTGTTGCCTGCCGGAGTATTCATTACGATGATTCCTTTTTGTGTTGCCGCCTCCAAATCCACATTATCCAGCCCCACTCCGGCGCGGCCGATTACTTTCAGCTTTGTTGCTGCTTCAATTACTTCTTTGTTTAACTTGGTTGCGCTTCTTACTAAAATAGCATTATAATCTTTAATTATATTTTTTAACTCTTCGGGTTTTAAACCGGTTTTCACCTCAACGCTAAATTCCTTAACTTCTTTAAGAATCTTCAAACCCTCGTCGGATAAAGGGTCACTAACTAAAATCTTCATTTATTTCCTCCTCTAAATTATCATACTTTATTTTTTATCTATTGCTTGAATGATTTTGTACTGTAAATTTCGTAGGTATCTGAACTGATGAAGCCGCTTTCAAAAAGCATATCCAAAGACTTTTGCATTGAATGCATTTTGTATTGAGAACTTGTCTGAATTATCGATGGTAGCTGGGTAAATTCTTCGTTTCTTATAATTCTCTTTACCGCGGTATTAACTGTACAAACTTCGGTTGCCAAAACGCGTTTAGTGCCGCTTTTATGAGGCAGGAGCTCCTGGACGATTACTGCCTTAAGAGAATGCGATAAGCGATTACAAATATAATGCCTTTGTTCTGAAGGAAAAAAACTTAATATTCGCTCAAAAACTTGAACGGAGTCGGTACTGTGTAAAGAGATTATTACCAGATGCCCTGTCTCTGCTGTCGCAATCGCTGCCTCGATACTGTCAGAATCAAAGATCTCCCCGACAATAATTACATCGGCATCCTGCCTTAAAGATGCCTTAAGGCCTGCCGCAAACGAAGTAACATCTACACCCACCTCTTTTTGTTTAACTATCGCCTTGACATTGCGGTGCATATATTCTATAGGCTTTTCTAAAGAAAGGGTCGCGCCTCCCTTTGTTTTATTTATAATGTCAATCATTAGCGAAATGGTGGTGCTCTTACTCGAACCGGTAGCCCCTCCTATAATCACTATCCCGTCGTTAAGCTGACAGAGATCGGTAATAATCTGGGGCAGGCCTAACTCGTTCATGTTATAGATATAAGGCAGGATATTTCTAAAAACTACCTCGGTTGCTTCCCGCTGTTGATAAGTACCCACTCTGAACCTTGAATCCGAAGAAGGAGAAAATGAAAAATCTAAATCCTTATTGGCCTCTAAATGCTGCTTTTGCCATTCGCTAAGAATGCTATAAATCATATTTTTAATTTCCTGCGCAGACAAAGCCTGGTTATCCAGCGGGATGAGGTCTACGTATCTTCTTACCATTGGCGGAGAATTGACTGTAAGGTGAAGGTCGGATAACTCTTTATTCTTAACTTTTTCCAAAAGATTCATAATATCCATCCTATTGATATGCTCTGTAATTTCATTTTTTTGCCTTCCGTAAATTTAGAAAGTCTACGCCGATATTGTAAATGCCCTCAGCTATCTTTTCCGCTCTGGTAACCTTCCTCTCGGTTTCTATATTTTTAGGAGGCAATCCCCGGCATCTCAATAATTAATTTCATCTGTGTATCCAGGGGTATCTGTCCGCTATTCTCAAAAGGCAGACCCTTATGGCTGATATTCTTAGTCAAAGAACTCTACATTATTCCCTTAGGCCCGCAAGGAGTTAACAGCTGGTACCTAAATTTTAATTCTAAGGATAAACGTGAAGCGCCGCACCTCTCTTTTTCCGTTTGTTTTTTTATAACCTCCCTCCCTGCCACTGAAAGAAATTCTTTTATCGAATACCTGATTATTTCTTTAAAAATTCTTCTTCGGCTACCCTGATTCCCGCTCCAAGGCTAAATTTAAAACCAAGTTGATTTAACACCTTCTCCAGGCAGGAAATGCAAAGAATAATATCGAATTCTTCGATATAGCCCATGTGGGCGATCCTGAATACCTTGCCCTTAAGCTCTGACTGGCCTCCGGCAATAGTAACGCCGTAAGTATCACGCATTATCTTTACAAGTTTTTCACCGTCAATACCCGCGGGAACTTTGACTGCCGTTACCGCGTTAGAAGCGGCATCCGGCACAAATAACTCCAGGCCTAAGGCCAACACCGCTTTTCTGGTAGCCTCAGCCATTTTTTTATGACGTAAAAATACGTTTTCTAATCCGTCCTCCTTTATCATTGCCAAGGCTTCATTCAACGCAATAATCAGAGTAATTGCCGGTGTAAAAGGCGTATCCGTCTTATCCAAAGCTTTTTTCGCCTTTCTTAAATCAAAATAATACCTTGGCAAACTTGCGCTCTCAACTAATTTTAAGGCTTTAGGGCTGACGGAAATAAATCCTAAGCCCGGAGGAAGCATTAATCCTTTTTGAGAGCCGGAGACCACCACATCACAGGACCATTGATCCGTTAGTAGAGGAATCGCTCCTAGCCCGCTGATAGCATCTACTACCAAGACTGCCTCGGAATCTTTGACTATCTTACCAATTGCCTCCAGGTCGGTTACTACACCGGTTGAAGTTTCACAATGCGTTACAAAAACCGCCTTGATTTTCGATTGAGCATCTTTTATCCGGGATCTAATTTCTTGGGGGTCAACTGCCTTGCCCCATTCAACTTTAATTACTTCGCAGTTTATGCCATAAGCGCGGCAAATCTCTGTCCAGCGTTCGCCGAATTTACCTGCCTCTACGCAAATCGCGCTATCGCCGAAAGAAAGCAGATTTACTACAGAAGCCTCCATTGCCCCGGTCCCCGAAGAAGCTAATATAAAGACATCGTTTTTAGTCTGAAGCACATACTTAAGGCCCTCGGTTGCTTCTTTTAGAATAGCTTGAAACTGCGGCGTGCGATGATGGATTATCGGCCGGGACATTGCCTGGCAAACCTCTGGCGGCAAAGGTGTTGGGCCGGGGGTAAGCAGATATTTTTTTCTCATAATTCCTCCTCAATGAGCGGATCACTTATGGAGCACGAAGTGCGACATAAGTGATAGTGAAACGTCCGCGAATTGACACCTACAACTGCGTTTTTTGTAGTTGTAGGGTGTAACTGATGAATGAACGTGGATTTTGCTTTTAGAACTTATTTACCTTTGCGGGTAATTACCTCGTCGATCAGGCCGTATTCTTTCGCTTCCTCAGAGGACATAAAATAGTCTCTATCGGTATCTTTCTGGATTTTTTCTAAAGGCCTGCCGGTATGCTTTGATATTATTTCGTTTATCTTATCTCGCATTTTCAGGATTTCTTTGGCATGTATAGAAATATCCTCGGCTACGCCCTGGATGCCTCCCCAAGGCTGGTGTATCATTATCCGGGAATGCGGCAGGGCAAAACGCTTACCTTTTGTTCCGCAGGCTAATAAAAGAGCGCCCATGCTCGTAGCCTGGCCTACGCAATAGGTAGCTACATCGCATTTTACAAACTGTATTGTGTCGTAAATCGCCAGGCCGGATGTAACTGACCCGCCCGGAGAATTTACATAAATATTTATATCTTTGTTGACGTCTTCCATTTGTAAAAAGAGCATCTGGGCAATAACTAAATTTGCGATATTGTCATCTATCGGAGTACCGATAAAGATAATCCGGTCCTTAAGTAGCCGCGAATATATATCATAGGCCCTTTCGTAACCGCGGCTAGTCTGTTCGATAACCATGGGTACCAAAGCCTGCGCCCTCTCTTTCATTCTACACCTCCCTAATTTTCATGCTTTTAATCGGATATATTCCAGTCCGCTTCCTTTAATAAGAATTCTACGACCTTAGCCGGCATCTGCTCATCCAAAGGGATATTTTCCCTCTTGGCGATCTCGGATAAAACAAGGTAAACTTTAACCTGCTCTTTTGCCCTGGGCTCTAATTCTTTAGACAATGTTTCTTCATGCTCTTTTATTTTTTCGGGTGACGCTCCTTTTAAAGCCAGGTCTATTTTAGCCTGCCTGATTAAATCCTGAAGCTGGCGCTTAACCATTGATTCGGGTATCTTAAAGTTAAGTTCTTTAGTAATATCATTAATAAGGTCTTTTTCAATCTTCTGGCGCTGCTGATTTTCTTTTTGCAGGAAAAACTGCCTTTCTATTGCCTTCTCTAATTCGGCTAAATCCGGATAACCTAAACCCCTGGCAAAATTATCGTCTATTTTGTCAATTTTTCTTGACTCTTTTAATGAATCTAAATTCCGTTTTATATCATCACTGGAAACCGTGATTTTTTTAAAATTCACTTTTATTCCTTTGTAACGCTTAAGCTGGATTTCCGGCGATAACTCCACTGTAGCCTTGAAAGAAAGAATATCTTTATCCAGCCTAACGTCGCTAATACTAGGCAGCTCTATGACATCCAAATTTTCCTTTTTGATTGCCTGATTATATATATTAGGCAGAAGTTCTTTAATTACATATTCATGTGCGGTGGATGAAAATTCCTTTTCCAGAATATCGCGGGGTACATGGCCGGGCCTGAAGCCTTTGACTTTTGCGTCTTTGCCTATGCGCGTGAATACTTCATCAAATTTTTTCCTGACTATATCCCCGGTTAATTCAACTTTGATTTCCCTTTTTGTCGCGTCAAGTTTTTTCACCTCTGTTTTCATAAACAAATGGCTCCCTTTCTCTGTTTACATCTGGAATTTTTCTCCTAAATATATTTCCCGGGCTTTGGGATTATTAATCAAATCATTAGCGCTGCCGGAAATAAGGATCCTGCCTTCGGCAATGAGGTATGCCCTATCCGTTATCGAAAGGGTTTCTCTGACATTATGGTCGGTAAGTAAAATACCCAGCCCTTTTTCCTTCAATTCCTTGATAATCTCCTGTGCTTCGTTTACCACTATCGGGTCTATTCCGGAGAAGGGTTCATCTAGAAGGATAAAAGAAGGATTAGTAACTAAAGCCCGTGTAATCTCCAGGCGCCTTCTTTCGCCTCCTGATAAAGTATAGGCCTTACTCTTTGCAAGATGTGCAATATTCAATTCTTCCAAAAGACTCTTTAATCTCCGCTTCCTCTCGCTTCTGCTTAGAGGAAGAATTTCCAGAACTGACATAATGTTTTCTTCCACGCTTAGTTTGCGGAATATGGAAGGCTCCTGGGCAAGATAACCGATGCCGTAACGCGAACGTATATGAATCGGTAATTTTGTCAAATCATAATTATCGAATATTATCGATCCTGAACTCGGAGGGATTATTCCTACCACCATATAGAAAGTGGTAGTTTTGCCTGCCCCGTTAGGCCCCAGCAAACCGACTATTTCACTACGCCTGACTTCCAGATTCACGTTCTTAACTACTTGTTTGCCGTCATAGGATTTGGATAATCCTTTAATCTCTAAAAACTGCATTTAAATCCTCCGTAGAATAAATCACTAATTTCGGCTTCCCGGATAAAGTGATTTTTTTATCCATAGCGGTATAAACCGCTTCGTCGCTATAAGAAATATTTTCTCCGCGCACGATCTTGACGTTGCCACGGGCAATGATCTTCTCTATTTTTGTTCCCATCATTGAATTAGATTCCAGTTTGCCGGGAGGCCGGTCTTGCGAAGTTAAAAAATAGACTTCCATGATATCGCTGTAGATTACTACGTCCTCGCTATCCACCTTTACGTTATTTTGAAATATGGCAATATTTTTTTCGTAATCGACTTCTAGCGGGCCATCGCAAGTTATAGCGATCCTGTTCGTTAAAGCCTGTGCCTGGCCGCTGGCTCCTTCTTCCTCGAGTATGTCTACCTTGACGTCCCTTTCTAAAGTCATCTTGTTCAGGCCGGGCTCTGCTGTTGCGCCCTGGGCCTCGGTACACATATTATCTCTTTCTATATGAACTATATCCTTTGTGCTGACCATTTCTTTTTTTCTGTCCCAATCTAAAGACTGGGTGGCCAATCTTGATCCGGTAGAAGTAGTAACCACTACATTATCCTCTAAATGCACTCTTCCTTCTTTTTTATTAAAAGCTCCGCGGTCTGCTTTTAAATTAATCTCCTCTTCTTTACCGTATAAATTACCCACCACTTCATTTAATTTTATTATCTCTGAAAATATATCTGCAGATTTTCCGGAAATCTCCCAGCTTTTTTGGCCTTTTTCTTCGTGGCCAGAAAGAGAAAAATCCATAATCTGCTGCTCTGAATCCTGGGAATTCTGGCTTAAGGCATAAGAAAAATTGCCGATAGAAAATATCAAAGCAAAAACCAGAATTAAACGTTTAAATATCATAAGCTGAAACCGCCTCCTGCCATTTCTTCTGAGCCTTAAGGATGAGCTCCGAAACTTCACGCACCGCTCCCCTGCCGCCGTGCTTAAAGGTAACGTAATCGCAGGCTTTTTTTATTTCACTAGAGGCATTAAACACCGCTACTTTAAAACCTACTTTTTTTATTAAACATAAATCCACCAGGTCGTCTGCGATAAAACATATCTCCTCTGGCTTCACCTTGAAGCGCTTTAAAATTTTTTCCAAAACCGCTGACTTGGGAGAGATATTTTGAAAAACAGCAGAAATACACATATCCCTTGCCCGCGGCCTTATTGCCTTTGAGCCCTTGGCAGTAACGATTACCGTTGGAATTCCTGCTTTTTTTAAAATATATACGCCTAATCCGTCGTGGACGTCGAATAACTTCAGATCTCTTCCTTGGGAATCATAAATTATCCTGCCGTCGGTTAAGACACCGTCCACATCCAGAATTAACAACCTTACCTTTTTTGCCTTTTCTAATACCTGCTCTTCCATTATTGTTTTTTATTTTATACTATGCCGGCTTTTAAAAGATCCTGAATATCCAAAAGCCCAACCGGTTTTTCCTTATTATCGGTTACCGGCAACTCATCTATCTTTTTTTCGCGCATTATCCTCATTGCCTCGGTCGCCAACATATCCGTTCTTACAGTAGTAGGGTTTTTTGTCATTACTTCCTTAACTCTGCGCATAGAAAGATTGGGATCCCTCTCCAAATGCCGGCGCAGGTCACCATCAGTAAAGATACCGGCTAATCTGCCTTTTTTATCTACAACTGAAGCGCATCCTGCGCGGGCAGCGGTAATCTTAAATAAAACCTCTGATATTTTTCTATTTTCTTTGACTATCGGGTTGGCCGCCTGGGTACGCATAAGGTCGCCTACTTTCAGGAGCAGTTTTTTGCCCAAAGAACCGCCGGGATGATAAAAAGCAAAGTCTTTTTCCTTAAAACCTTTTATTTCTAAAAGACAAACCGCCAGAACGTCTGTCATAGCTAAAGTGGCTGTAGTAGAAGCCGTAGGCGCTAAACCTAAAGGACAAGCCTCTTTTTTTACCGAAACATCCAAGGCTACGTCGCTATATTTAGCTAAAATTGATTTTTTATTTCCGGTCAAAGCAATAATCTTAGACCCGATTTTTTTTAATAGAGGAAGGAGTTGTTTTATCTCCTGGTTTTCTCCGCTGTTAGAAATTACGATTACTGAATCATCCGAAGTTACCCTGCCCAGGTCTCCGTGAACAGCTTCCGCCGAATGCATAAAAAGGCTGGGAGTCCCTGTTGAAGAAAGGGTCGCTGAGAATTTCTGGGCGATAATCCCGGTCTTGCCTATTCCGCTGACTACAATTCTTCCTTTGGTTTTCAAAATTAATTCCAAAGCCTCCTTAAAATCCTTTCCTAAGCGGGATTTCAGGTTACGCACCGCCTGAGCCTCGATATCTAAGACGTTTTTTGCACGTTTTAAAATATCTTTTCCCCTCATATAGCCGCCTGAATTCTAATAACTTGTTTAAGTAATTTTTCTAATTCCTTCAGGTCAATCATATTTCCAGCGTCACAAAGCGCCTTATCCGGATAAGGATGAACTTCAAGAAATAAACCTTCACAGCCAAAAGCTACTGCGGCGCGGGATAAGCCGGAAACAAACTCACGCTGCCCTCCTGAAGATCCCCCTTTTGCCCCGGGCAGCTGTATGCTGTGCGTAGCATCAAAGATTACCGGATAACCAAATGCACGCATAATCCCCAGGCTTCTTAAATCGGAAACCAAATTATTATAACCGAAGCTTGTTCCCCGTTCGCTGATTATAATATTTTTATTACCGGTTGATTCTGCTTTGCGGATTATATGTAAAATATCCCAGGGCGCAAGGAATTGTCCTTTTTTAATATTTAGCGCCTTACCGGTCTTTGCTGCGGCTACTACGATATCCGTCTGACGGCACAAAAAAGCGGGAATCTGAATTATATCCAATACTTTTTTGGCCTCTTTAATCTCTTCTCTGCAGTGTATGTCGCTTAATACAGGTGCTTTTATTTTTTGTTTTACTTTGTTTAAAATATCAAGGCCTTTTTTTAAACCCGGGCCGCGATAAGAATTTAAAGAAAGCCTGTTTGCCTTATCGAAACTGGATTTAAAAATAAAGGGTATCTTAAGTTTGGAGGTCAAATCCTTTAGCTTCTTTGCCGTATCCAGGCACATTGATTCTGATTCTATAACGCATGGCCCGGCGATGAGTATGAGCGGGTTTTTGTCTCCGATTTTAATATGGCCGACCTGTACCTGTTTCATTTATTGCTCTTTCTCTAAATAAGTTGTCACCTTTTCTAAATCTTCGGGCGTATCCACCCCTACGGTCTCGTATTTTGTCTCTATTACCTTTATCCGGTAACCGTCCTCTAAAACCCTAAGCTGCTCCAGGCACTCTACCTCTTCCAAATGAGAAGAAGCTAAGTTCTTATAAGTAAACAAAAAATCTTTTGTGTAACCATATAAGCCGATGTGCTTATAATAAATCACCGAAGGCGCTTCAGAATTTTCTGCCAGATGAGGGATTCTGCTTCGTGAAAAATACAAAGCAAAATTATTCTTATCTTTTACCACTTTAACCACATTGGGATCTTCGGCTTCTAAGGGGTTTTCTATCTTCTTAATAATAGTGGCCATGGAAATAGATTTATTGTCCGCCAAAGCCGTAACAACATTGTCAATCATGGTAGAATGGACCAAGGGCTCGTCTCCCTGAATATTTATTACTATATCTACGTCTATGGGATTTACCACTTCGATTATCCTGTCAGTTCCGGAAGCGTGGCCTCGGGAGGTCAAAACGCATTTTGCGCCGAAGCTGATTGCTGCTTCCTGCACCCGTTCGTCGTCACAAGCAATAATCAAATCCTCCAAAAAGCGCGCCTGCCTTGCGCGTTCCCAAACATGCTGCAGCATGGGTTTACCCAAAATCTTGGCTAAAACCTTGCCCTCGAATCTGGTTGAAGAATATCTTGCCGGAATTATTCCTATAGCTTTCATCTGTTCCCAAGCGTCTGCAGTAGTTCTTTTTTATTAGTTGTAGCTGTACCGATTTTACCAACCACAATACCTGCGGCAAAATTAGCCAGATGCGCTGCCTGGATTTTACTTGCCCCCGAACATAAAGCTAGAGTAAAAGTAGCAATCACTGTATCTCCTGCTCCGGATACGTCAAAAACCTCCTGCGCAACCGTAGGTATATTGGTAATGCGCCCGTTTTTTTCGATTAACTTCATACCTTGCTCTCCCAGGGTAATCAAAATTGACTCCAGGCCCAGGTACCTTAGAATTTCTTTTGCCGCTAAATTTATTTCTCTATCGCAGGATAAATGTTCCAAGTTAAGCCTGAACTGATTACAGGTATCCTTGATTTTTAAATTCCGGATTGCGTTTTCCAGCTCACGGCGGTTAGGAGTGATAGAGGTTACCCCTTTATAATACTGAAAGTGTCCGACTTTAGGGTCAACGGTAATAATTTTTTTGCGGCTATGCGCCAACCGGATCAAAGATTCCAGTAAATACATATTTATTACACCCTTACCGTAATCTTCAATGATGACAGCGTCAAATTTATCAATAATCTCTTCTACGAATTTCATGATTTTCTGGTTTGCCTGCCTCGGCAATGAATCCGTATCTTCCCAATCCAGCCTTACTACCTGCTGATGTCCGGCGATAATCCTTGTCTTAAGGGTAGTTGTTCTTTTTACATCTACAACAACTCCAGCAACAGAAACTTTTCTCTTTTTTAACTGCGATAGAAAAATATCCCTGTTTTTATCATTGCCGATTACCCCTACCAAAGTTGCTTTACTGCCTAAGGAACTTATGTTACTGGCTACGTTAGCAGCGCCTCCCGGTATATACGTCCTCCTATTCGCCCAGACTACCGGCACAGGCGCCTCCGGAGAAATCCTCTCTACCTCCCCCCAGATGTATTCATCCAGTATCAGGTCGCCGACTACCAGTATTTTTGCTTTTTGAAAATTATTGATTATTTTCTTAAAATTGCTCATATTGTTTCTATAACGGCCTGCGCAAATAAGGGAAGCATTATCTCATGCTGTCCGATAATATAATAACCCTTTCCCCCGGACATCACCGGACGAGCCACTACATTAACCGAAGGCCGGTATTGATAAACCATATCGAAATTTGCAGCCGTAAAATCCCGCACTTTATTGCCTAAATTACGCGCCAGGTTCAAGGCTTTTAAAAATACCTCCGGCAATATCACCGCCGAGCCGAAATTCAATACTACCCCGCCCTGATTTAAATATCTAAGCTGCTCTGCAAATTGATAAAAATCCCTTATACTGCCTTCGGCGGTAAGCGCGGCATTAAAGGAAGGATGCTGATGAATAATATCAGTTCCTATGGCAACAAATACATAAACCGGAATTCTGTGTTTATAAGCATTAAATAACAGGCTTAAGTTCTTATAGCGCAGCCTGGATTTAGTAATTTTGCTTGCTATCGCCTCTCCCAAACCCCGTCCTTCTGCTACCCCATCCGCGGCAGCGTTATTCAGGAATTCTGCGGTTTCGCGGCCCATACCGAATTTACCGTTCTTTAAATTCTTAGCCACGTCTTCCGAAGTCATTCCCTGAAAAGCAATTTCAAAGTCGTGGATAATACCTGCGCCGTTTAAGCAAAGAGCAGTAATGACTTTTTTCCTTAGCAACTCAATAAGCACAGGGTTCAATCCGCATTTAATCACGTGCGCCCCGGCCATAAATACTACCGCCTTTTGCCTTTTACGCGCTTTTACCACAGCCTCAACCACAGCACGAAAATCTTTGCCTTTTAATATGTTAGGGAAAGAATTATAAAAGGCCGAAAAACTTTTTTTCTTTAAAGGCGGCCTGGCAAAATCGCGGGTATTCACTTTGCTGAACCTCTTTTTTATGGAATATGTCTTGACTTTCTCTATTTTTATCATACCAAAGTTATAATTTTAGCACAAATCCAGCTTAAATCAACCTATATTTGCCCTCTTTAGTATTATTAAATACTGTCCCTTTTTATTATAGAAGTTCCTCTGCAGTATTTATTAACTCTTCTGCGCCTATTGCCTTAAGGCAGGCAAACTCCTTCTTGCAATTATGTGCCAGGCACTCAATGCAGCCGACTTCTTTATGTAAAATCCTTGCCTTTTCTCCAATCGGGCCCCAGCGCACAGAACTAAGGCCTCTCTGGTTCCTACCAAAGATGGAAATTACCGGTATACCTAAAGCTGAAGCAATATGTACCGGCCCTGAATCATTAGATATAAACAAGGAAGACCTTTTGAGTATACTGGCTAATTGACTCACCGAGATCTTACCGGCAAGGTTAACCGCCTGATGGCGCATATTCTTTGCTACTTTTTCTGCTATCGGTAGATCCTTTGGCCCGGCAATAATCAGCGTTTTAAAATTATATTTATCGATTAGCTTATCAGCGGCTTCGGCAAATCTCTCCGGCGGCCAGATTTTTGAAGGGCAGCTTGCTCCGGGATGGATCGTCAGTAATTTCTGGTTTTGCGGAATCCCTTCTTCTTTTAAAAAATTTTCCGCCCATTTTTCCGAAGCGTCTTTAATCGGCATATGTAATTCTTTTTCCTCGGCCTTTATACCTAAATGATCCAGCAAATCAAAATTATAATCTAATTCGTGCTTTTCGCCCCGCTGCTTAGTATGTTTTATTTTATCCGTAAGTAAAAATCCCATTTTGCGGTCGTATCCTAATCTTTTAGGTATTCCGGATAAAAAAGTCAAAAGATGCGCACGGATGGTAGGATGCAATATAATTGCTAAATCGAACTTTTTCTTCCTTAAAACCCGGGTGAAATTCAGGGAGTTGTACCAGCTTTTATGTTTTGCTTTTTTATCGTAAATTATAATTTCATCCAGATAGGGGTTGCCCTCGATTATCTCTTTTGTATAAGGCCTGACCATCATTGCTAAATATGCCCCGGGATAAGCATCCCTTAATGCTTTTATTACCGGCGTAGACAAAAGCACGTCTCCGATTCTATCCGTCCTGACTATCAATATCCTTTGGAAATTACTTCGGGTAGGGGGTACGGGGTACGGAGTACGGCGCAAAAATAAATTCTTTGCCTCCCTAAAGACATCCTCTACCTTTACTAACTGCATGCATTCGCTAGTGCCGAACCTGCACTGCGCCTTTTTGCAGGGGCGGCAAGAAATATCTTTTTTTACTACAATACAGTTTCCTGACCAAGGACCGTATTTTCTTTCATCAGTAGGGCCGAATAAGGCTACGATGGGCCTATTAAAATAACTGGCCAGATGTAGAATTGCGCTGTCATTCGTAACCACGAGCTTGGCTTTTTTTAGCAGAGCAGCAAGCTGGCGTATATTGGTCTTTGCGCTTAAATCAAGCGCTGAATCTGCGGCTTTGCTGCAAATATATTCTGCTATATTTTGATCTGCTTTATCTCCGGCTAAAACTACTTTTGCCTTAAGATCCTCTGCCAGTAAAGAAACTAATCGGGTGAAGTTTTCCTTTGGCCATCTTTTTATATGGCTGCGTGCTCCTGCAGCAATAACAATCAATTCATCGGAATCTGTAATTTTATTTTCTTTGAGTATTTTATTAATATATTCTTCGTCTTCGGTATTTATATTTAAAAAAGCCGCCCGGCTGATTTGTTGCCGGCTGACATCTGAAAGTTGAAGACTGAGCACTCGAAATAAATGCCTATCGCGCATATGCCTGATATTTTTAGGAAAAATTAAAAAGGGGTTAGTCCTTATTCTAGCCGGAAGAAAAGCGCCGAAGAAAGTGTTGCGTAAATCTACCACCAGGTCAAAATTTTCTTTACTCAAATCCTGATATAACTTTATTTTACCTTTCAGCCCCGAATGTTTATCATAAACAATAAGCCTGTGTATTGCAGGATTATTTTCGAAAATCTCTTTCGGGCGGGGCGAAGCAATAACAATGATTTTGCTCTCAGGGAAATTTTCCTTTAAGTAATCTAAGACCGGCAAAGTCAGGATTACGTCACCTATGTTACTGAGGGTAATGAATAAAATTTTAGCGATCATCAGCGAGATTTTCTTTTATTTTCTGAAAAACTTCTTCGGGAGTGATTATTTTCATACAGCGGTTATCCCGGCAATTCACAACGTAACAGGGAACTTTACAACCGATATCTTTACGCAAAACTACCGTATTACTTTTTAAAGGATAAGGGCCTGTGATATTTGGTGAAGTGGGCCCAAAAATCGCAATAATATGTTTGGCGTTTAAGGCATTTGCAATATGTAAAGGCCCGGAGTCTGCAGTAATAAACAGGTCGGCTTTTTTTATAAGCCCTCCCAATTGTTTTAAATTAAACTCACCAGCTGCAATTATGGGGCTTGCTTTCATCAAATCCCGGATTTTTTTTGCTAAAAGCCTATCCTGCACGGCGCCGCTGATTATTACCCGAGCATTTAAATTCTCTATAAGCATATCCGATAATCTCGCCCAATATTCCGGCGGCCAGCGTTTACAGAACCAGTTCCCCCCGGGGTTTATAACTACAAGGAAATCCGAACTGCCCAAAGAATGTTTTTTTAGAAAATTTTCTGCGGATTCCATGTCATGCGCTTCGATATAAAAATCTGCGTGGCTATCCTCTACTCTCAAGCCTGCTTTTTCAATAAGGCCCAGGTAATAATTAATCCTGTGAATACTTTCAATCTTAGGGGGACTGATTTTGCAAGTCAAAAGAAACCCGCGTTTTTTGGTATAATAACCAATTATCTTTTTGATGCCCGCTAAGCGTGTAATTAAGGCGCGGGTAAAAGAACGGTGCAGCAAGAACACCGTATCAAAATTCTTACGCCTGAGATAATTTATAAATTTTAATTTTGCAAGAAGGCTTCTATGCCTGTCTTTTTCGTCATAGATGATAATCTCATCCAGGCTAGGGTTATTCTTTAAAATAAAGTAACAACGGCTGGGAATAATACAGGCGAGGTAGCTTTTCGGAAAGTTGCGGCGGATGTTCCTGATTACTGCAGTGGAAAATAAAACATCGCCCAGCCAGTTCACGTTAAAAATCAGTATGCGTTTAATTTCAGCTTGTTTATTCATACCTGCCAATTCAAAAACGAATTTATCTAATCATCATCGCGGTGCTCTTTAATAAAAGTGTAAAACCCCGAGCTTTCTAACCAGAAAACAAATAAGTTATCCGAAGTTGAGGAAATTCTTAGCCTCTTCAATAAAAAAACGTCGTCATCAGGATACCTTTTTCCGGGAGAAGTCACAACTGCCAGTTCATAGCCTGCGCGCCGGACCATGTTTTTAATCTTTTCGCTGAATCTTCCCTCCGGATAACTGAAAGCGGCAATAGGAATCCCCAGCTTTCTTTCCAGTATTTTTTTAGAAAGAAGTATCTCTTTTTGTATCTTTGAATCTGAGGTAAAGTTTACTAATGGCTCAGGCCCCAGGCAATGGCTGCCAAAATCAACCAATCCCGAACCACGCATTTCTCTGATTTCCTGCCAGCTTAACCTGTCATTCTGGCTCCTTCCTATTTCATTGACGATTAAAAAAACCGTTGCCGGTATTTGATACTCTTTAAGTACCGGAAAGGCGAATTTATAGTTATCTTTATATCCATCGTCAAAAGTTATGGCGACTGTACGCATGGGGATAGTCTTTTTTTCCCTGATCAACTTGGCCAATTCATCCAGAGGCAACACATTATAATTAAACTTTTTTAAAAACTGCATCTGCCGTTTGAAAGATTCTGCAGAAACTGCCAGCCTGTTTTCCTTTTCGGCGTCCGGCCTGACTGAATGATACATAAGTATGGGGACAACATACTGCTGCCTGATAAAACTTACTGCCAATAGCACAAAAAGAAAAATTGAAATAAAAAGATAAGTTAATTTCTTATGTTTAAGCATCCTGAGTAAACCTCCTCGGTACTCACAATCATTTTTTCTTTTGTAAAATTTTTTTCTATGAATTGTTTAGCTTTTTTTGCCAAAGATTCTGCTTTTGTCCTATCCGAAATTATTTTAAGAATTGCCTGCGAGAGAGCAAAAGAATCCCCAGGTTTTACCATTAATCCGTTTTCTTGGTTCATTAACAAATCCTTGATCCCGCCGATGTCTGTCCCTATCACCGGAACAGACATAGTCATGGCTTCCATTAAGCTTAAGCCCAGCCCTTCTTTCAGGGAGGGAAGGACAAACACATCCATAACTGACAAAAATTTTCTGGTATCAAAAACAGAAGGGAAGAATATGACGCTATCCTCTAATCCTAAAGAGTTAACCTCTGTCAACAGTTTTTCTCTCATTCTGCCTTCGCCTATAATAATTAATCGTATATTGTTAACTTGCTCTTTGGCTTTTTTAACCGCCCTAATAAGATAAATATGGCCTTTCTCCTGTGACAATCTGGCGATAATGCCAATCACCGGGCCCTTATCTAATCCCAACTCTTTCTTTGTTTCTTCTCGATACTCTGTACTTGGTGAACAATACTTACTAAGATCTATTCCATGCCTGACTACTTTTATCTCCTGCTCCTTGAGTTTAAAGTCTCTCACCAGGTGATGTTTTACCTCTTCGCTTATGGCAATGACTGTCCTGCCCCAACAGGGCCAGAGCCGGCGTGAAAGCCTGGTTTTAAAAAAACCGTGGCAGGTGGATACATAAGGAATATGCAAAATTTTACTGAGCAGGCAGCTTAAAACCTGAGTTACCCGCGTATTAGCATGCAGGATCTCAATTTTTTCCTCTTTGATTATTCTCAAAAGTTTAAAAAAACTAATCAGGATTTTAAAACTCAATTCCGATTTTGTTCTTATCGGAATCGGTATAAATTTTATTCCTGAATTTTGAAATTCTTCGGTTAACCTGCCGCCGCTGGAAGCAATATATACGTTATTGCCTCTTTGCTTCAGGCCACCAGCCAACTCCAATACATATTTACTGATACCGCCGATATTAAGATGGTTGGTTAAGAATAGGATGTTCATTGTTAATGTCAAATGACAAAATTCAAATGACAAAATAAATTCCTGCCTACCGTCAGGCAGACAAATGTCAAATATCAAAACCTTAGATTTGTCATTTGGTGTCTGTCATTCATTTGTCATTTGTGCTTTGGTATTTGTCTTTAATAATTTTTCTATTGCCTCTAATACTTCTTCCGGAGTAATCATCTCCATGCATTTTTTTCTTCTGCATTTTGATTTATAACATGGGCTACATGAGAGTGTTTTCTTTATCAATATATATCTTCTGGCATAAGGCATGTGCCTGCGCGGATCAGTAGGCCCAAAAAGCGCGATAAGGGGTACGCCCTGGCTGGCAGCAATATGCAAAGGGGCGGAATCCGCTGATATATAAACATTGCATTTCCTGATCAAACAGGCAAGCTGGTTTATGCTGGTCTTTGCGCAGGCATTGATTAATTTTATATTTTTTAAACTCACCGAAAGGGAATTTGCAATTTTTAAATCTTCCTTTGAGCCGGTGAGCATAACCCGCATATCGCGCTTTGCTAATTCTTCACATAGCCTGGCTAGATGATGAAGCGGCCAATTTTTGCTCATCCATCTGTGACTTGCGCTGATATTTATTCCGATAATTACCTGATTTCCGCTTATCCATTGAGACCTTAGAAATTCTTCGGCAAAAATCCGGTCTCCCTCGCCGGGCCATAACTCTAAGGAAGAATCCTTTAAATCAATATCCAGCATTTTTAAAATCCTGAACTGATGATTTACAGGATCTAATATTATTTTGTCATTTTTGACTCTTTTTTTAAGTAAGAAGCTTAGCTTTTTATTGTTATATCCGTAACTCTTTAAAGGCAGGCTGAGCGCACAAAGTAAATGGCTCTTGCGGTTATTCTGCAGGTCTACAATCAAATCAAAGTTTTTCTTTCTTAATGATGCTGATAAATTTAAAAGCTGCCTTAGGCCCTTGTCGCGGTATTTATAATCAAATACAATCAACTCGTCGATATATGGGCAGTTTAAAAGTATATCCTTGTATTCCTCCCCGATTAATAAGCTGATTTTATGATTTTGCGCAGGGAACCTCTCTCTTAAAGCCCTTAATGCAGGGGTAGACAGGATTATATCGCCTAAAGAGCTGAGCTTAATCACTAAAATTCTCAAATTACTGAGCGCATCCTCGTATACCTCTTCTGTCTTATCTGCCATAAGACCTAAATTATATTTCTCCTTTACTTTCTCATAAGCGCGGCTGGCTAAATTACTCCTGAGGTTCTTGTCCTTATAAATCTTTATTACCGCTTCTGCCATGCTTATCGGCTCAGCAGGAGGAACAAGCAGGCCGGTCTGATTATCTTCAATAATATCTACCACCCCTCCCACGCGGGTAGCCACCACACATACACCGCTTGCCTGGGCTTCAATGATTACCCTGCCGAATGCTTCATGAGTAGTAGTAGCTAAAACTAAAACATCTAAATCCGCCATTATTGCAGGGATATCTTTCTGAACCCCTAAAAATTGCGTACGCTGCCAAAGCCCGTATCTCTTTGTTAAATCCTGGATTTGTTCTCTATACGCTGATTTCGAATCCGGGGCATCGCCGACAATCCAGATTTTAAGACCTGGGGTTTCTTGTGATACCCTGGCCATTGCCTTTATAAAATGTAAATGGCCTTTTAGCGGAGTCAGTCTTCCCACTATGCCTACGTGGAACTCATTCGCATTTCTGTTATCGGGAGGAATAAATTTAAATTTTTCCAGATCAACGCTGCGGGGGATCAATTTTATCCGCTCGTAAGGCACAGCAAAATCATCTATCATATGTCGCGCGATTACGTTACTCAACACTATAACCCTCTTGCCCCAGCCCATCACAGAACTAAAAAAGTTTTTTCTGTAATAACCGTGACATGTTGTAATAAAAACTTTTCCGGTTATACGGGAAGCAAAATAAGCAATCCACCCCGGGACCCGCGAACGCGCGTGAATGATATCTACATCTTCCTTTCTGATGATTTTGGCTAACTCAAAAATCATTTTTACCACTTTAATCAGAGATTTCTTGTGCACAGGCAGTTGATAGTGGACTGCCCCCATGGCTCTGAGATCTTTAACCAAAGCGCCTCCGCTTGAAACTACAACCGCGCCATGGCCTTTTTTTACCAAATATTTAGCTAAATCTAATGTTCCTGTCTCAACGCCACCGAAATTTAACGCCGGCAGTATCTGTAATATTTTCATCTTTATGCTTGGGAATTTTATTTTATAGTATTTTTTTTAAAGCTTCCTTGACTAAACTGCGGTCGTCTGGTTGGTATATTGGCGGCCTATTCACGTGCAGCTCTTTTAAAAGAGTGCTTATCCGGTCAAGATCAGACAGATATATATATTTATTTTTACTGAAGTGCTCCAGGAACCGCCGGTGTTTTTCGCTCAAGCCTAAAACTTTTAAAACTAATATATATTTTTTGCTTTTTACCGCTTCCGAAATCATCGAAATACTCTCCGCAGAGACTATTATAATTTCACTCAAAGCAAGTATGCCGCCTACTGCATAAGCTAAATTTTTTTCATTGGCAATCACCAGTAATTTACAGCGCGAATAACCCGAAAATTCTTTTTTTACCAGCTCTTCAATTTCTTTTGAGGTCCTTCGAGAAGTAGTAATCAGCACCTCGCCGTCATATCTTTCTAAAAAAAGTTTTATCTTGCTGAATAACTGTTTTATTAAATTCGGGTTTAGGCTGAATTTTTTTGTATCTCCTCCTATTAATATGCCCAAAACAAGCTTCTTGCTCAGATTTATTTCTTTTTTAATAAGGCTGGCCTGAGAAAGCAGATAATCATCGTTTATTAAATTTAAGGCTCCTTGGGTAGCTATAACCGGCCCTCTATTTGGCGGCCTATCGTGCCTTGGCAGAATTACCGCATCAAAACGCCTGAAGCTTAAAAACGAAGGCCGCATAATCACTATAGACTTAGCCAGATTTTCTCTCGAAAGAATGTAATTTAATCCCGCTAACGACGAACCGCAGGATACTATTATATCCGGCTTTAAAGCGGACAAATTCTTATAAACATCCTCCTTTAAAAAAAATCTCAGGCAGGCCAGGCAGCCCTGACATTGAAATCTAGCGCTCAGGGCGCTGCTTAAACTTAACGCCCTTCGGGAAAAATTATTTTTGAATTTGACTTCGAGATAATCGGTATTGGCTTTAAAATCTTTTTCTTTCAGGGCCTCTTCTAATATTACGCTGACTGCCTGAGACTGCCTTAAATGCCCGGCCTTGCCGTCATTAAGCACCAGGATATTCCTCTCTTTGGAATATTTCCAGATCTTATAAGTCCAGAGATATTCCTGGGGATAGCTTCTGATATATCCTTCAAATATCCGGATAATGTTCTGTAAATTAAGCCGGATATCATTTTCTGAATTCCCGGTTTTCTTCATTTGATATGCAGGCCCAAAAATAATTTTAATGTAAGGGCCGGATCTTCTAAAACTATAGCTTGGTATAAGCGCACAACCGTAGTTTAACGCTAACTTTACCGCGCCCTGGCCCATAGAGGCGTCTTTGCCAAAAAAATCAACCGGCAATCCTGATTTCCCTCCCTGGTCAATAGAGATCCCTACAAGCCCACCGGCCTTGATAGTCCTAATCAACTCCTTAAGCCCGGCGTCTCTCTCGATTACTCTGCATCCTTTTAACTGACGGTACTCATTCAGTATCCGGTTAAGATAAGGATTTCTTTGCCCCCGTACAAAGGTGGTAAAATCTATCCCCTGGCAAGCCAAAAGAATACCTGCAAGCTCCCAGCTGCCTGCGTGCACAGCTAAAATGAATACGCCTTTACCCCTGCTTAGCGCCTCCTTTACATGCTCCAATCCCTCTATTTCTACGTATTTATTGGTGTAATCTTTATCTATCAAAGGCATGAGAAATATTTCCATCAGGTTCTGTCCGAAAACTCTGTAAAATTGCCTGGTTATTTTACGAATCTGACAAGGAGATAAATCATTGCCTAAGGCAGTCTTTAAATTTGAATAAGCAACTGCCCTGTGCTTATAGTCAAACAGAAAAAACAACTCTCCTATTCTTCTGCCTAAAAAAAAGGTAAAATTAACCGGGATCCTTCTAAACAAAGGTCCGAATAATTTAAGCAGAATATAACCCAAGTAATCGATTGATAAAATCCTGCTCATTATCTATTAGTTTTATTTCTATGCGTAAAACCAGTAATTCAAACCGCCAGTCATTACGGTAAGATAAATAAGGACTTATTTTAACGAAATCTTTTTCGGTAGTAATCATTGTATTTATAGCAGAACTTTGTAGCTGACGGTCTAAGCGTTCCAGATCTCTATATGAATAACGGTGATGATCGGCAAAGGTATAGACTGAAACAATGTTTATGCCCAATCCCGTAATAAGGTTACTAAAAGAATCGGGGTCGGCAATCCCGCAGATTATAACGGCTTTTTTTTCTTTTATACTTTCCGGCCTTACTGGTTGGTCCTGCTTATTTAACCTGTACAGCCCTATTGGCTGATGAACGGATTTCAATATAAGTGCTTTAGGATTAATCTGATTCAAATAAGAAACCGCCTCCTGAACATGAAAATTAAGGTTAGTCTTAGTCAAAATAAAAATATCTGCGCGCCTAAGCCCGGATAATGGTTCGCGCAATAATCCTCTTGGGACCATATTGCCGTTACCGAAAGGGTCGGTCGCGTCTATAGTTACGATTTCTAAATCTTTTTTAATCCGCCACTGCTGAAAACCGTCGTCTAAAATTACCGAATCAACCCCGTATTCACTGATTGCTTTTTTCCCCGAGCGTATTCTATCGGCATCAACTAAAACCGGAACGTCTCCCAGTTTCATTTTAAGCATATACGGCTCATCTCCCATATTTTCATAACTTGTGACGTTGTGACGTTGTGACGTTGTAACCTTTCTTCCATACCCCCTAGTTAGTACTGCCACTCTATGCCCCTTTTGCTTAAGTAGTTTAGCGATATATTCAGCTAAAAGAGTCTTTCCCGTTCCGCCCAAAGTAATATTGCCTATACTAATCACCTTACAATTAAGGCGCTGCTGTAGCAGCCTGTTTTTAAAAATTAAAAATCTGATTATTAAAGCATAAATTTGGGAAAGTAAAAATAGAAAGAACTTTACCAGGTCTGGCAAAATTCCGCGGTATTTATCCGTGGCCAGATTATAAAGAAAGTTTAACATCACTTTTTTCTATATTATTACTTAAAATTATAATGCTTCTTCACCGGCTCTTTTATTTCCCAGACACAAGCCAGGCCCTTGGGAAAAGTGACAAAATCACCTTGTCCGAATTCAATCTTTTCTCCAGCATCAG
>QNCD01000005.1 GCA_003644385.1 Candidatus Omnitrophota bacterium
CTTTAAAGGGTGTCTATTGCGGATTCTGTCAGGAATCGCCGCATTATCGATGGAATACGGTATTGACTAAACAGGAAATTATAAACAAGTTTAATCGATTTGGTGAGAGGCTGGGCGACTTGAGAGACATTAGTATTTTAGAACGGGATAAATCATCAAGGATAAATAAATTAAAAATAACTACTTCCAATCAAAGTTTCGAAATAACGGTAAAAGAATTTCGCGATATTATCGGGCCCGATATTATAAAGAGTTCGACCTTTGATTTAAGCCTTACAAACACAAGAGTATTTTTTGAAGGTAAAGGTTGGGGCCACGGAGTGGGAATGTGTCAGTGGGGCGCTTATTTTATGGCAAAGCAGGGTTATACCTACCAGAGAATTCTTAGTTATTACTATCCTGGTTCGCGGCTGGCGGCAATCGATAAAATTAAACCTTAATTAATATGAAATTATCTGACTTCGACTATTTCTTACCTAAAGAGTTAATCGCCCAATATCCCCTAAGAGAACGGGAGATGGCCAGGCTTCTGGTGCTTAAGCGAAAGAGCGGTAAAATCGAGCACCGTTATTTTAAAGATGTAACAGAGTATTTTAAAAAAGATGACCTTTTAGTATTAAATGATACGAAAGTATTACCGGCGCGTTTGATCGGTTCAAGGCAAACTGGAGGTAAGGTTGAGCTTCTACTGCTTGAGAATAAAGAAGGTTTAAAATTTAGCGCCCTGATTAAGCCCGGCCGCCTGAAGCTTAATGAAAAGATTATTTTTAACGGTACCGGTTTAAGTTGCAAGATAACTGGAAAGAAAGAGGTAACTTTTCATGCCGAAAGCCTCCAGCAGATATACGCGCACGGCTTGATGCCGCTTCCTCCTTATATAAAAAGAAAACCCGAGGAATCCGACTTTAGCGATTATCAGACGGTTTATGCCAGGAAACAAGGTTCGGTTGCTTCGCCGACAGCAGGTTTGCACTTTACCCGGGATTTATTGGAAAAAATCAGATCTTTGAATGTAAACTCTGCTTATATTACTTTACATGTCAGCTACGCTACTTTTAAACCGGTAAGATGCGAAGATGTTGCCAGCCACACCATGGAAAAGGAATATTACCAAATCAGCGATCAGGCGCTTCAATTAATAGAACAGACGCGCAAAAATCAAAAACGAATTATTGCCGTAGGCACAACCAGCTGCCGTAGCCTGGAAGCAAATTTTCTTTCGAATAAAAAAGAAGGATTTACAGATTTATTTATCTATCCAGGATATAAATTCAGTGCAGTGGATTGCTTGATTACTAATTTTCATCTTCCGCGCACTACACTTTTTATGTTAGTTTCGGCTTTTGCCGGCACAGAGTTAGTTAAAAAGGCTTACCAGGAAGCAATTGACAGGAAATACAGGTTTTATAGTTACGGCGACGCCATGTTGATTCTTTAAATTAAAGTCACAAGGACACAAAGTCACAACGTCAGAAGTGCTACCGTTATTACTTGTGACCTTCTGTCGTGTGTCTTGTAACTTTAAAAATTGAACCTATGTTTAAGTTAATTCATAAAGATAATAATAGTAAAGCTAGGTTAGGCAGATTAACTACTGCGCGCGGCGAAATCAATACACCCTGTTTTATGCCCGTGGGGACTCAAGCCACAGTAAAAGCGATTTCACCGGCGGAATTAGAAGAATGCCGGGCAGAGGTTGTTTTAGCAAATGCCTACCATCTTTTCTTACGCCCGGGCTTAGAAGTGATTAAAAAAGCAGGAGGCCTGCATGACTTTATGTCCTGGCCCAAGCCTATTCTTACCGATAGCGGAGGGTATCAGATATTTAGCCTGGCACTATTACGCAAAGTAAGCGATGAAGGAGTAAGTTTTCAGTCACATTTTGACGGGCTAAAGCATTTTTTTACTCCGGAAGACGTAATCGGGACTCAAAAGGGTTTAGGTTCTGATATTTTGATGCCTTTGGATGAATGCGTACATTACCCTTGCGCAAAGGATTACGCCCGGGTTGCAATGGAACGTACTATAGACTGGGCGGGTCGTTCAAAAACAGCTTTCATCCGTCCAATGCCTGCCGGCAGGCAGGAGTTTTCAGGCGTCAGTAATGATAATTGTTCTTTGCTTTTCGGTATTGTGCAGGGTGCAACTTACGAAGATTTACGTAAAGAGTGCGTCGGGCGCCTCGTTGAGATCGGATTCGACGGTTATGCAGTGGGGGGAGTTTCAGTTGGCGAACCGAAAAATTTAAGATATAATATTACCGCATGTATGAGTGAAGTTTTGCCTCAACAGGCCCCCCGTTACCTGATGGGCGTAGGTACACCCGAGGATATTTTAGAAGCAATAGATTTCGGAGTTGATATGTTTGATTGCGTGGTTCCTACGCGTTACGGAAGAAACGGCACGGCCTTTACCAGCACCGGAAAATTAATCATAAGAAACGCACCCTACATCCAGGATTATGGCGCGCTTGATCCGGCTTGCAAGTGTTATACCTGCCGCAATTTCAGCCGGGCGTATTTACGCCATTTATTCAATACCGATGAAATCTTGGGCTTGAGGCTGGTTTCTTTTCATAATATTTATTTCTATTTAGAATTAATGCAGCGGGTCAGGGAAGCGATAAAACAGGATAGATTTAAAGAATTTAAAAAGAAATTTTTGAGTCAATATAACAGTCAACCATGCGTATAGATATTATTACTATATTTCCCAAAATGTTCGACCCCGTATTGAATGAGTCGATAATTAAGCGTGCTCAGGCTAAAGGCGAGGTAAAAATATACGTCCATAATTTAAGGGATTATTCTTTGGACAAGCATAGAAAAGTTGATGATCGCCCTTTTGGCGGGGGTTCGGGCATGGTGATGCGTCCGGAGCCTATATTCAGGGCGGTAAAGCACATAAAGTCACAAAGCCGTAAAGTCAAAAATTCGCAAGTAATATTGTTGTGCCCGCAGGGAAAAAAATTAACCCATAGACTTGCCCGGAAACTGGCAAAAACAAAACATTTGATTCTTATCTGCGGGCATTATGAAGGAGTAGATGAAAGAGTTAGGCAGAAATTGGCGAATATGGAGATTTCTATCGGGGATTATGTTTTGACTGGCGGGGAGCTGCCGGCAATGGTTTTAGTGGATTCCATAGTCAGGCTTCTACCCGGAGTGCTTGGCGATAAAAATTCCTTGAATTTTGAGTCATTTGAGAGTAATCTATTAGAATATCCTCACTATACCAGGCCTGCCGATTATAATGGCATGAAAGTCCCGGCAATATTATTATCAGGAAATCACAAAAAAATCGAAAAATGGAGAAAAACGAAGGCTATCCAGAGGACTAAACAGAGGCGTTGCGATCTCTTGGGCATTTAGAAGGGAGAAATAAAAATGAACAAAATCAAACTCGTAGAGCAGGAATATACCAAAAAAGAAATACCCAAGTTTAACGTAGGTGATACGGTCAGGATTATGGTTAAAATTATGGAGGGACCGGATAAGACCAGGCTGCATCCTTTTGAGGGAGTGGTTATTGCTAAGCGCGGCTCAGGAATAAGGGAGAATTTTACGGTAAGAAAAGTTTCTTACGGAGAGGGTATTGAGCGCGTTTTCCCTTTATATTCGCCCGGAATCGAACGCATCGAAGTAATTCGTAGCGGAAAAGTAAAAAGGGCAAAGCTTTATTATTTAAGAAAGAAAGTAGGAAAGCAAGCTACTAAAATTGAAAGCAAAGATTAAAAATAATAAACCGGATTTTTACTACGAAAAAAAGCTTAAAAGAGCAGGTTACGGATTAATCATCGGAATAGACGAGGCCGGCAGGGGCCCCTTAGCAGGGCCGGTAGTGGCGGCGGCAGTTGCGCTTAAGGCGGGTGAGCGTTTTAAAAATCGTATAGACGATTCTAAAAAATTAACTCAAGTTTACCGTGAACAGGCTTTTAAAGAAATATCCGAATATTCCTTATACGGTATCGGTATAGTAGAAGAAGGAATGATTGATTTTTTTAATATTTTGGCGGCTACGCGCATGGCAATGGAGCAGGCGCTCTTTACGCTGCTGGATAAAATAGGAAATCCTGCTAAACAAAATCCTCATATCATCGTAGACGGCAACGTAAAATTAAACATAGCGTTTCCTTATACTAATATTCCCGGAGGGGACGCAAAATCCAAAAGTATTGCTTGCGCTTCTATCTTGGCTAAAGTAGTGCGGGACAGGATTATGGTTTTATACGATAAATTGTATCCCGAATACGGCTTCCGTAGGCATAAGGGTTACCCTACAAGGATGCATAAATTCGCTTTAAGAAGGTTTGGCCCTTCCGGAATCCATAGAAAAACTTTTTGCCTTGTCTAAAGAGAGTTTAAATTTAGGAAAAGCAGCAGAGGAAAGGGCAGTCGGAGTTCTAAAGGAATCCGGTTACAAAATATTATTCAGAAATTACCGCAACAAATTAGGCGAAATAGACGTTATTGCTCTTGATAGAGACACAATCTGCTTCGTAGAAGTAAAATCCAAAAAATCAATCAGATTCGGTTTACCGCAGGAAGCTTTGGCCAGGGTTAAGCAGAGAAAAATTTTGCGCGTAGCCCTGTCTTTCCTCAAAGAGAATAATCTATTGGAGAAAAAAGCAAGGTTTGATGTTGTTGCGCTAGAATTTTACCAGGATAAAGAAAAACCGAAGTTAATCAAAGGCGCATTCCAGGTGGAGGAAAGTTATGCTTTCTGATATCGAAATAGCGCAGTCGGCAAAAAAAGAACCCATCCTAGAGATAGCCCGCAAGTTAAATATTGATCGTAAATTCCTTATCCCTTATGGTAATTATATCGCCAAGGTTGAGTTAGATATTTTGAAAGAAATAGAAAATAAGCCTAAAGGGAAATACGTTTTAGTTACTGCAATCACTCCTACGCCTTTGGGCGAAGGAAAGACCGTGACTACCATCGGTCTTTCTATGGCTTTAAATAAATTAGGCAAGCTTACTACTACCTGTATCAGGCAGCCTTCGCTCGGTCCGGTTTTCGGCATAAAAGGAGGCGCTGCCGGCGGAGGTTATGCCCAAATTTTGCCGATGGAGGATTTTAATCTCCATTTTACCGGAGATGTGCATGCCGTGGGTTTAGCACATAATTTAGCCGCGGCATATCTAGATAACTCATTTCTAAAAGGAAATAAGCTTAAAATCGACCCGGAAAGAATATACTGGCGACGGGTAGTGGATGTAAGCGACAGATTTTTAAGAAACATAAAGATCGGCCTGGGTGGTAAACTGAACGGAATCCCCCGGGATACGGGTTTTGATATTACGGTTGCCTCTGAAGTTATGGCTATTCTGGCATTAAGCCGCGGATTAAAGGATTTAAGGAGTCGCCTCGATAAAATTATTTTAGCTGATTCTACGGAAGGTAATTCAATAACTCCGAAAGACATAAAGGTCTCCGGTAGCATGGCTGCTCTTTTAAAAGATGCTATAAAACCCAACCTGATTCAAACCTTGGATAATACTCCTTGTTTTGTGCACGCCGGGCCTTTTGCTAATATTGCCCATGGAAACAGCACAATTTTAGCGGATATGATCGCATTGCCGATATCGGAATTTGTGGTTACCGAAGCCGGATTTGGAGCTGATTGCGGCGCGGAAAAATTCTTTAATATAAAATGCCGCGCAAGCGGGCTTGTGCCGGATGTAGCGGTAATTGTCTGCTCTATCAGGGCGCTAAAGGCGCACAGCGGAAAATTTAATATTGTCGCCGGAAAGCCTCTGGATGAGGGTCTGATAAAAGAAAACATTCCCGCTTTAGAGGAAGGGATTTGTAATTTAGAAAAGCACATAGAAAATGTTAAATCATTTGGTGTTCCGGCGGTAGTGGCAATTAACAGATTCAGAGCCGACACGGACAAAGAAGTAGAATTCGTAAAAAAGAAAGCGTTGGAATTCGGCGCTGACGGATGCGAAACAAGCGAGGTCTGGCTTAAGGGCGCAGAGGGCGGAGTAGATTTAGGCAGGGCAGTGATTAAAGCGGCCGAGTTACCTAAGAAATTCAATTTCCTCTATCCGTTGAACCTGCCGATAAAAGAAAAAATTAGAAGCATCGCCACAAAGATTTACGGCGCCAAAGATGTTGAATATTCGGAGTTAGCAGAGGGTAAGATTAAATTATTCACCGAGCGCAAATGGGATAACCTGCCTATATGCATGGCCAAGACGCATCTTTCTTTATCGCATGACCCCACGTTAAAAGGCAGGCCGCGCGATTTTGTTTTACCGATAAGGGATATTCGGCCTTCAATCGGTGCTGGATTTTTATATCCGCTTTGCGGAACTATGCAGACTATGCCGGGGCTGCCAAGTCATCCTGCAGGCGAGAAGATAGATATTGACGAAGCAGGAAATATTACAGGTCTTTTTTAAGTGAGCTTTCAGTCTTTAGCTTTCAGCTGAAGGCTGATAGCTGATAGTTAGATATGTACGCGGAAGATTCTATCAAGCAATACTTGGATGATCTATCAGCACGCCTGCCTGCTCCGGGCGGAGGTTCGGCAGCGGCTTTAGCTGCTTCATTGGGCGCATCTTTAATCAGTATGGTGGCTAATTTTACATTAGGAAAGCCTAAATACGCTAAATACGAAAGCGAAATCGAGGCAGTTTTAGGAAAGTCTGAAGAATTAAGACAGGAATTTTTAAAATTGGTAGATTTAGATGTTACTGCATATAAGAGTAAGGATTTAAAAGAAGCACTGAATGTGCCTTTAATGGTCTGCCGCCTGTGTCTGGAGGCAATCAGGTTATGTCCGCCTTTAATTAAGAAAGGCAATGTCAATTTAATCAGCGATGTGGCAGTAGCTGCGGTTCTGCTGGAGTCAGGATTTGCCTCTGCTAAGTTTAATGTGGAAATAAATTTAAAATATATGAAAGGCAAAGAAGATAATAAATTAATCCGTAACCTGGAAAAAGAAATAAAGTGCAGCGAGAAAATAATCAAAAAAACGCGCCTAGAAACGGAGGAGAAAGTTGGCAAAACTATTAGAGGGTAAACCGATTGCCCAAAAAATAAAAGAAGGGATAAAACAGGAGATTTCTGCGTTAGGGAAAAAACCGGTATTAGCCAGCATCCAGGTGGGGGGGGATGCCGGGGCAGAGGCGTATGCAAAATCCCAGAAAAAAACCGCGGATGCCCTGGGAATAGAATATCAATTTCATAAATTAGCCCAGGATACCATTGAAGACAAGCTCGTAGGATTTATAAATCAGTTAAACGTAGATGAATCCATAAACGGCATTATTATTCAGATGCCGCTTCCTGCACACATAGATTATAAAAAAATCAGCCAGTTTATTTCGCCAGAGAAGGACGTGGAGGGGATACACCCGGCTAATATCGGTAAGATAGTTTTCGGCAAAGCAGATTTATTACCCTGTACTCCTGCAGCAGTGATGGAATTACTGAATGAAACCGGTATGGACCTATACGGCAAAGAAGTGGTAATGGTCGGACACAGCGAGATTGTGGGTAAACCCATAGCTCTTTTGCTATTGGATAAATTCGCTACGGTTAGTGTTTGTCATATCGGAACTTCCAAAGCCGGTAAATTAGAGGAGCATGTTAAAAAAGCAGAATTTTTAATTGTCGCTGTGGGCAAAGCCGGTTTAATTAAGGGCGAATGGGTAAGAGAGGGCGCGGTAGTGATTGATGTAGGGATAAACCGTGTAGAAGGTAAGATTGTCGGCGATGTAGAATTTGAAGAGGCAGAAAAACGCGCTTCAATCATTACTCCGGTTCCCGGCGGAGTCGGCCCTTTAACCGTAACCATGCTGATGCGCAATTTACTTAAGGCCGCTAAGTTACAACAGAAATAAGTATTAATTTTTGTTCTTTTTAGGTTCATTAAATATGAGTTTTAATTAATTTTTAGCGGGTGGCTTGGATTGATTTCAAGCAGGGCGTCCGAGGAGCCCGAGTGGGCACGGATCACCCGCTACTACATGTTAGTGAGAGCGAGGGGCCGTAGGCGAGCGCAGTTTTGCCTCGCAGGGGCAAAACAAGCGTCCCCGCGAGAAACAAGCCAAGACAGGATCCGCTCACCATGGAGTAAGAAATGAGTTTTAAGGAAAAAGTACAGTCCGGTAAGTTTGTGGTGACTTCGGAGATCGGGCCGCCAAAAGGTATAGAGACCAAGGTTCTTTTAGAAGATGCCGAGCTTATTCGTAATAAAGTAGATGCAATTAATGTTACGGACTTACAGAGTTCGGTGATGCGTTTAGGGTCCCTGGCAGTCTGCAGTTTATTAAAGGAGCGGGGATTTGAGCCGATATTCCAGGTTACCTGCCGCGACCGTAACCGCCTGGCACTGCAGTCGGATATTCTTTCTGCGGCAAGCCTGGGTATTGAAAATTTATTGCTTTTAACCGGTGACCATACTACCTTAGGAGATCATCCGGATGCAAAGCCGGTATTTGATCTGGACTCGGTTCAATTATTGGACGTGGTAAGAACGCTTCAGCAGGGCACAGATATGAAGGGCAATAAATTGGAAGGCCAGGCCCCGAAGTTCTTTATGGGCGCAGTGGTTAATCCCGGAGCAGATCCTCTGGAGCCTCAGATTATGAAGATGGAGAAAAAAATCGCCGCCGGAGCCCAATTCTTCCAAACCCAGGCGATTTATGATATTAAAATATTCGAGAATTTTTTAGATAAAGTCAAGCGTTTGAACGTCCCGATACTAGGAGGAATCGTCTTATTAAAATCAGCAGGAATGGCTAAATATATGAATAAGAATGTCGCCGGAGTGACGGTGCCGGATAATTTAATCAAAGAGATGGAAAGTACAAAGGATAAAGTAGCAACATCTATCGAGATTGCCGCCAGATTAATTAAGGAATTAAAACCCATGTGCCAGGGCATCCATATCATGCCTATCGGCTGGGATAAAATAGTGCCCAAGGTACTTGATGCCTCGGGATTATAAATTAAGAGTTTATTTTCAATAGGGATGGCTAAAATAGTAATCGTCGGTAATTCTGCTGCGGGTTTTTCCTGCACCGAAACATTAGTAAGACATTCACCAGATCATGAAATCACGGTGATTTCTCAGGAGCCCGGCCTGCCCTATAAAAGAGATTTATTAATTGATTATCTTGATAGCAAAGTAAAAGAAGAGGAACTTTTCTTTTGTTCCCGCGATTTTTATGAAAAGAATAAGGTTAAACTTATAAATGACAGCAAAGTTGTCAGGGTAGATACCAGGAAGAAACAGGTAGTACTTAAGAATAATAATAAGATCGGTTATGATTACCTGGTGGTGTCAACCGGGGCAAGGGCGCGCATTCCTGATATTCCCGGTAAGGGCAAAGACGGAGTTTACAGTCTTTATACCTTAGAAGATGCACAAAAGTTCAAGCAACAGTTAATTTTGGCTGATACGCTTTGCCTGGTCGGAGAAGCGGAATTATGTTCGCGTTTTTTAGGGGCCTCCAGCGTGAAAGATAAGCATACAAAAATTATCAGCTCCCCTAAGCCCGAATCTTTTTCGGCCGGCGAAAACGTAGAATGGCTGGATAACTTAGAGATTACTGAGATTATCGGTGAAGGGGCTCAGCTAAAGGCCTTTAAGTTAAATAACGGCAAAGTAATCGCAACACCGCTGATTTTATTTATAGGTAATTATTTTGCCGCAACCGATTTTTTAAAAGAATCGGGAATCGTTACTGACCAGGGTTATATTTGTACAGATGAGGCAATGCGCACGAATATCGAAAATATTTTCGCCTGCGGCAGTGTCTCTAAAATAAAAAATCAACTTATAAAATGTAAATCCCGCGGGGATGCGGCTAACGAAGGGGCTAAGGCCGCTTCGACAATCGTCAGCCTATTGGAAAGGAGTAATAACGCTATGTCGGAAGTATTAGTGCAGCTGGGCAGCAAGGGTGCGGATACGCTATTAAGCCTTACACGCCAATCTTTAGAAAAGTTAATTGCCGAGAAAGGTAAAGACGCAAAAGTAGGTTTTCCGGAAACCAATTATTATCTGCCGTTGGTAGATGCTCTTTTGAATATCGAGGTTAAGACTTTAGGGGATTGCCTTTTAGCTTTAGCTGAAGCTGAAAAGTTAAATAAAAATATTGCTGCAAAAAGCGGCTTAGTCATAGCGAGTTTAGGCGGGATCCTGAATAAGGGGGTAGCTACCTTAGTCTGTGAGGAGATTCTGGCAGCCTTGGAGGTATTGAATAATAATCATCCTAACCAGGGATTTACCGGGTTTATCCCGGATAATATTTTACGTTCGCTGGGGATTCAGCTGGTAGATGGAAGAATTGCCGGTATTGCTGTAATATTGGGTCCGGCTAAAGACGAGGAGGCGGCAGTAAAATTAGTCAGAGATTTCCAAACCAAGGGCATCGTCAGCCTCCTGGCTGGTAGTATTGAGGGCAAAACTTTCAAGGCTCAGCTGGAAAGCCAGGGTGTTGAATTAGGCCTTGAGAATTATATTGTGCCTTTAGGGGAAGATTATTTATCCGCAATTTACGCGGTAAATTTCGCGGTCAGGGCTCCGTTGACTTACGGAGGGCATAAGCCAGGACAATGGGGCAAAATTGCCGATTATATCCGTAATCGTGTTCCCGCTTTTGTTTTACTTTTGGGCCACGTTGATGAAGTTTTAGTAGCTACCGGATTGGGGGCATTAGCTTTTGGTTTACCGATTATAACCGACTTAGAAGTGCCGCAGCTAGGTAAAATCGATACTACACGTTATGAGGCATTAGTTACTGAGAAAGATTATAGCAATTTGGTCTCCAAATGTATACTTACCAGGGGAATAAAAGTTAAATTAGCCAAGGTGGATGTACCTGTGCCATATGCAGCAGCCTTTGAAGGTGAGCGTGTTAGAAAAGAACAATTACACGCCGAATTCGGCGGTAAGGTAAGCACTGCCTTTGAGTTTTTGATTACCAAAAATCTGGATGAGGTCGAAGACGGTAAAGTTGAAGTTGTCGGGCCGGATATCGACCAGTTGGAGAAAGGCAGCAAGTCTATGCCTTTAGCGATTGTCGTAGAAGTTGCCGGAAGAAAAATGCAGAAAGATTTTGAGCCGATTCTAGAGCGCCAGGTACACCGCTATACTAATTATGCCATGGGCCTGATGCATATCGGCCAGAGGGATATGAACTGGATAAGGATATCCAAGGATGCTTTTAATAAGGGTTTTCGTTTAAAGCATATCGGCGTAATTTTACACGCTATGATACACGAGGAATATAATGCTATAGTAGATAAAGTCCAGGTGAAAATTTACAGCAAGTCCGAGGATGTGGAAAAATTATTGCCCCAGGCAAGAAAAGTTTTTGACGAACGCGACGCGCGCTTAAGCGGTATGACCGATGAAAGCGTAGATACCTTTTATAGCTGTATGCTCTGCCAGAGTTTTGCCCCTAACCACGTCTGCATTATTACTCCCGAGCGCTTAGGGTTGTGTGGAGCATATTCCTGGCTCGACGGAAAAGCCTCTTACGAAATTACCCCTACCGGCCCAAACCAACCGGTATTAAAAGGAGAACTTCTTGACGCGAAATTAGGGCAGTGGAAGAATATCAATGATTTTGTTTATCAGAAGTCAAACAAAAGCATTGAAAAAGTAAGCATGTATTCGCTGATGGAGTTTCCGCAATCATCCTGCGGATGTTTTGAGTGCATTGCTGCGATAATCCCTGAGGCAAACGGGGTTATGATTGTGCACCGCGATTATTCCGGAATGACTCCCTGCGGAATGAGCTTTACTACTCTGGCGGGTTCAGTAGGGGGTGGGGTGCAGACTCCCGGATTTTTAGGAATCGGTAAATTATACATTATCAGTAAGAAATTCATTTCTGCAGAAGGGGGTTTAAAGCGGGTAGTCTGGATGCCCAAAGAGTTAAAAGAACTTTTGGGAGATAAGTTAAAGAAGGCTGCTGAGGATATAGGTATGCCTGAATTAGCAGATAAAATTTGCGATGAAACCCAGGCTACTACCTCTGAAGAGCTTTTAAACTTCTTAAATAAGGTCGGCCATCCTGCTTTGAATTTACCGGCAATGATTTAGGCTTTTTAAGTGCATTTTTTTCTTGATTTTTTGTTTTTTTTCCTATATATTACACATGGTAATGTCAATTTATCCCTCAAGAAGCCTTTCCTTTATTTTAGCAGGGTTAATATTTTTTTCACCTTTATGCTTATCTATTCTAAAAGCCGCGGATGATGCCGGGCTCTTAGCAAATCAAGCAAAGATTTACCGGGATCAGGGGTTTGCATTACAGGAAAAGGGTAATTTAGAGGAAGCTCTTTCTTATTATCAAAAGGCCTTGATTATCGATCCGACCTATGTGGTGGCTTACAACGATGTGGGAATTATTTTTGAAGGAATGGGTTATAAGGATCAGGCTAAAGATATGTACCTGAAAGCAATCGACCTGGATCCCCGCTACCCTAATAGTTATTCTAACCTGGCTATGCTTTATGAGGAGGAGAAAGATTATGCCCGGGCAATAGTCTGCTGGGTTAAAAGGGCAACTTTGGGAGATCCCGATGATCCCTGGGCAGAAGCTGCGCGCAGGAGGCTTGAGGAAATAGCCAGAGTTTTTCCCGGCGCCTATGGTATTATCGGCGATTCTGAAGCAGCTTCATATTTAGGTTCGCCAGCTGCTTCGGATAAATTGCAGGCATATTCCCAACCGTCGGGCAAGGTAAGTTTATTCAGGAAAGATCCGGCAGGGGCGCGGGACGTTTTTAAGACGGATAGCCGCACCAATGCCCTTACTTATCTTAACCGCGCAAAGCAGAATTTCGCCCGGGGTGAATACGTCCTGGCATTAAAGGAGGCGACAGTAGCGGAGTATATGGATCCCTCCAACAAGGAAATCAGCGCCTTTGTAAACAAGGTGCGCAAGGCGCTTTTTCAATAAATCCGTTCCTTTTAGCATTTTTAAGAAAAGTGTGGCAATTAACTGCAGATATCACACCCTATTAAACTCCTTATATTATTAATGGCGGCTGTTTATTTCTTTAATCAACTTTAATGGATTAAACTTCATGAGCAAAAATAGCCTGTTTTTAATTGACGCGAATGCATTCTGCTATAGGGCATTTTACGCCATAAAGAACCTTGCGACTTCTTCAGGGCAGCCAACGAATGCAGTCTATGGTTTTACCAATATGCTTAATAAGATATTAAAAGAAAAAAAGCCGAAGTACCTGGCAGTCTGTTTTGATGTATCGCGCAAGACTTTCAGGCAGAAAAAATTTAGCGATTATAAAATCCAGCGCCCGCCCATGCCGGAGGATCTTTTAAGCCAGATACCGATAATCAAAGAGGTAATTTCTGCTTACAGGATTACTATTTTCGAAAAAGATGGCTATGAGGCAGATGACATCATTGCCACCATTAATAAAAAGGCAAAGAAAGAGGGTCTCGACGTTACTATAGTAAGCTCTGATAAGGATATTTTACAACTGGTGGATAAAGAAACAAAGGTATTCAGCCCCTATAAAGACGAAGGTGTAACTTACGACGCCAAAAAGGTTGTGGCGCGTTATCAGGTAAGCCCCCGCGATATACCCGATATTATCGCTTTGATGGGGGACGACGCAGATAATATTCCGGGCGTAGCGGGAATTGGAGAGAAGACAGCAGTCAGCCTGATTAAGGATTTTGGTTCGTTGGATAAAATGTTAAAGAATATCGATAAAATCAAGCAGGAAAAGCTGAAAAATGCGATTAGGGATAATCTTGATAAAATAAGACTGAGCAGGGAGCTGGCAGTTTTGGATGACAATGTGGATTTAAGTTTTGAAATAGATAAATTAGAAGTCTCTGAGCCGGATTACAAAGAATTGACCAGAATATTTAAGAATCTAGAGTTTAAGTCTTTTCTAAAGGACTTGCCTTCGCAAGATGAAGGCCCGCTGCCTGAAGAGAAAGAGGTCAGTTCCGACCTGAACAGATTAAATTCTCTTTTAAAAATTAAAGACGAACTGATATTGGCAGGCCAAGACGCTAAATATTTTTACTTCTATTGTGAAAATGAGGTTTTTAAAGCTCCGGCAAAGAATAAAGAAACAAAGATTATATTATCCAATCCTGCTGTAAAAAAAATAGGCCACGATTTAAAAAAAATAAAAACCACATTAGCTAAATCGAATATTATGCTGGAGGGTTTGTATTTTGATACTATGGTAGCCGCTTATTTGCTTAATCCCTCTAAGTCAGGCTATGAGCTTAACGAAGTGGTCTGGGATTATCTGGGCAAGTCTATCAAGCCGGAGGCGCTGGATGCTTTAAAAACAGTAAGTTATATTAAAGAACTCAGGCCAAAGCTGGGCAGAGAGCTCCAAGATAAGAAACTCAGCAGCCTTTTTAAGGATATAGAAATGCCTTTGGTCTCGGTTTTAGCGGATATGGAAATAACCGGCATTAAAATAGACCTGAAGCTGCTTGCCGGTGTCTCTAGAGACTGCGAAAAAAAATTAACTACCCTGATTAAAGAAATCTATGGCCTCTCAGGTTGCGAATTTAATATTAATTCTCCCAAGCAGCTGCGCGAGGTCTTATTCGAAAAGCTTGAATTACCGGTAGTCAAGAGAACCAAGACCGGGCCGTCAACCGACGAAGAGGTATTAAAAAAACTTGCGGCTAAACATAATCTTCCGGCCTTATTACTGGAATATCGCCAACTGGTCAAGATTAAAACTACCTATGTTGATGCACTGCCGCAATTAATTGATTCCAGGACTGGAAGGTTGCATTCTTCTTTCAACCAAACCGTAACCGAAACCGGAAGGTTAAGTTCCAGCTCACCCAACCTGCAAAATCTTCCCATAAAAACGGAATTAGGCAGGAATATCAGGAAGGCAGTGGTTGCTTTTGAAAAGGATAGCTTTATTTTATCCTGCGATTATTCGCAGATTGAGTTAAGGGTTTTAGCGCATATTTCAGAAGATGAGAATTTAATCAGCGCTTTTAAAAACAATAAAGACGTTCACAGGATGACTGCCGCCTTAATCTACGAAGAGGATGAGCAAAATATCAATGAAGATATGCGCAATACCGCCAAGAGGATCAACTTCGGGATTATTTACGGTTTAAGTTCTTACGGGCTTTCGCGCGACCTGGGAATTGATTTAGCCCAGGCGCAGTCTTTTATCGACGCTTATTTTTTAAGGTATCCTAAAGTAAAGGATTATACGCTTAAACAGATCGAGGAGGCCAGAGGCAGGGGTTTTGTAACCACTATTTCCGGAAGAAGAAGGTACCTTCCGGAAATAAACAACAAAAATATGGCTATGCGCCAGATCGCCGAAAGGCAGGCGATAAATACGCCTGTACAGGGCTCTGCCAGTGACCTGATAAAGATGACGATGGTGGGCATCTCTAAAGAAATTAAAAAGAAAAATCTAAGGTCTAAGATGATTTTACAGGTTCATGATGAGCTGGTCTTTGACGTTCCGGAGCAGGAGAGGGATAATTTCATAAGTCTGGCAAGAGAACGCATGGAAAATGTTTTGGAATTAAAGGTTCCCATAAAGGTCGATATGAAAATGGGGAAAAACTGGTTGGAAATGGAGGTAGTAAAATGAAAATAGTGATTTGCTCTTCGGAAGTGGTACCGTTTGCAAAAACAGGTGGCCTGGCTGATGTTTCCGGGGCCTTGCCTTTGGCTCTGGAAAAACTGGGACACGAAGTAATTATCGTAATGCCCAAGTACAAGGGTATAGAAGCTCCAAAGTATAACCTGAAAAAAGTAATCCCCGGGGTTTATTCTACAACTGAAGGCAAGGGCATTAAGGTTTATTTTATAGAAAACGACGCTTATTTTATGCGCGACGGCCTTTATGTTGATAAAGACGGCGATTATAAAGATAATCTGGACAGGTTTTCATATTACTCAAGGCAGACTCTGGAATTACTGCCGCAGATAAATTTTAAGCCCGATATAATCCATATCCACGATTGGCAGGCCTGTCTGGTTGCGATATTCCTGAAAAATCTATATAAAGATAAGCCTTTTTATAAAGGCATAAAAACCTTGCTTACCATACACAATATCGGTTACCAGGGGCTATTTGCCAAGGAAGAATTTCCAAAGTTAGGCCTGGATTGGAGCCTCTTTAGCATGGACGGATTAGAGTTTTTCGGAAAGATTAATCTTTTAAAAGGCGGGATCATATTTTGCGATTTGGTGAATACAGTCAGCCCTACTTACAGTAAAGAGATACAGGCTGGAGAGTTCGGGTTTGGGCTGGAGGGTATTTTAACAAAGCGTAAAAAAGACCTCTACGGCGTATTAAACGGCCTGGATTATTCGCTTTGGAATCCGGAGACAGATAATTATATTGCCAAAAAATTCTCCGCGAAAAATATAGAGGATAAATATAAGAATAAAGAGGAGTTACAAAAAATCTGTTCTTTGCCGGTTAAAAAGGATATTCCGCTTTTCGGTATAGTATCGCGGCTGGCTGAGCAGAAGGGTTTTGATATATTAGCCCAGGCAATAGAAAAAATTTGCTCTATGGAGTTACAATACGTTATTCTGGGAACAGGAGATTTAAAATACCATGAGCTCTTGAGCAAAATCGCCAAGAAATACCCTAAGGTTGTTTCCCTGCATCTAAAATTTGATAATGCCCTGGCGCATAAAATATACGCAGGTTCTGATATATTCGTGATGCCTTCTAAGTACGAACCCTGCGGACTGGGGCAAATGATCAGCCTAAGGTATGCTACAATTCCTCTGGTTTTTAAGACCGGCGGATTGGCTGATACTGTAACTAAGGAAAACGGTTTTGTATTTGATAAGTACAAGAAAGAGGATTTGATTAAAACTCACGAGGCAGCAGTCAAGGCATTTAAAAATAAAAAGAAATGGCCCGCGCTGGTTGAGAAAGCAATGCAATATAATTTTTCCTGGGAGGAATCTGCCCGCAAATACGTCCAGATGTATGAAAAGGCAAAAAGAAAATAAAAAAATAGTCATCGGTATCACCGGAGGCCTGGGAACAGGAAAGAGCACGGTTGTCAGGATGCTTAAATCATACGGTGCCGCAGTAATTGATGCCGATCAGATTGCCCATGGGATAATTAAGCCCGGTAAAAAGATTTATTTGAAGCTGGTTGAGACTTTTGGCAAGAAAATCCTCGGCAGGAATAAGAATATTGACCGCAAAAAATTAGCCAGAGCCGCTTTTAGAAATAAGAATTCACTCAGGAAATTGAATCTGATTATGCATCCCGAAATAATTCAGGCTATAAAGGAAGGGATAAAGAAATCTCCTCGAAAAGCGGTGGTTGTAGATGCGCCTTTATTGATTGAGGCGGGTTTAAGGGGGTTAGTAGATAAGATAATCGTGGTCAGAGCAGAGAGGGAAACACAATTAAAGAGATTACTGGGTAAACGCCGGCTTACCAAAAAAGATATAGCAAGAAGAATAAAAGTGCAGATGCCTTTAGAAAAAAAGTTCTGCTTTGCAGATTTCATTATAGATAACAGCGGTTCCAGAGAAAAGACCCGCAGGCAGGTAGCAGGAATCTGGAAAACTTTGGAAAATTAGGAAAGGTAGACTGGATATCCCTTGCAACTCATTAATAGAATAGGGTTGCTCGGGATCAATTCGCAGACGGCCTTACGACCTACGACTTACGTCACTACGTTCCGTAAGTCGTCTGCTCATTGAAGGAGGCTATTGTGGAAAAGTTAGATATCGGGAATCTTAAACAAATAAAAATTACCGAGCTGAATAAACTGGCCAGGGATTTCAATATAAACGGCATAAGCGGGCTGAAAAAACAGGACCTGATTTTTAAAATCCTGCAGGCCCAGGCAGAAAAGGAAGGGCTGATGTTCGGCGAGGGGATCCTGGAGGTGTTGCCTGAAGGGTTCGGCTTTTTAAGAAGCCCGAATTATAATTATCTACCCTGTCCCGATGATATTTATGTTTCTCCGTCACAGATAAGGAAGTTCGATTTAAAAACCGGAGATACGGTCAGCGGCCAGATCCGTCCGCCTAAAGAGGGAGAGAAATACTTTGCCCTTTTAAAAGTGGAAGCGGTAAATTTTGAAAATCCGGAGGCAATAAAGGATAAGGTGCTTTTTGATAACCTTACACCCATCTATCCTCACGAGCAGTTTAACCTGGAGACTAAGCCCGATGATATATCAATGCGAGTGATGGATCTGCTTACTCCTATAGGCAAAGGACAGCGTGGTTTAATAGTGGCCCAGCCGTACAGCGGAAAAACCGTGTTATTGCAGAAGATTGCTAACGCTATAACCACGAACACCTCGGATGTCACCTTGATAGTTCTGTTGATAGACGAAAGGCCCGAGGAGGTTACCGATATGCAGCGGCACGTAAAGGGCGAGGTAATCTCTTCTACTTTTGACGAAGCGCCGGAAAGGCACGTACAAGTCGCTGAGATTGTCTTAGAAAAAGCCAAAAGGCTTACCGAGCATAAAAAGGACGTAGTAATCCTTTTGGATAGCATAACGCGCTTAGCGCGCGCTTATAATGCGGTAGTCCCGCACAGCGGAAAGGTTCTCTCTGGAGGTATTGATTCCAATGCCCTTCAGAAACCAAAGAGGTTTTTCGGCGCAGCGCGCGCAATTGACGAAGGAGGAAGCCTGACTATAATTGCTACTGCCTTGGTAGATACCGGCAGCCGCATGGACGAGGTTATTTTCGAAGAATTTAAGGGGACCGGGAATATGGAGCTGCAGCTTGACAGGAATCTCTTTCAGCGCAGGATCTATCCGGCAATTGATATAAAGCGTTCAAATACCCGGCATGAAGAACTGCTGCTTAAGAATGAACGCCTGCAAAAGGTCTGGATATTAAGAAAGGTATTAAACGAGCTGAATAATGTGGAAGCAATGGAGCTTTTAATAGAAAAGTTAAGCAAAACAAAAAATAACGAAGAGTTTCTAAACAGCATGAACCAATAAGTGAGACCGCGACTTATGGAACGCAAATGAACATAAGTCGTGAGTAAGAATCTAACTCCTCGCATTCAAAGGTATATTACCGGATGCTCGGAGACAATTCGGCCATACAACTTAGCTTCACTTGC
Source organism: Candidatus Omnitrophota bacterium (assembly GCA_003644385.1). Taxonomy (GTDB): domain Bacteria; phylum Omnitrophota; class Gorgyraeia; order Gygaellales; family Profunditerraquicolaceae; genus B70-G16. Next base: position 19,091 of record QNCD01000005.1, read on the forward strand.
GTTCGCTAAGTTGTGGCCTCATTGAAGGAGGAAGTTTAAATGAAAGATAAGATTCATCCCAAATATCAGGAAAGTGTTATTGTCTGCGCCTGCGGAAATACGATCCACACGCGTTCAACCAAGCCGAGTATCAGGGTGGAGATCTGTTCCAACTGCCATCCTTTTTTTACCGGTAAGCAGAAATTTGTGGATTCTGCCGGCAGGGTTGATAAGTTTATGAAGAAATACGGCAAAAAATAAGTTTTAAAATTATTATGTTTGAGCGGCTAAGAAAATCCGAAGAGCGCTACCAGGAATTGGAGCAGACTCTGGCAGATCACCAGGTAATTTCCGACAAAGAGAAGTACAACAGGCTGGCTAAGGAATTATCGCATCTTAAGGATGAGGTCTTTTTATTCCGGGAATATAAAAAAATCTGTACTGAGCTGGAAAACATTCATCAGGTTCTCAAGGAGAAACACGACAACGAATTCATGGAGTTAGCCAGAAAAGAAAAACAGGATTTAGAAGAGAAGAAGACTGCTCTCGAAGAGAGGCTCAAAGAATTATTAGCCCGGGAAGAAGAGGGCTTGGATAAAGATATCATGATAGAGATACGTCCGGGTACCGGCGGAATGGAAGCAGCTTTATTTGTTGCCGACCTTTACCGCATGTATACAAAATACGCCGCAACAAAAAACTGGGAAACAGAAGCAATGTCAATGAACGCAACCGAATTGGGGGGTTTTAAAGAAACGGTTTTCAGCGTAAAAGGAAAAGACGCCTATAAGCGCCTGAGGTTTGAAAGCGGCGTACACCGTGTGCAGCGCGTTCCCGCCACGGAAACGCAAGGTAGAATTCATACCTCCACGGCCACAGTTGCGGTATTAGTTGAGCCGGAAGATATGGAGCTGGTAATAGACGCTAAGGATTTAAGAATAGATACCTATCGTTCTTCAGGCCCGGGCGGCCAGCATATGCAAAAGACCGACTCGGCAGTAAGAATTACCCATATACCCACCGGGATAGTAGTTTCGTGCCAGGATGAGCGCTCACAGACAAAAAATAAGAATAAGGCAATGCGTATTTTACGCGCAAAGCTTCTGGATAAGAAGGAGCAGGAGGATTTAAAAAAGAGGTCAGCGGAAAGAAAATCGCAGATCGGCACCGGAGACCGCAGCGAAAAGATCCGTACCTATAATTTTCCCGACCGTAGGGTAACCGACCACCGTATTAATTTAACTTTATATAAGTTGGAAGCTATCATGGAAGGGGACCTTGATGAATTATCATCAGAGCTGATTAAAGCAGCAGAGGAAAAAGCAAGAGAGAATAAGGCCGAAAAATGAATGAAGCAGAATTATTATTTACCCGTCTTCTAAATTGCGACCGGCAGTATTTATACCTAAACCGGGATTTAGTTTTAGGTGAAGAGACTTCCTGCGCTGCTAGCTCGGCCTTAAGAGAAAGGATTAAGGCCAGGCCTATTCAGTATATCTTAGGTAAGGCGGATTTTATGGGATTAGAATTCCGGGTTAATCCTGATGTGTTGATACCAAGGCCGGAGACGGAGATACTGGTAGAGACGGCGATAAAAAAAAGTACGGAGTACGGAGTACAGAGTACAGAGGTTAATATTTTAGATATAGGGACGGGGTCGGGGTGTATTGCGGTGAGCCTAGCTAAATTTTTAGATAAGGTTAAAATAACCGCGACCGATATTTCAGCTAAGGCTTTGAAAGTAGCTCGGGAAAATGCTGTGTTAAACGATGTTAGCGAAAAAATAGATTTTATTAAAAGCGATATTTTTCCTCCCTACTTGCTACACTCTGCCTGTCCGCCAGCAGGCAGGGCAGCCTACGAAATAATCGTAAGCAATCCTCCTTATGTAGTTTCTTCGGATATTGATAAGCTGCAGCCGGAGATACAATACGAGCCGCGTATAGCTTTAGAGGCAGGCAAAGATGGATTAGGCTTTTACAGAAGGATTATCAGCGAATCACACAATTATTTAAAAAAAGAAGGCCTCTTGATTTTAGAGATGGGTTTCAGGCAGGCAAAGGCAATAAAAGAAATTTTGCACAAGAGAGGAAAATTTGAGGTATTAGAAATAATTAAAGATTACAGTGATATAGACAGGGTTGTAGTAGCAAGATTGATAAGCGAAAATGAGGAATAATGGATAAGTTGGTTATTGAAGGCGGGGTAAAGCTAAAAGGAGAGGTATCAGTATCCGGAGCCAAGAATTCGGTTTTACCGATACTGGCGGCAACGCTTCTAACTGATGAAAAGTGCGAAATTAGCGGAACACCTAATTTGCATGATACTATTACTATGCTTAAGATCCTGCGTGCCCTTGGAAAGAATACTGAATTTAAAAATTCAACTGTAAGGATCAGCCACAATAAACATACAAACTTTGTTGCCGATTATAAGCTTGTCTCTACTATGCGCGCTTCATTCTGTGTTTTGGGGCCTTTGATTGCCAAGTTGAAAAAAGCCAGGGTATCTCTGCCTGGCGGATGCGTAATCGGCATAAGGCCGGTTGATTTACATATTAAAGGAATAAAGAGTCTGGGTGTTGATATAGATATTCAGTCCGGTTACGTAATAGCCAAAACAAAACAACTTAGAGGTTCTCATATATATTTAGGAGGAATTTACGGCTCGTCGGTTTTAGCTACGGATAATGTGATGATGGCGGCAACCCTGGCCAAAGGCAAGACTATAATCGAATCCGCAGCCTGCGAGCCGGAGGTTGAAGATCTGGCGGAATTTTTGATTAAAATGGGGGCAAAGATAAAAGGCCATGGTACCCCGATCATAGAGATCGAGGGAGTAAAAGAGTTACACGGGGCAGCCCATACGATTATTCCGGACAGGATTGAAGCAGGAACATTTTTGATTGCTGCTTTAATTACCGGCGGGGATATTACCATAAAGGGCGCCTTATATAAACATTTAGGAGCAGTAATTGATAAATTACGCCAGGCAGGGGCATATATTATTAATTCTGACCATTCTATCCGCGTGCGCAGGAAAACCCGGCTTAAACCGGTAAACGTGACAACGCTGCCTTATCCGGGATTTCCTACTGATATGCAGGCGCAGATTCTAAGCCTGATGGGGATTACTCCCGGCATAAGCGTGATTACCGAAAAAATTTATCCGGACAGGTTCATGCACGTAGCCGAACTTAACCGCATGGGCGCGCACATTCAGAGAGAAGGGCCGCATGCTATCGTAGAAGGGGCAAGGAGATTATCCGGAGCGCCGGTAATGGCTTCGGATTTACGTGCATCAGCATCTTTGGTATTAGCCGGCCTGGTAGCCAGTGGCAGGACCGATGTTTCCAGGATTTATCATTTAGACCGCGGGTACGAAAATCTGGAAATAAAGTTACAAAAATTAGGAGCACGGATCCGGAGGGGAAAAGAATGATATTAATGATCGATAATTATGACTCTTTTACCTATAATCTTGTGCAGTATCTGGGAGCCCTGGGAGAAAATGTAAAGGTATTCAGAAACGACAAGATCAGCATAAAAAGAATTAAGCAGCTTAACCCTAAAAAAATCGTGATCTCACCCGGCCCGGGAAGGCCTGAGAACGCCGGTATCTCCTGTGCGCTAATAAAAGAATTAAGCGGTAAGATTCCTATCCTGGGTGTTTGTCTTGGTCATCAATGTATCGGATATGTTTTCGGCGGCCGGATTATCGGGGCAAGAAGGCTGATGCACGGAAAGACCTCAAAAATCTACCATAACAAGAAGACTATTTTTAAGGGTATACCCAATCCTTTCCAGGCAACCAGGTATCACTCTTTGATCGTTCAGAGAAATACTTTACCTGACTCACTGGAGATAATCGCTCAGACAAAGGAAAGGGAGATCATGGGTTTAAAACATAAAGATTACCCGGTTTGGGGGGTACAGTTTCACCCGGAATCTATTTTAACCAAAGCCGGCATGAAGATCCTGAGTAATTTTCTTAGATTATGATAAAAGAAGCCGTTGAAATCCTGTCTCAAAAAAAGAATTTGTCCGCAGAACAGATGCGCCAGATAATGGAAGAGATAATGACCGGCCAGGCTGAGAAAGGGGATATTATTTCTTTTCTTTTAGCCATGAATAAAAAAGGCGAGACAGTAGAAGAGCTGACAGCCGCTGTTTCGGTAATGCGCGCTCATGCCGTAAAAATTAAACCACTGGCAAATTTAATTTTGGACACCTGCGGAACAGGAGGGGACAAAAAAGGCACTTTTAATGTTTCTACGGCAGTGGCATTCGTTGCCTGTGCAGCGGGTATCACCGTAGCCAAACACGGCAACCGCTCAGTGTCGAGCTCCTGCGGCAGCGCCGATATTCTTGAGGCCCTGGGCGTAGATATCAACATGAATAAGGAAAAAATCCAGCAGTGCCTGGATGCAATCGGAATCGCTTTTTTATTTGCTCCGAATATGCACCCGGCAATGAAATACGCTATGCCGGCAAGAAAAGAGATAAAAGAGAAAACCATGTTTAATATTCTAGGGCCGTTGACTAACCCTGCCGGCGCCACGCACCAGTTAATCGGAGTCTATGATAACCGCTTCCGTGAAATATTGGCTGAGGTTTTAGTCAGCCTGGGGACAGTGCATGCTATGGTGGTGCATTCAAAAGAGGGGCTCGATGAAATAAGCACCGCAGAAGTAACCTATGTATCCGAAGCTAAAGATTCAAGGGTGCATAGTTATGCCATAAATCCGCAATCACTGTGTTTTAGAAAAAACACTTTAGAGCAGCTTAAAGGAACAACCGCTTTAGAAAACGCCCGGATTTTGATTGAGATTTTTAAAGGAGAAAAAAGCCCTTACCGGGATATAGTGATTTTGAATGCAGCAGCAGCGATTTATGTTGCTGATAAGGCCGGCTCATTAGAAGAAGGGATAAAGCTGGCCGCTGAATCAATTGATTCCGGGAAGGCTTTAACAAAATTAGAGGAGCTAAAGGAGTATTCGCGCAAATGAGCAAAGACGTCTTAAAGGAGATAGTCTTAAAGAAAAAAGAAAAAATCCTGATTGCAAAACAGCAGTTACCGGAAGAACTTTTGACTGTAAAGGTAAAAGATTTGGCCCCTGCCAGGGCTTTTATCGCAGCACTTAATAAACCGAGGCAGATTACGCTGATTGCAGAAATCAAAAAACAATCCCCCTCCGCAGGCCTGTTGCGCGAAGATTTCAATCCGGTTGAGATCGCAAAAGCCTATCAGGAAGCAGGGGCCCATGCGGTTTCAGTATTAACCGAAGAGGATAATTTTTCCGGAGATATCAACTACATCAATCAGGTAAAGGCAGCAGTCAATTTACCGATATTAAGAAAGGATTTTATCCTCCAGCCCTACCAGATTTATGAATCGCGGTATTTCGGAGCTGACGCAGTGCTTTTGATCGCCGATATCCTGACTAAAGAACAATTAACGCAGTTAATCCAGCTGGCTGATAGCCTTGGTCTTGATTCTCTGGTTGAGGTGCATACCGAAAAAGAACTGAAGAAGATACTAAGTTTAAAAATTGCGCCTCTTGCTGCAGGGCCGGAACCCGAAGGAGCAATTAAGAAAAGCAAGGACAAAGAAAAGAAATTTATTGATTTTGCCATCGGGATTAATAACCGCGATCTGCATACCTTGGAGGTTGACCCGAAGATAACCGAGAAGCTTTACATATTGATTCCCAAGGAAAGGACCGTAGTTGTAGAGAGCGGTTTAAAGAGTTCGCAGGATGTTTTATTCTTAAAGATATTGGGAGTAAACGCGGTATTAATCGGTAGCGCCTTTATGCAGGCGCCGGATATCATAGCTAAGGTACATGAGATGATGGGGTGGTAATTTTAAGTACGGAGTACAGCGTACAGAGTACAGAGCAAAATGGTTAAAGTAAAGATTTGCGGGATTACTAATTTGGCAGATGCAGTAAAGGCGGTGATTTTAGGCGCAGGCGCCCTGGGTTTTGTCTTTTATAAGAAGAGCCCGCGCTACATCGCCCCTAAAAAAGCAAAAGAGATAATTAAGCTGATGCCGAAAAGAATTCTTAAAGTAGGCGTTTTTGTCAATGCAAAAGAAAAAAGCATAAAAGATATTGCGCGTACTTGTAAATTAGACTTATTGCAGTTCCACGCAGATGAAACCCCGGAATTCTGTAGCAAGTTTAAAGGATACAGGATTATCAAGGCATTCAGAGTAAAAGGAAAAATAGATTTAAAAAGAATCGCTGAATATAAAACCTATGCTTATCTTTTTGATACTTTCTCCAAAACAAAATTCGGGGGTACGGGTAAGGCATTTAACCGTAAAGCGCTAAAAGATATCCATAAGTTAAAACAAAAAGTATTTCTTTCTGGCGGCTTAAACGCAAGGAATGTAAAACAGGCAGTTAAAACCGTGCGCCCTGACTGGGTGGATGTTTCAAGCGCCGTGGAGACCTCACCCGGCAGAAAAGACTACAAAAAAATCCGTGATTTTATCAAGGGGACGTTTCTCATATAAGCAACCTCTTGAATTATAAAAAGTTACAAAAATTTCTGCACAGAGTTTATATATTTTAAAAACATTGTCGTAAGCCGGTTGACAGAAATAGATAATTTACCTATAATAAACCAAAGTATTTATTAGGAGAAATAAAAGATGTTACCGGATAAAAAAGGACATTTTGGGAATTTCGGCGGAAAGTTTGTGCCTGAGACACTGATGTCTGCTCTAGGCGAACTTGAAAAAGAATATTCTTTAGCAAAAAAGGACAAAAAATTCAAGGCGCAGTTTGCTTATTATCTTAAGGATTACGCCGGCAGGCCCACGCCTTTATATTTTGCCAGAAGGTTAAGCGAATTATTGGGTATGAGGATATATCTCAAGCGCGAAGACCTGCTGCATACCGGTGCGCATAAATTAAATAATACCCTGGGCCAGATATTGTTGGCTTTAAGGATGAAGAAAAAGCGCATTATTGCCGAGACCGGCGCCGGCCAGCACGGAGTAGCTACAGCAACAGTGGCAGCTTTATTCGGCCTTGAATGCGATGTCTATATGGGTACAGAAGACATCGAGAGGCAAAGGATAAATGTCTTCAGGGTGAAGCTGTTGGGCGCAAGGGTGATTCCGGTAAAAAGCGGCTCCAGGACCCTAAAAGATGCCACTACAGAAGCAATCCGCGACTGGGTGACTAATGTCAATACTACTCACTATATTATCGGTTCAGTAGTCGGGCCGCATCCTTATCCGATGATGGTGCGCGACTTCCAGGCTGTTATAGGCAGGGAGGCGCGGCAGCAAATATTAGCCAGGGAAAAAAGGCTTCCTGATTATCTGGTTGCCTGCGTCGGCGGCGGAAGTAATGCCATAGGGCTCTTTCATGCCTTTTTCAAAGATAAAAAAGTAAAATTTATCGGAGTAGAAGCAGCCGGTTTCGGCTTGGCTTCAGGTAAACACGCTGCCACTTTAGTCAAAGGAGGGGTGGGAGTCTTACATGGGACAAAATCCGCTTTATTAGAAGATAAATTCGGCCAGATTAATACCGCCCATTCAATTGCCGCGGGTTTAGATTATCCCGGCGTCGGACCGGAACATGCTTATTATAAAAAAATAGGCCGGGCCGATTATGCGGCAGTGGACGACAAACAGGCCTTAGAAGGCTTCGGGCTATTATCTGAAACCGAAGGGATCATCCCTGCGCTTGAGCCGGCGCACGCAATTTATTACTTAAAGAAGTTAAAGGCAAAAACAAAGAAAAATTCTCTGGTAATCCTTTGTCTTTCCGGTAGGGGGGATAAAGATATACATTTAATAAGCGAGAAATTAAAACTATGAATCCCGCCACCGGGTGAAATAGATTTATAAATTTTTGAATACTTAAGAGGACCAGGATGAACCGAATCGATAAGAAATTTAAAGCGCTAAAAAAAGCAAAGAAAAAAGCATTCATTATTTTTATCACCGCAGGCTTTCCGGATTTAAAAACCACTGAGAAGCTGATTTTAAGCCTTGGTGATTCGGCAGCCGACATTCTGGAACTCGGAGTTCCCTTTTCCGACCCCTTAGCTGATGGGCCGATAATTCAGGAATCGTCGCAGGCAGCTTTAAAAAAAGGGACTAATCTGAACCGGATTTTGAATCTGGTAAAGAAGGTGCGCAAACATACCCAGGTCCCTATTTGCCTGATGACATATTACAACCCCATATATTGCTTCGGCGAAGAAAAATTCATTAAAGCCGCCAGCCAGGCAGGCGTAGACGGAGTAATCATCCCTGATTTGCCGCCTGAAGAGGCAGGCGAATTTATTAAGACCGCAAACAAATCCGGATTGCATAATATTTGTTTTCTTTCGCCTACTAGCGCAAAAGAGCGCGTCGGCTACATTTCTAACAAAGCAAAAGGCTTCATTTATTACGTTTCTTTAACCGGCGTAACCGGGCCGCGCAAAGCCTTGCCTAAAGACCTGATCAGCCACCTGAAATCTATCAGGAGAAAGATTAAAAAGCCGCTTTGCGTAGGATTCGGAATTTCCGCGCCTGCCCAGGTCAGGCAGATACAGAAAGTAGCCGACGGAGCAATCGTAGGAAGCGCGATTGTCAAGCAGATAAAGAATAATATAGGTAAGCCTGATTTAGTAAAAAAAGTAACCCTTTTTGCAGAAAAATTAGCCCGCGCATAAATGTATAACAAGAAGATTTTAGATAACGGCTTAAAAATCATATCTCACCTGATGCCGGATAAGCTCTCCGTTGCCGTGGGAGTCTGGATTAAGGTCGGCGGAAGGTATGAGCCTTTTAAGCTGAAGGGAATTGCGCATTATCTGGAGCATTTGATTTTTAAAGGAAGCAAAAAATACTCCTGCCGCAAAATAAAAGAATCTATCGAAGGCGTGGGCGGGTCTTTAAACGGTTTTACTTCCGAGGAGCTGACTTGCTTCTTGGCCAAGGTCCCCAGGCAATATTTAGGCCTGGCCCTGGATATTTTGACCGATATGACCCTCAACCCTTTATTGCGCAGGGAAGAGGTGGAAAAGGAGAGGGCAGTAATCCTGGAAGAAATAAAAATGTATATTGACCAACCCAGAAGCCATAAATACGAGCTCCTGGATGAATTGCTTTGGCCAAACCAGCCCCTAGGCATGCCGATTATCGGCACAGTAACATCGGTTTCCGGGATTAACCGCGAAAAGCTGCATGCTTTTCAAAAACAATATTATACTGCTTCAAATATCATAATCAGTGTAGCAGGGGCATTTAACCAGAACAAACTGGTAAAGAATATCGCCGATAAATTCCGTATTTTTAAACCTGCTGTTGTAACTTCCTTTTCGCATGCCAGGCAGGAGCAGGATAAGCCGCGCTTTAAGCTTCTGCACAAAGCAACCGAGCAGACCCACCTGGCGATCGGGTTTCACGGTTTAGACCTGAAACACCCGTTAAGATTTGCCCTGTCATTATTAAATATAATACTGGGAGCAAATATGTCCAGCCGGCTTTTTAATGAATTAAGGGAAAAAAGAGGCCTGGCTTATGAGATCGGTACACAGGTAAAATATTTTCTCGATACCGGCGCATTTATCATTCACGCCGGAATCGATAACCGCAAGGTCTCAGAGAGTATCGCTTTAATTTTAAAGGAACTGAGAAAGCTTAAAACTAATCCGGTAACCAAGAGTGAATTCAGGCGCGCCAGAGATTTCTTCAAGGGCCAGATTATGCTTGCGCTTGAGGATACGCTTGACCATATGCTCTGGGTCGGAGAATCAACCGCTACTTTAGATAAAGTTTTTACGCTAAAAGATATTATCAGGGAAGTGGACAGGATAAGCCCGGGAGACCTTAGAAAATTAGCCAAAGATATTTTTCGGGAAAAGAGCCTGAACCTGGCGTTAATCGGCCCGCTTCAAGAAAAAGAAATTCAGAAAACGCTTAAACTGAATTAAGATGCCTTTTGCCTTGCCTTTACCAGTAATATTAATAATCATCGCCGTACTTGCCTTTTTTTCTTTTTTCTTTTCTGCTTCTGAGACCGCGGTGATCGGTTTAAGTAAAATCCGCCTGCGCAATATGGTGGCCAAGGGCATCCGCTCGGCAAAAAATATCCAGCGCCTGATTACCAAGCTGGATAAATTTATTGCCGCTATATTAATCGGCAATGATTTCGTCAATATCGGAATCTCAGCCATCATAACCGCGATATTCGTGCATCTCCTCGGTTATCACTGGGGTGTTTTGACAGCTACTCTTGTTTCTTCTTTATTTGTTTTGATTTTCTGCGAGATCACCCCGAAGATCCTTGCTACCAAACATACTGAAAAAATCGCGCTTTTTACCGCTCCGTTTATGGAGCTGGCGATAAAAATATTCCATCCTCTGATTTTTATCTTTACTTCAACAAGCAATCTGATCTTAAGGGCATTGAGAACAAAGCCCACTAAAAGGTCTCCGCTGATCACCGAAGAGGAGATTCGCCTGATGATTGAGCTGGGCAAGGAAGAGGGGGTCTTAAGCGACGAGGAAAGAAAAATGCTGCACCGTATTTTTTTATTCGGCGACATCAAGGTAAGAGAGGTTATGGTGCACAAGGATAAAATGGTGGCGGTAAATATAAATTCCAGCGAAGAGGAGGTAATGAATATTTTTGTCGAGCAGGGCCATGCGCGCATCCCGGTTTACGAGGGGTCACTGGATAAAATAGTCGGTATTATCTACGCCCGCGACCTGCTTTATATACTGCGCGATAAGAAGCTGTTTGTGTTGCGTGATTTGGTGCATTCGGCTTATTATGTCGGAGCAAATGCCAGGGTTAATGATGTTTTAAAGAAATTCCAGGTGGACAGAATACAGATTGCTATTGTGGTTGATGCTCAGAAAAACACCCTGGGGCTGGTGACGCTGGAAGACCTAATGGAGGAGATAGTCGGGGAGATCGAGGAAGAGAAGTAGCGTATGAAAAGATTGACATAGGTAACAAGCTATGGTATTATTTTTTAAGAATAAAAATATATTTAATTACAGCTGTAGTAAGAAGCTAAAAAGGAGGAAGAGAAATGGCAGAAACAGGATATTGCGTAAAATGCAAAGCTAAGAAAGAAATGAAGGATGAGCAGAAAGTGACTATGAAGAACGGCCGCCTGGCAGTAAAAGGAAAATGCCCTGATTGCGGAACCGGCATGTATAAGATTTTAGGGAAAAAATAACGATAGATTATCCTCGCGCCTGAATACTTAGATTAAAGGCGCTAGGGATCAATTCGTCCCCGTTACTTTGTTTCGCAAAGCAAAACAGCGGGGACTCATTGCGGAGGAATTCTCTAATAGAAGCAAAAGATATAGCGCTACGTGTAGCCGGGGTAGCCAAATCCAAGAAAGCCCAGCGCGTGCTTGCGCTGGATATGCGCAAAATCTGCACTTTTTGCGATTACTTTGTGATTTTAAGCGCTACCTCCTTGAAGCAGGTTAATGCCTTTGCCGAGGCTATCACTGAGGATTTGGCAAAGATTAGGATAAAATCTCTCTCAAAGCGTGACTCTCATAATGATTCAGGCTGGGTGGTTTTGGATTACAGCAGTGTGATAGTACACATCTTTTTTAAACCGCTGAGAGAGTTTTATTCTTTGGAGCGCCTGTGGGCGGACGCAAAGCGGATGAGATTGCCCCGCGTTTAAAGTGTTAATATCTTAAACTTGCCCGGGCCCAAAACCTTACCTTTTAATTTCACACCCGTTTTAATAGTAAAATCAGCATGAAAGAGGATACCGCAAAATTACTGATAGAGATAATCGCCAAAGCCCTGGCTGATTTAAAGCCGCATGAGCTTAGCGCAAAAGATATCCTCCTGGATATCCCGGCAAATAGCAGGTTCGGGGACCTTACCACCAATATCGCCCTTAGATTAAGCAGTTCACTGAAGCAGCCTCGCCTGAAAACCGCCGCAGTGGCAGCCGAGAGTATAAAAAATCATTTAGCGGATTCAGCTTTAAAGGATTATATCGAAGAAGTAAAGGCAGAGGGCGCGGGATTCGTTAATTTTTATTTTAATAATAAATATTTTTATGAGTGCCTCAAGGAAGTAATCGAAAAGGGCGAAGACTCCCTTAAGCCCGCATGCGCGGAAAAAAAGAATATCCTGATTGAGTTTGTCAGCGCCAATCCCACCGGCCCTTTATCAGTGGCCCATGCCCGCCAGGCAGCAGTCGGAGACGTACTGGCTAATATTTTAGCTTTCTGCGGCTTCAAAGTAAAAAAAGAATATTATCTGAATGATGTCGGCAACCAGATCAACACCTTAAGCAATTCTGTTTCTTTACGCATAAAGGAGCTGGCAGGTGAAAAGATAGATTTTCCCGAAGAGCACTATCAGGGAGAGTATATTTATGAAATAGCCAAAAGCGCGCTTGAGCACAAAATTAAACCGGAAGCTTCAGGCGATTTTGCGGTGAAATACATACTTGATATAATCAAAAAAGAATTGAGCGACTTCGGGGTCAGATTTGATTTCTGGTACAGCCAGAAGGAGCTGGAGAAGAGCAAAAAAATAGAAAAGGCGCTGGAATTTTTAAAAAAGAAGGATTTTATTTATGAAAAAGAAGGAGCATCCTGGTTTAAATCCACGTATTTCAATGACGATAAAGACCGGGTAGTAATAAAGAGCGACGGCAGTTATACATATTTAGCTCCGGATATTGCTTATCACCAGGATAAATATAAACGCGGATTTGATTTGTTAATTAATATCTGGGGCCCGGATCACCACGGATATATAAACCGGCTTAAGGCAGCGGTTATGGCACTCGGTAAAGAAGCGGAAACTCTTTCCATTATTATTGTGCAGCTGGCTTCGATATTTAAGGCGGGTAAGCCGCTGCAGATGTCTACGCGCAAGGGCCAGTATATCACTTTAAGAGAGGTGCTGGATGAGGTAGGAGTGGATGCTGCCAGATTCTTTTTTTTAATGCGGCGCACTTCCAGCCACCTGAATTTTGACCTAGAAATAGCCAAGAAGCAGACGCCGGAGAACCCGGTGTATTATGTGCAGTATGCTCATGCCAGGATTTCAAGTATCCTGCGTAACAGCACTATCAAGGTAAACCGTAAAGGCCTTGACCTGACATTGCTGAAAGAAAAAGAAGAGATAGAGTTGATCAAAAAGATATTACAGTTTACCTATATATTAGATATTATCAGTAAAACCCTGGACCCCTATATTTTAACCGTATACTTGCAGGAATTAGCCGAATCTTTCCACAGGTTTTATGACCGCCACCGCGTCTTAGGCGAAGATAGGGCGCTGAGTGAGGTAAGGCTGGCTTTAATCCAGGCAACCAAAACAGTGATTAGCCAGGGGCTGGATTTACTAGGTGTCTCCAAGCCTGAAAAGATGTAATTTTGATGCAGACTCAGAACAGCAGAATATTTAAGATTTCCCATCCCAATATAGAACTGCAGAGTGAATTAAGCCAGGGCCTGGGAATTTCCAGAACTCTCTCGCAACTTTTGATCAACCGCGGCATAAATAACAATATAGAGGCAAAGAATTTTTTAAAAGCCGACCTTAAATCCCTTCTTGATCCTTTTGATTTTTCCGGAATGAAAAAAGCAGTAGGGCTGGTTCAGGAAGCTAAAAAGAAAAAACAAAAAGTAATGCTTTTCGGCGACTATGACGTAGACGGGATTACTTCAATAGCTTTACTTAAATCCGTACTCATTAAGCTTGGTTTTAATGTCAGCCATTATATCCCGCACCGGATCAAGGAGGGTTATGGCTTGAATAAGCAGGCAGTAAATTTTGCCAAAAAACAGGGTATAAAATTAGTGATTACTGTAGACTGCGGCACAAACAGCCCTAAAGAGATAAAAGAATTAAAACGCTCTAAAATAAAGGTAATTGTCACTGACCACCACCAGCCGCTTGGCGATAAAGACCTTGAGGCAGATGCCGTGATCAACCCTAAGCTAAAAAAATCAGGTTATGCTTTTAAGGACTTAGCCGGAGTGGGAGTAGCTTATAAATTCTGCCAGGCACTCACCGGCCAGGAACTCTTTGAAGAATTAGACCTGGTTGCCCTGGGCACAATTGCCGATGTAGTGCCGCTTCGCGGAGAAAACCGGATAATAGTCAAAGAAGGCTTAAAGCAGCTTTCAAACAACAGGCGCCAGGGGATACTTGCCTTGATAGAAAACAGCCGCTTAAGAAAAAAAGAAATGACTGTGGAATTCGTCAGTTTCATTTTAGGCCCGCGGATTAATGCCAGCGGACGCATGGATACTGCAGAGACAGCCTTAAAATTAATGATGACCTCAGATAAGGATGAGGCGGATATACTTGCCAAAACTCTGGAATCTTTTAACCGGCAGCGGCAGAAAATAGAAGAGCAGATTATGAGCGAGGCCCAGGATTTAATCAGCCGGGAGATTAATTTTAAGGAGCATAAAGTAATTGTAGTTGCTAAAGAGGACTGGCACCACGGAGTCTTAGGAGTAGTAGCTTCGAAACTGGCGGACAGGTTTTACCGGCCGACAGTAGTAATTTCAATGGATAAAGAGGTATGCAAGGGCTCTGCGCGCTCAATCAAAAACTTTCATCTCTTTGATGCCTTAACCGACTGCCAGCAGTTTTTAACTACTTTTGGAGGCCATGAGCATGCTGCAGGCCTGACCATTAGCAGAAACCGGATTAAACACTTCCGGGATAGAATCAATACCCTGGCGAGTGAGCGCCTTAGCCTTGAGGATTTATTTCCTAAAATTGAAATTGATTTAGAATTGGATTTTGCGGATTTAACCACGCAGATTATTGAGGAGCTGAAATTGCTGGAGCCTTTTGGAGTGGGGAATCCTGAACCCTTATTTTTGACCCGCAACCTGAAGCTCAAAAGCGAAATCGCGGTTATGGGCCGGGATACAATAAAGTTCTGGGTTACTGACGGGATTTATACCTACCAGGCGCTTGGCTTTGGCATGGGCCGATTTAAAGAGAGTTTCCTGCAGGCAGAGGGCTTTGATTTGGTTTATACCCCTAAAATAGACAACTGGCAGGGCCGCAATCAGATTATCCTGGAAATAAAAGACGTGTCTTTGCGTTAAATTTTAGACCTTGGTGAATCCGCCCTTTTTAATGCACTGGGTGCAGATGTAGACTCTTTGCGGGTGGTTATCCACCAGAATACGGGTCCTTTGCAGATTTGGTAGGAAGGTGCGTTTATTGGCGCGGGCAACCTTGCTTCCGGTACCGCCTTTTTGCTTGATTTGGCCTTTGCGGGTGAGAGTTCTTCCGGCAACCGGGCCTTTTCCGCAGATATAGCAAATTCTTAGCATGTTCTTTTCTCCTCAATATGAAACTTAAGTATACTTCAAAATATAGTATTGTCAAGGCAAAAAATCGGGGACAGATCCCGCCATGCTATTGACTAGCTTGATAAGGGACCTGTCCCCACCGAAGAATCTATGAAGAAAAAAGACCAGAAAGGGTATGTTCTTGTTTTGACCATATCGGGTTCCCAGGGGTTTAAGATTCCCCATATCCAGGCCAAGCTTACAGAAGCAAAAATTCCCTTTATTATTACCGAAAGGGATAATCAATTTTCATTGGCTAACTTTAGGACTGAATCTGTTTTTGAAGTTTCAGTGCAGAAGGAATTTAAACGGGAAGCAGTTATTCTCTTAAGGCAGTTTAGATGATAAAAGGGACTGTTCCCGGGGACAAATCCCGCCATGCAAAAGGGACTGTCCCCGAAGGGGACTGTCCCTAACAAAGAATTAAAAGAGACCTGTCCCCACGGACCGAAAGGATAATATACAAGGAAGATGCCATTGTTACCGGTACTAATTGTTATTCCGATAATCGGTATTTTATTATTTTTGTTAGATTTTATTCTTAATAAGCACTTTCCTGAAGTAAATATGGGAGTAGTGGCGTTTACCTCGGGTATTCTAATGCTCCTTATTATTACGACATTGAACTTTATCTGGGTTTTATCAAAGAATTATTTTATTATGTTCATAGCAGTCAGTTTTTTAAATTTTTTTATTGGATGGATTATAGCCAGGCCGAAAGTCCTATATTTCCTTAGAAATTTATTAGGCGGGACAGTAGCAAAGACAGGCGCCCATCTTAGCGAAGATAGAAGACCTACATTTGCATGGCGTAAAACTTTTGAGGGAAAAGCAATACCTACTCCAATGGAAGTTAAAAAACATTTATGGCTTCACGGATTTTTAGCTTCTTTTATATCCAGCTCTTTACTTTTTTCACTTTATCTCAGTAATAGTTATGAACAAACATATATATTGCGTGGGATTTATTTTTTTCCTTTAGGAGCATTAAAGAGTAGTTTTCTTGGCTGGTGTTCGGTTTTATTTTTGATATTTATCTTTTCAGTTCTTGGTAGTTTGGGGGCTTTTTTCATTAAAAATAAATAAGAGTTTGTTGCTATTCTCCGCTTGCCCCAAAGCGGCCGTAGGCAGTCCTGAGCGAAGCGAAGGATAAAGGAGCAGTTTAAGTAATGAAATGAGCGATATATTACGAGGCCTAAACAAGGAACAGCTGCAGGCAGTCACCCACAAAGAGGGGCCGCTGCTGATTATTGCCGGTGCTGGAACCGGCAAGACTACAGTAATCACCCGTAGAATCGCCTGGCTCTTATCTGAGGGCCTGGCTAAAACCAATGAGATCTTAGCCCTTACCTTTACCGATAAAGCCGCTAATGAGATGCTTGAGCGCGTGGATGTCCTGGTGCCTTACGGCTACACTGATATCTGGATCTCTACCTTTCATGCCTTTGGTGATCGCCTGCTGCGCGAAAACGCGATTGTTGCCGGCTTAAACCCGGATTTTAAAGTGCTTACCCGGCCTGAGGCAGCAGTCTTCTTTCGCGAGCACCTCTTTGAATTCGACCTTAACTATTATCGGCCTTTGGCAGACCCTACGCGCTTTATTGAAGCGCTGATTTCGCTTTTTAGCCGGGCCAAAGACGAAGATATCTCACCCGAAGAATACCTTAAATTCGCTAAAGAACTGGCCATAAAAGCCAAGCAAGAGCCAACTGACTTGCCCCTGCAGGAGGAAGCCCAGCAACAGCTGGAAGTAGCCCGCGCCTATGCCAAATACCAGGAGCTTTTAGCTCGCGAAGGATTAATTGATTTCGGAAACCAATTTTACTTAGCGCTAAACCTGTTCAGAGAGCATCCGTTGATCCTTAAACGCTACCAGGAGCAGTTTAAATATATCTTGGTAGATGAATTCCAGGATACCAACTACGCCCAATATCAGCTGGCCAAGCTCTTAGCCGGCGAGAAGCGTAATATCACTGTCACGGGGGATGATGACCAGTGCATTTACCGCTTTCGGGGCGCAGCCTATTCCAACCTCCTAAATTTTATCAAAGACTTTGCTGACGCTAAAAAAGTGAGCATTATCCAGAATTACCGCTCTACTCAGCCGCTCTTAGATTCAGCCTATCAACTCATCCAGCAGAATAATCCTGAGCGCTTTGAAGTCAAAGCCGGGATTAATAAACAACTCTTGGCGCAAGCTAAATCAGGGTCAGCGCCAAGACACCTGCACTTTGATACTAATTCGACCGAAGCAGATAATGTGGCGAAGTTAATCAAAGACAAAGTAGCAAAAAAAGATTTTCAATTTCGCGACTTTGCCATCTTGGTGCGCTCTAATTCCGATGCCCAGGCCTATTTACAATCCTTAAATATGCTTGGAATTCCCTGGCAGTTTAGCGGCAATCAGGGGCTTTACGCGCGCGAAGAAGTGCGTATCTGCATTAATTTCCTGCGCGTCACTGCCAATCCTTCAGACTCAATCAGCCTGTATTACCTGGTAAGCTCTGAGATTTATAAATTAAACCTGGCTGATCTGAGTCTGTGCAATCACTATGCCAAACGCAGGAACCGGCCGCTTTATCAAGTCTTACAAAACTTAGAGACAACCCCGGAGTTAGAGGGGGTGAGTGAAAAATCGCGCAAAAAAATC
Organism: Candidatus Omnitrophota bacterium; assembly: GCA_003644385.1. GTDB lineage: Bacteria > Omnitrophota > Gorgyraeia > Gygaellales > Profunditerraquicolaceae > B70-G16. Next base: position 37,058 of record QNCD01000005.1, read on the forward strand.
AAAGAGATCTTATCCGATATCGAGAAATACCTGAAAATGAGCCGCCAAGAGACCACTGGCCGGCTTTTGTACAGCTTCTTAAATGACAGCGGCTATTTAAAGAAACTTACCAAAACTCAATCTCTAGAAAACGAAACCAGGATCCAGAACCTGGCCAAGTTCTTTAATATGGTGCGCGATTTTGAACTGGTGGCAAAAGAGGATAAGGTGATCTTCTTTGTTAATTACCTTAATTTATTAATCGAAGCCGGTGATGACCCCTCAACAGTAGAGGCAGACTTAGATACCGATGCAGTAAACGTGCTGACCATTCATAAGGCAAAGGGCCTGGAATTTAGAGTGGTCTTTTTAGTGAGCTTAGTGAACGGCCGTTTTCCCTGGCCGCACCGCAGGCAACCCATTGAACTTCCGGATGCCTTGATAAAAGAGATTCTTCCCAGCGGAGATTTCCACCTTCAGGAAGAGCGCCGGCTCTTTTATGTGGGAATGACCCGGGCAAAAGAGGAATTATACTTAACCAGCGCAGATGATTACGGAGGAAAGCGCCTGCGTCGGGTAAGCCAGTTTGTGATTGAGGCATTGGGGTTAGAGGCAAAAGAAAAAGAAAAGAAGAAGGCAAGCGCTCTTGAGGCAATCCAGCGTTTTGCCGCGCCAAAAGAATCTCCCAAAACCAAACGCAAAGCAATCCCCAAAGATAAACTCTTGTCTTTAAGTTACTATCAGATTGATGACTATTCAACCTGCCCTTTAAAATACAAATACGTGCATATCCTGCGCGTGCCAATCTTAGAACACCACACCGTAATCTACGGCAGGGCAATGCATGATGCAGTGACTAAATACTTCCAATATAAGTTAGCCGGCAAAAAAATCCAGCAGGGAGACTTAATCGAGATCTTCCGCAAGAGTTTTGATCCGCAAGGTTTCCTTGATGAAAAGCATCAAGAGGAGCGTTCGCGCATTGGAAGTGAGGCGTTGGTGCGTTTCTTTAAAGCAGAAGAGCGGCGCGATTCCAAGCCTAAATTCATTGAGAAAGATTTCTCCTTTATGCTTGATGAGAATAAAGTAAGAGGCAGGTTTGATCGGGTGGATGAGGATAAAGAGGGTGCGGTGATTATGGACTTTAAAACCTCTGAAATCAAGACCCAAAAAGATGCGGATAAGCGCACTAAAGAGAGCCTGCAGCTTTCGCTCTATGCCCTGGCGTATCAGAAGATTTTTGGGGAGTTGCCAAACCGGGTCCAGTTATACTTCCTTGAGTCAGGGATTATTGGTAGTGCTGAGATTCAGGAGAAAGATTTGGAGAAGATTAAAGAGAAAGTTAAAGAAGTTGCTGCCGGAATCCGCCAGCAGAAATTCCAAGCTACGCCTGCCTATATGGCCTGTCAGTTTTGCGCCTACAACCAAATTTGCCCCTCCGCAAAGCTGTAGGGACTGCCCCCGTCTTGGCTATAGACTGAATCCGAAGGGGACTGTCCCTAACGAAGCATTAGCTTAGCGGGTCCTGCCTTGGCTGTGCTTTCGCGGGGACGTTTGTTGCGGCCCAGCGTGCCGCAACTGCACTCCGTTCCAGCCCTTCGCTCTCACTGACATTTTATAGCTGGCGAACCTTGCCCGCTCAGGGCTTCCACAGGCCCCGCTCAACCACAGCCAAGTCACCCGCTAATCTCCAGAGAAATCGCTTGATTTAAACTGCCAAATGCTGTAAAATTGTTACACACTTGCTTTATTAACATTCAATACAAAGGCGTGTTATAATGGTTATGGGATAGGTGAAATTTATAAGGCGATTCTCTAAGAAACAGAGAGTTGCCTTTATTTTTAGAACTATTAATACAAAGGGGGGTGTATGAAAGGAAAAGGAGTAATTGCAGTTTTGTTGCTATGCGCGTTCATCCTGACTGGATGTGCAAGTATTGTTGGGAAGGATATGTTTCCCTTAACAATTAATAGTACTCCAGAAGGAGCAACAGTATCAATTAAAGATGAGAGTGGCATGAAAGTGTATACAGGAATAACTCCAGCTACCGTTGCATTAGCTGCCGGAGAAGCTTACTTTCATGCAAAGACTTACAATATTACTTTGTCTAAAGAGGGTTATATGGACCAGCATATTCAAGTAAAAGCAACTCTGAGTGGTTGGTATTTTGGTAATATTCTTTTTGGTGGCTTGATTGGCATGTTGATCGTTGATCCTATAACAGGAAAGATGTGGAAACTAAAAACCAATGTTTGGGGTGAACTTACCCCTGAAGCTCAGCAAGGAGCTTCAAATCAAACTGAGCGAACATTGAAAATTGTGACATTGGATCAAGTTCCTCAGCACATGAGAAAGCATTTAGTAAGCCTTAATTAATTTAATTATTCTGTTCTATATAGGGCTGGATTTAACCGTTCAGCCCTTTTTATTTGAGAAGTAGCGGAAGATAGGGGACGTTTCTAGGGGTTGGAAGGGTTTGGAAATAAATAAGTTGCAAAGGATTTGAATTTGGACTTTGCCCCTCAGCGAATAAATACTCGTTGGGGGCTTTTTTATTGAAAAAAACCTGTTAGATTTTGCACCTTTTACGTCTATTATAGTAGAAAGAGAAAGTTGACGTATAGCTAAGGAGGTGGTAAAATGAATTTAGATGAAATAGCTAATAACCAACCTATTGTTATCATGCCTAGTGTTACACAAGTAAGATCATCCTATAGAAGAGACGTATTTTACCTAACTAAAGGCGTTTCTCATAAGTCTAGTTTGGAAGAAAAGAAGCATGGTATAGTTCTATTCAAGGGAAACTGTTTCGATATCCTTCCTACTATACCAGAGAATTCAATTGATATGATATTTGCTGATCCGCCATATTTTTTATCTAACGGCGGAATAACTTGCCATGCTGGTCGAATGGTTTCGGTAAATAAAGGTAAATGGGATGTTTCTAAAGGTATTGAAGAAAATTTTATTTTTACTCAAAGATGGTTAAGAGAATGTCAAAGAGTTTTAACGCCAAATGGCACAATTTGGGTATCCGGCACAGCACATATAATTTATACTGTTGGCTCTGCGATGCAGTCATTAGGTTATAAGATATTAAACGATATTGCTTGGTTTAAAGTTAATCCCCCGCCGAATTTAAGTTGCCGTTATTTTACACATTCAACCGAAACCATTATTTGGGCTGCAAAAAATAAAGCAAGTAGGCATCATTTTAACTATTCCTTGATGAAGAAAATGAATAATAATAAACAAATGCTTAGTCTTTGGTCAATAAAAGCTCCTGGTCCCGCAGAGAAAATATATGGCAAACATCCTACCCAAAAACCAATAGAATTGTTAGATAGGATTGTTTTAGCCTCTACAAGACCTGGGGATATAGTATTAGATCCTTTTAGTGGCAGCGGGACAACTGGTATTGCCGCATTTAAAGAAGGTAGGCAATATATAGGTATAGAATTGGAACAATCATATCTTGATGTTTCTATCAAGAGATTAAAAGATGCTTTCAAGGAGAAGGAAAAATGATTAGGGGCGGTAAGGGTGGATCTAAAACAGCTTTCTCTGGATTAAAGTTTGAATCTAGAGTAGCTATGAAGAATCTTTTAAATTCCCTTCCGGGCTATAATGTTAAAGACGAAACTGTTTATTTCAAAGGCCAAAAAGTCGCTGAATTCTATGGAAAGAATAAGTTATACAAAAATTTACTCGAGCCAAATAAAATTGATTATTCTGTAATAATTTCTAAAAAATTATTACCCGATGAAGCAATCTTAATTTTAGCTGGAAAAACACTTTATATTATTGAAATTAAGTTTCAAGAGATAGCTGGATCTGTAGACGAAAAGTTACAAACCTGTGATTTTAAAAATAAGCAGTATAATAAATTACTTTCTCCGTTAGGAATATCGGTTAAATATGTCTATGTTTTAAGTGATTGGTTTAAAAAGGATGTATACAGAGATGTTTTAAAATATGTTGAGTCGGTCGGTTGTTATTATTTCTTTCACGAATTACCATTAAATTTCTTAGGCTTACCTGAACCCACAAAATAATTTCTACTGTAATAAGGTGGCTGGTGAAGTTGAATTAACAAGATCTCAAAGGCAATTCTTTAAAAGATAGGGTGTTGCCTTTTTTAATATTATATGGATGAGCCGGATTTTTGGGATTTTATGATGGATGGTGGGGATGAGTTGTTGAATAGCGAAGTCTGCCAGGTGTGCGGGGAGACGGTTTATTGGAATCAGGTAGAAGAAGTGGGTGGATGAAAGTAAGAGCCTAGCCAAGTGCCCCAAATGCGTTAGAAGATAGGGACGTTTCTAGGGGTTGGGAGGGTTTGGAAATAAATAAGTTGCAAAGGATTTGAATTTGGACTTTGGCTCTCAGCGAATAAATACTCGTTGGGGGCCTTTTATTTAGCATTTTGAAACGAAAGTGGTATAATTAGCTAAGAAAAAGGCTCGTATAGATGGAGGTGTAGAATGAAGCCAAAAGTGATTGTGGCAATTGTCCTGGGAGCTTTATTTTTTATTATTTTACTACAGAATATACAAGTAGCTTCTTTAAAGTTATTATTCTGGGAAATAAGCATGTCGCGGATTATTCTATTTCCGTTACTGATGCTTGCAGGATTTATTATAGGTTTTTTTGTCGGACGTAAGTAATGGGAATGGTTTTGGGGAAGATATAAAATGCTATGCATAAAGTCAGGTATGAGATAGATCCGCATAACAGGTTGGTAGAAAAAAGTGCGGGATTGCGGGGCCTAAGAAAGGTTTTAGACGGCAGGTTTAAGGTTGGTAAGAAGAATAGTTTATCCTACCATGTCAAATCTGCGGTGCCTGCGGGTGCAAAGGCGCCGCATCAGGTTAAATTAAAAGGCAAATGGTCACTGAACAAGAACCATGACTTATGCCTTACTCTTGATAAGTGGAAGAGGCAGACTTTCGGGGATCAGCTGAGGCTGCAGGGCCAGATAGTTGATGTGCGCAAGAATTCTTTGCTCTTTGCGCTCAGGACCAGGAAAAGAGACAGGTCTACATCAATATACGCCTTAGAACTTAGCGGCGTATGGAAGGCAGATAAGCATAACAGGTTGAACTTTAGAGTCAATAAGGGAAAAGATGAATATGATACCCTGAATTTTGACGGGATATGGCAGATCGGTAAGAATTATCAGATTATATATAGGTATAAGAAAAAAGACCTTCTGCGTAAAGTTAAGAAGACTCATACCCTGGCTTTTAAAGGGCACTGGGATATTTGGGATAAATACCGCTTATCTTATGTTATCGATAAAGCAAGTGGCTCAGTCTTTGATTTTAAAACTGGCTTAGGAATATTCAGGGATAAATATATTAAATACGAGGTGGGGGTGGGGTTATCGCGTAGAGCTTTGCTCGTTAAACGCAGCATTACTTTCTTTGGTAAATGGAAGATTAAGAAATCTGTAGGTTTGATTTTTGAGATTGAAGAGGCCAGGAGAAAGATTCAGCAGATAGTTTTTGGCGCAGATGCCAGGCTTACTAAGCGGGATACGGTGGTATTTAAGTTAAAGAATAACTTAAATCAGGGAGTAGGGTCAAGCTTAGAGCTTTCGCGGGACATTTTCAATAAAGAAGGCCAGGTATTCTTACGCTTGCTTAAATCCGGAAGCGAAAAAACAATTCTTGCCGGCTCTGGTTTCAGGTGGTAAAAAGATAGGAGATAGGGGACGTTTCTAGGGTTTGCAAAGGTTTAAAAATAAAAAGGTTAGGAAGCAATTTATTTTGAAGTTAAGGAGGTAGTAATGGAAATAGCTAAAAAACTCGTCTTAATTCTGCTTGTTATGTCAATCGTTACACTCCAGTTAGGCTGTTCAATGGTTATACCCCCTAAGCAGAGATTCAGCGTTACTGCTTCAGAGACAGATGCAAAAATCTATATTAATGGTGAATATATGGGTAAAGGTAATGTGCAAACGAGAGTCAAGCGTAATAATGACGTATCAATTTTAGTGAAGAAGGAAGGATTTATTCCTGTGAGCAGGAATATCGGAACGGATTTCAGTCTTACCGGTATTCTCGACGTCACATTTGGCTATTTTCTCGTAGTTCCTTTAATAGGATTATTTTTCCCGGGGTGCAGGTCATTAGAGCAGACAAATGTAGCTGTTGTGCTTGAAAAGGAAGAGTAGGCAGGGGATTTTTTGTCAAAGGGCTAAAAGAAATATTGCATAGTTTTGGGTCTGTGATAAAATTGTTTAAAATATAAGAGAGCTTAGCTATGGCAGATAAAGATCCGCAGAATCTAAGGAAGAAACCCAGGATAGAGCGGCATTTTATGATCCGCTATCAGCCGCAGGAGAACCCGACCGTCCACAATCAGGGCGTATCGACTATTCAGAATATCAGCGAGACGGGATGTTTTTTTTACAGCGCTTGCCATTACAAAATCGGCGAGAAACTGGATGTAGAGATCCGTTTTCCGCTTATCGCAGAACCGGCGAAATTTGTGGCAGAGGTAAAGCGTTGCATAGAAGAAGACCCCAAGATTCCAAAATACGCCATCGGCATTCTTTTTATAGATGTAGATCAAGAGAAAAAAGACGCTTTTATTAAAACTTTGGACTTTTTTTTAAAAAAACGCTCTGGCAATAAGTAAAGCCGGATTTTACAGGTGGATGCAGCCACAAATTGCAGCTAATACATAGTATAAAATAAATTGCACGCTTTTATCTTTAAAGTTCTTTGACAATAAAGTTCTTTCAATAAAAATGGCATACCCTAATGGTTGTTGTGCTTAATCAATAACCATTAGCCGTCCGCATA
>QNCD01000006.1 GCA_003644385.1 Candidatus Omnitrophota bacterium
ATGCACCACATTGCGGATATTTATCGGAGCCGGGTCCTTTAGCGCGCGGCTGGCTGCTTCCACAGAATCAGCAAGCAGCACTATTGCCACTTCCTTGGAGTTGGGTTTCGGCCCGGGATAACGGAAACCCTCTTCTAAAACTTCGTTGTCTTCCTCCAAACTCTCCAGGGCGCGCCGGTAAAAATAATAAACCAGGCTGGTCCCGTGATGCTGCTTGATAAAATCTATCAGCTTGGAGTTCAAATTGTGTTTCCTGGCTAATTCAACCCCTTCATTTACATGATTCATAATTACCAGCCTGCTCATAGTAGGAGTTAAATTATCGTGCTTCCCGAATTTCGAATTTATATTTTCGCTGAAATACTCCGGCTTCTGCAGCTTGCCTATATCGTGGTAATAAGCGCCGATACGCGCAAGCAGAGCATTCGCCCCCACCGCCTGACAGGCAGCTTCCGAAAGATTACCCACCACTAAACTGTGATGATACGTGCCCGGCGCCTCTAAAACCATCCTTTGCAAAAGCGGGTGGTTGAAATCCGCCAGCTCCAGAAGGCTGATATTGGTAATAGTATTAAATATATATTCGAATATAGGCAGAAAACCGATTACAATTATACTAGAAACCAGGCCGTTAAGCGCAAACATGGAATAAGTATCGGTGAAGTTAATTTTGAAATTATTGATAAAGAACAAAGCCAAGGCCTGAATTGCGCCAATAATAAAGCCAGTGCGGATTATAACACTACGTGTGCGGGCGTTGCGCACTAACACTAACGACATTACACCGCTGGTAAAAAACAACAACCCTAAATAATTATTGTTGGATAAAAAAGAAATGCTGAATGCCGCCACCAGCGTCAGCAATAATGAAAGCTCAAGGCTAGCAAACAAAATCGTGCATAGCATCGGGAATGCCGCAAAAGGAATATAGTAAAAAGGGATGCCGTTTCTGATTACAAAATAACTGAAGACAAATAATAATACAAAAAGGCAGCTGATATATAGCAGGTTATATTTTAATTTTGTATTCCTCAGATAAAAATAAACGCCGAGTAAAAATAAGGGCAAGATAAAATTAATCTCTAAAATAAAACTCTCCAGAAAAATAAGCGCTACCACAAGAAGAGTAACTAACTCGTTTTTTTTGAACGTTATTTTATTTTTTAGGGGCTGCTTTATCATATGCCTCGATTATCCTTTGCACCAGGGCATGCCTAACCACATCGGCCCCGGTAAAATAATTAAATACTATTCCATCGATTTCCTTGAGTATATCCCTGGCCTGGAGCAAACCAGTAGGCTTTCCGTCAGGAAGGTCGCTTTGAGTGATATCCCCGGTAATTACCGCCTTGGAATCAAAACCCAGGCGTGTGAGAAACATCTTCATCTGCTCAGGCGAACAATTCTGGGCTTCGTCCAGAATTATAAAAGCATCATTTAGAGTCCTTCCGCGCATATAAGCCAAGGGTGCCACTTCGATGATACCGGTCTCAAGGTATCTTTCAATAGCCTCTGCCTCCATCATATCATACAGGGCATCATAAAGCGGCCTGAGGTAGGGAGAAATTTTCTCATACATATCTCCCGGCAGATATCCTAAAGACTCCCCTGCCTCAATTGCCGGCCGGGTTAAGATTATTCTTCTTGCTTCCTGTTTTTTTAATGCTTCTACGGCACAGGCCATTGCCAGGTAAGTCTTGCCTGTGCCTGCAGGCCCGATACCAAAAACAATGTCATGCTTCTTAATTGCAACTACGTAGTTACGCTGACCTTCGGTGCGCGGGCCGATATGTTTACCTTTGGCAGAGCGCGTAATCACGGAAGCGGCCAGGCCCGGAGCTCTGCTTAAAGATTTTGATTTACTGGAATCATTTATCAAATAACGTAAGCCCTGCCGGTCTAAATCACCTTCTCCGGAACGTATTGCGTTTAAAATACGCTCGATAAGAGAAACAGCCTTATTAATATTCGCTGCCGTTCCGCTGACCTTAAGGAATTCCCCTCTTAAAACAGTTTTGACTTTAAGGTCTTTCTCTATCTGCCGGATGTTTTCGTCATGCGGGCCTAAAAGTATCTGCAACTCCCGCTGACTTTGGATTTTAATCTTTTTTTCCACGCTCGCTTAACGGATAGAAGAAACTTGGCTACTTTACCTTTGCTTTTATCGCAGATTCAACCGGAATGTCTATCACCTGTCCGGGATAAATCTTATCAGGAGCTTTTAGCTTATCTTTGTTTACCTCAAAAAGCATCTGCCATTTACGGGTAGTGCCGTAAAATTTCTGGGAAATCTTCTGCAGGGTATCCCCTTTTTCAACGGTATACTTCTCTATTGCTCCCTGCGGCTCTACAACTTCTTCAACAGCACTATCAACCACATAACCTTCTTCCTGCCAAGTATCTTCCACTACGCTTTCTTCAACCATTGCCGCCTGCGGAGCTACTTCTTCTTCAACGGGCATCTCTTCGGTTTTAAAAAGCGGGTGCAATTCTATTTCAAAGACCCTGCTTGTGCGCGGCTTAACTTCCCGCTTTGGCGCCGGCGGCGGTGTTCCCATAAGATAACCGCGGTTGCCTGAACTTAAATCCTGGTCTGTGCGTTCTTTTGTAATCTTATATGACCTCACCACGCAGCCTGATAATACAAATACTGCCAACACCAATAACGAAACCAACTTCCTTTTACTCATACCCCCCCCCTTTTTTTCTTTCCCAAGACTCAAGCCTCTTGACAGCTATTAAGATTTGCCAAGGCCGGGCCTTGAATTTAGTTTAAATATTAAACCCTTCTCTTATTTACTTCTAAATTTAATTCCTTTAATTGGCGCTCGCCGACATCCGAGGGTGCGCCGGTTAAAGGACAGATTCCTGCACTGGTTTTAGGAAAAGTAATTACCTCCCTAATACTGGATTCATTGGCCAATATGGCCAAAAGCCTGTCCAGCCCGAAAGCAATACCTCCGTGCGGAGGAGCTCCGTACTGAAAAGCCTCCAGAAGAAAACCAAAACGCTTATGTGCTTCTTCCTGGCTAATACCGATAATCTTAAAAATCTTTCCCTGTAATTTCTGGTCGTGAATCCTTATCGAACCTGAACCTATCTCCATCCCGTTTAAAACAAGGTCGTAAGAACGGGCTTTAATTTGAGCAAGGTTTTTTTCTAAATCTTGCGGGCTTTCTTTACCCGGAGCAGTAAAAGGATGATGCTCACTCTCCCAGCGATTCTCCTCCTGGTTATATTTAAAAAGCGGAAAATCAACAATCCAGGCAAAGGCAAAATCAACGCCCAGTTCTTTTCTTAAATCCGGCTTGTCAGAGGAGTATTTTTTCTGTGCCTCCTCATAACTGATCCTGGGAAAAGGGATTTTGACCTCTATGCCTTTTATCTCCTTGAACATCTTCTGCATCATCCGCTCGCAAAGGCTAAAGACGTCCTCCTCGTCAATAAAAGACATTTCTATGTCCAGCTGGGTAAATTCCGGCTGGCGGTCAGCGCGCAGGTCTTCATCGCGAAAACATTTTGCAATCTGATAATACCTCTCAATTCCGGCAACCATTAAAATCTGCTTAAATAACTGCGGGGATTGCGGAAGCGCATAAAACTTTCCTTCACCGAAACGGCAAGGCACTAAATAATCGCGCGCCCCCTCCGGTGTGGATTTAGTAAGAATTGGGGTTTCGCATTCAAAGAACTTTTCCTGATCCAAAAATGAACGCAAGACCTTATAAACCTTATGCCTTAACATAAAATTATTAAACACGCGCTTCCTTCTTAAATCCAGATAACGGTATTTAAGCCGGGTGTCTTCGTTGGATTCCAGGTTATCCTCGATTTCAAAGGGCGGGGTGAGGCTGGAATTTAGAATCTCCAACTCTTTGCAAGCCACCTCTATCTCACCGGTAGCCAACTTCGGGTTAATCGTCCCTTTTGGCCGCATATTTACCGTACCGCTAAGCTTAACTACAAATTCGCTTCTTAATTCCTGGGCCTTATCATAGGCATCAGCAGATTCTTTGGGAATAAAGACTACCTGAGTAAGCCCTGCGCGGTCGCGGATATCGATAAATATCAATTTCCCGTGGTCGCGGCGGGCTGCCACCCAGCCGCATAGGGTGACCTCTTTTCCCAGATCATTTTTGTTTAATTCACCACAGGTATGTGTCCTTAACATTTTATGTACGTCCACTCAACTGCCGCAAGACCTGGTCCCGGGTAATTTCTGACTGTTCACCCGTTGCCATATCTTTTAATAATACCACGCCTTTTTTAATTTCATCTTCCCCGATTATAATTACCTGGCTGGCAGCTAAATCATTTGCCCGGCGCATTGCCCCTTTCAAAGACTTCTCTTCATAATCGGTATCAGCAGAGATTCCCTTTTGACGCATTTGAGCTAACAATTTTAATCCTTGCTGCCTTGCCTCTTTACCTAAAGTAATCAAGTAGACTAAGTTTTTACTTGTGACCTTGTGACCTTGTGACCTTGTGACCAAAAGTAGCCTTTCCACCCCAAAAGCAAACCCGATTGCGCCAGTACTTTGCCCGCCTAATTCAGCCACTAAATTATCATACCTGCCACCTGCGCCTAAGGCATCCTGGGAACCTAATTCGTTGTGGGTTATTTCAAAGACAGTGCGGGTATAATAATCTAATCCGCGCACCAAGTAAGGATTAACATTATAACCTATCTTTAGATTCTCCAGGCCCTCTTTTACCTGTTTAAAATGCATTTTGCAATCCGGGCATAAGTAATCATCCGATAATTCCAGTTTAATTAGAATTTCCCGGCAGGATTCATTTTTACAATCTAAAACACGCAGGATATTGCGCCCCAGGCGTTGTTGGCAATCAACGCAAAGCTGCTCTTTTTTTTGCATTAAGCTTTTTCCCAGTATTGCGGTTAAATTCTTTCTATCTTTTTGACAGCCTAAGCTGTTAATCTGAATTTTATAATCCTTAATGTTATATTCTTTAAGCAGATTATCCGCCAAAGAAATTACTTCGATATCAAGCGCAGCATCCAACGACCCGATAGCTTCGCATCCGATATGATGAAACTCGCGCAGCCTTCCTTTTTGCGGCCGCTCAAGGCGGAACATCGGCCCGATATAATATAATTTGGTAAAGCCGAAGGTTTTATCCAGGTGATTCTCTAAATAAGCGCGGACAATAGAGGCGGTCGCCTCGGGCCTGAGGCAATAAAATTGCTTAGTTTTCTCCTGCTTACCATTGCTTATAGGAGCAGAGTTCACCAGAAACATCTGCTTTTGCACGACCTCCGCAGTCTCACCCAGCGAACGGTTGAATAATCCCGCTTCTTCCATTAAAGGGGGACGGATTTCTTTATAATTATAAAGGCTGAAGACCCTGCGGCTGGCCTCTTCAATTTCCTGCCATGAAGAGACTTCCTCAGGAAGTATATCTTTGGTGCCGATAATTCTTTTAAACATAAGTATCTATGAAAGTTATAAGCCTGAAAAAATAAACATATCAAAAAATATGAATATTTTGCTTTTTGATTCTTTTATCCTGTTATAAATGGCGGGTAATTCAGGCATGCAACCTATATTAAACACATAAGTTGCGTTATTATTTTACTTTCTTTTTTATTTCCAAGCCGGATTTGAAAACTACGACTTTACGGGGTGGAACAGGAACTACCTGGCCGGTACGAGGATTTCTGCCTATGCGGCTCTTGCGCTGTTTTAATTTAAAAACGCCAAAGTTGCGTAATTCTATCTTTTCCCCTCTGATCAAAGCATCGATAATGCAATCAAAAGTTTTTTGCACTACTTTCTTGACATCTATCTGCTTTAGATTAGTTTCGTCGGCTACTTTTAAGATGATGTCTTTTTTTGTCATTGTTTCACCTCCTTAAAAATCAAAGGCTTTTATTCGCGAAATGTTGGATTTTTTACTTAACTATAACACTAACAAATGGTTACAGAGCCCTATCTGCACTGAAATAAAAATATACCACAAAATTGCTGCGGGGTCAACAAAAAAAAGTTATTTTCTCTACTACACCGCCAGTAGCACTTTATCCTTGCCCACTAATGATTCTATATCCTGGATTAATTTTTCGGTAGGCGAAACATACAGGCCGTCCCCCACCACTACCTGCACTCGGGATTTTGTGGGAGTATTCAAATGCAGGTATATAGGCACTTTGCCCGGAGATGAAAGAAGCAGCTCCTTCAAACTCTCAAAAAGGCTCTCCTCGATTCCGGTAAGGTTAATGGTCATATTATTGATTAATTTGTAGGCTTCTTCTAAAGGAAATAAGTCATTGGCGATAATCTTCGGGTTCTCTTCTCTTAAATTAAGCCTGCCCTTGACTAAAACCACGGTATTAGGCTGCAAATAACGCCAGACTTTGTTATATGTAGCGGGAAAAACCAAAACTTCCACAACCCCTTCCAAATCTTCGAGTTTTAAAATAGCCATCTTCTCCTGTTTAGCGCGAGTTTGAGTCTGTTTAATCTTGGCAATCAAGCCTACCAGCTTTATCTCCATGCCGTCCTGAAACTGGCCGAGGTTTGAGCTGGAAAAAGAGCTAAAACGTCTTAACTGGTCTGCGTAACGCGCCAGCGGGTGGCCGCTGACATAAAAACCGAGCATATCTTTTTCAAAAGCTAACAATTGCGGCTCCGGCCATTCCTTTACTACTGTCATACTATTTGCGGATGAGCGAAAAGCGCCTTTGCTAAGTTCTGGGTCAAAAAATGAAAGCTGGCCGCGCACTTTTTCTTTCTGCATTTTAGAAGCCTTATCCATAAAACTCTGCAGGTTGGCAACCATCTGCGCCCTGGGCATATTGAACATATCTAAAGCGCCGCATTTTATCAGGCTCTCTAACACTTTACGGTTAACCAGGCGCGAATCAACACGCTGGCAGAGGTCTTCCAGGGATTTAAAGGGCCCAGATTCAAGGCGCGCCTGTATTACTGAATCAATCGCCCCCAGGCCGACATTTTTTACTGCCAGTAAACCAAAACGGATAGTCTTCTCATCCACCGCCTTAAACAGGGCGTCGCTTTCATTGATATCCGGAGGTAAAACCGCAATCCCCATCTGATTTGCCTCATTTACATACTCCACAATTTTATCGGTATTATCGCGTTCGGAAGTAAGTAATGCCGTCATGAATTCAACCGGAAAATTGGCTTTTAAAAATGCGGTGCGAAAAGAAATTAAAGCATAGGCAGCCGAATGAGAATTGTGCACAATAATACCGTTAGCGCAAAAATTATGAATTCCCTCAATCTCCAAATCGTAAGTGCGCTCTCTACCCGCATATTCAATGCTTACAACCCTATCCCAGACAAAATCTGAATTAGCCAGCTTTAATAACCTTTCTGACTCTAAAAACTCAGCTAAACGTAATATCGTCTGCTTCCTGAAACCTTTTTTACGGCAGCTGATTCCTCCGTAGAATTCCTTCATAGAGATTCCTGACTTCTCCTCTAATTGCTGCCAGGTCAAGCCAGACTTTAATTTTTCTTCTCTGACAATATTTTTAATTGAAGCGGGGATAATATCCTTGGATTCCAAATTACAAGGTACTGAATTATAATGATTTCGCAATCTTTCTATCTGTTCATCTCTGCCGATTATAAAAGGACAGATAAACTCACTAAACATGGCTATACTTTCATTTCCGAATAGATAAAGAACGTAGCAGGTTTTTTCTTTAATATTTTTATATTCATAATTAAAACTCTTTTTTACTATACGGGTGATTATCCTGAATCTTGTTAAAATATCCTGTAACTGCCGGCATAGCCTAATGGAGGAAGTAGCATAAAAAGGTATGGAATTAAGTTCGGGGAAGATAAACCCGTCTCCTGACCATAACCGGCCCACAAACAAGGCGAGCTTTTCTCTGTCCAGGGAAAAGACTTCATCAGGAATAAATTTTTCCGTTGCTTTTTTATAAGCTAACCCCAGCTGCTCTATCCATAATCTAAGCCCGCATTTTTTGTTAGCGATTAATTTTACGGCGGTAGCATAATTTTCTTTCGAATAACCCTTATTCCAGGCAGCTGTTCCTTTTGAAAATCTGGTATCTTCTCCTGCGCCGGCATATACCTCAAATATCTGCCTTCTTCGTGATACGGAAGTAATAGTATTGTTAAACTTCTCTGCGCTCTGTATAAAATCATTTACTAGCAGCATGTCATTATTATAATAATAAATACCACTAGGATGACAGGTATTGCCTTCAGAAATTATAGCCGCCAAAGCAATTATCTGATAAGGCTCCAAAGAGGGAATGCTGTTATAAGGCGTAAACCTGCATAAAGCTATCCTATCGCCAATTTGTAATTCTCCCAAGTTCTTCCAACCCTCAAGCGTAAAAACAGGGTGGTTTGCCGTGGCAATAATCTGCCTGCCAAGATAAGTCTTAAGCTCATAAACCGGCTTAATCCCGTTATAAAAAATACCTTTTATCCTGGATTTGACAATTTTAAGATTCTCATTGCAACCTACGGTAAACTTCACTATATCTTTATTATTGTATAACTCCTCCACCTTAACAATCTTTCCGTTATCGGCATTTATAATCTCAGTAGAGCCAACAACACACTTATTGAAGCCGTAACCCGCAAAATATTCGATTAAATCAAATATCCTGTTGGCTACGGATTCGCTGATCTGGTTTCTAATACAGCCTAATACAAAGCCCTTTCTCTGCTCCTCCATGACTTCGGGAATTTTTTTACTCATTGCCCGGCGCAGGCGGTCTGCCTGGGCAAGGCTGAAACCCGCCAGTTGCGAAGCGCTCTGCATAATCTGCTCCTGATAAACCATAATACCGTAAGTCTCTTTGAGGATCGGCTCTAATTTTTTATGATGGTATTTTATGGGAATGCGGTTATGCCGGCGCTGGATAAAATCATCAACCATGCCCGAACTGATCGGCCCGGGACGATGCAAAGCTAAAAGCGCGATTAAATCCTCCAGGCGCTCGGGCTGTAATTTTTTAAGTAAGTCGCGCATTCCGGAACTTTCAACCTGAAAAACACCCATGGTGCGGCCTGAAGTAAGAAGCTTATAAGTATTGGGGTCATCAAGCGCTATATTTTCAATATCGATATCAACGCCCTTTTTTTTCTTTATCAGCTTTATTGTCTCATCAATCACAGTCAAAGTCCTCAGGCCCAAAAAGTCAACTTTTAACAGCCCGATTTTTTCCAAAACCCCCATGCTGTAACCAGTGGTAATCTGGTCATCCTGGGTTTTAAATAAAGGCATATAATTATCTAAAGGTTTATCTGCAATGACCACCCCTGCGGCGTGTATAGAAGCGTGGCGGTTAAGGCCTTCCAGCACCAGCGCGGATTTTATCAAGCGGTTTACCTCGGGGTCGTTTTCGTAAAGACTCTTTAATTCTTTTTCGCTTTCTAATGCGTCTTTTAAATTAATTCCCGGGTCAGGAGGAATCATTTTAGCAATTTTATCCACGTCAGCATAAGCCATGCCGATTACCCTGCCCACATCCCTGACTGCTGCGCGCGCCTGCATTGTCCCGAAAGTGATAATCTGGGCGACATTTTCCTGGCCGTATTTTTTGGTAACATAATCAATAACCTCCTGCCTTCTTTCGTAGCAGAAATCAATGTCTATATCAGGCAATCCCAGCCTCTCCGGGTTAAGGAAGCGCTCAAAAAGCAAGCCGTATCTTAGCGGGTCAATATCAGTTATGCCTAATAAATAACTTACCAGGCTTCCGGCTGCCGAGCCCCTGCCCGGGCCCACGGGAATGCGGTTACTCTTGGCAAAATGGATAAAATCCCAGACAATCAAAAAATAACTGATAAAGCCGCGGTCTTTGATAATCCTGATTTCCTGCTCTAACCTCTGGTTGATCTCCTCAGTAACCTGGTCATATCTGGCTTTTAAACCGGCCTGGCATAGCTCGGCTAAATATTTTTCCTTGCTTTTACCCTCAGGCGGGGTGTATTTGGGCAGGTGGATTTTATTAAAATCCAACTCCAGGTTGCAGCGGCCGGCTACTTCCAAGGTATTAGCGATTGCCTGTGGAGTCTCTTTAAAAAGATCCTTCATTTCTTCAGGAGACTTAAAATAAAACTCTTCGGTTTGAAAACGCATACGGTTGGGGTCATTAAGGGTAGTCTGGGTCTGGATGCACAATAATACTTCGTGGTGGGGTGCGTCTTCTTTATTTAAATAATGTACGTCGTTGGTGGCGATTAAAGGGAGTTTTAATTCCTTTGATATCTTAACCAAGCCCTGATTGACTATTTTTTGCTCTGGGATGGCGTTCTCCTGTAATTCTAAATATAAATTATCCTTGCCCAGGATATTCGCATATTCATCAGCTGCCTTTAACGCGTCATTAAAACGTTTCTCCTGCAATAGCTGCGGGACTTCGCCTTTTAGGCAAGCAGTCAGCCCGATAAGGCCTTTTGCGTGGCGGCTGAGCACCTCTTTATCGATTCTCGGCCGGTAATAAAACCCCTCCAGATAGCCGATAGAAACCAGTTTCATTAAATTCTGGTAACCTGTCTCGTTTTTTGCCAAAAGTATGAGGTGATATGCCGCTTCTTCGGCTGCCTGCGTGGATTTTTCCAGCCGGCTTTTAGGAGCAACGTAAATTTCGCATCCGATAATCGGTTTTATCCCCGCTTTCTGCGCCTCGATATAAAATTCGATTGCCCCGAACATATTTCCATGGTCGGTAATCGCCAGGGAATCCATTTTGTATTGATGCGCTAAGTTTAAAACCTTTGGTATACGGCAGGCTCCGTCTAAAAGGCTGTATTGGGTGTGTAAATGAAGATGGATGAATTCAGAGTGCGGCACGTTAAAAACTCAAATCTTAAAAGCGCAAAGAGCAAAACTGTAATTTAAAAACTCAAGGTTTTTAAATTTTTTTCTTAATGTTTTGCTTTTTGCTCTTTTTGTTTTGCGTTATTTTTATTCCCACTCAATCGTGGCAGGAGGTTTGGAACTTATATCGTAAACTACGCGGTTTACTCCTTTAACCTCGTTGATGATGCGGTTAGAAATCTTTTCCAGTAAATCATAAGGCAGTTTTACCCAGTCAGCAGTCATTCCGTCTAGACTGTTTACGCAGCGTAAAGCTACTACATTTTCATATGTACGCGCATCTCCCTTAACCCCGACGGTTTGTATAGGAAGAAGTACTGCAAACGACTGCCAGATTTGGTCATAAAGATTAGCGTTTCTTAGCTCTTCGACTACCCTGCGGTCAACCTCTCTTAACAAATTAAGGTTAGCTAAAGTAACTTCTCCGATTATCCTTACTGCTAATCCCGGGCCGGGAAACGGTTGACGGTGAATTATTGTATCCGGGAATCCTAATTCAGCGGCAATATGGCGTACCTCATCTTTAAATAAATCCCTTAGGGGCTCTATCAGCTTCAGTTTCATTTTTTCCGGCAAGCCTCCTACATTATGATGTGTCTTGATGCGGCTGGCAGGTCCTCCCAAAACAGAGGCGCTTTCGATTACATCCGGATAGAGTGTACCCTGGGCTAAAAATTTCACTCCCTTTATTTTGTGAGCCTGCTCTTCGAATACCCTGACAAATTCTTCACCGATAATCTTTCTTTTTTGTTCCGGATCAGTCACCCCTTTTAAAGCGGCAAGGAACCGCTTACTGCTATCAACGTATCCTAAATTCAAATGGAAAATATTGCGGAATATTTTTTTAATCTGCTGCGCTTCGTCCTTACGCAATAATCCGTTATCGATAAAGATACAGCGCAGCCTCCTGCCGATAGCCCGGTGGATTAAAAGCGCGGTCACCGCAGAATCTACTCCGCCGCTTAAGCCTAAAACTACTTTATCTTTGCCGACTGTCTTTTTTACATAATCCAGGGTGTCGCGGACAAAAGAAGGCATGGTCCATCGGCCGAGGCAACCGCAGATTTTAAATAAAAAATTGCCGATAATCTGGTTGCCTTTGTCTGTATGGGTTACTTCGGGATGAAACTGGGTAGCGTAGATTTTTGCCCTGCGGTTTGCGATAGCGGCAACCTCATTATTTAACGTATGTGCCAGCACGCGGAAGCCCGAAGCATTCTTTTTGATAAAGTCGCCGTGGCTCGCCCAGCAGGTCAGGTTTCCGGGGAGATTGGCGAACAAATCGCGGTTGTCGTCAACAAATAATTCCTGCTTGCCGTACTCCCTCTTTTCGTGCGCTTCTTTGACTTTACCGCCGAGCATTTCGGTAATAATCTGCATACCATAACATATACCCAAGATCGGTAACCCTAGCTTAAAAATCTTCTTATCAGGATAAGGCCCTTTTTTATCCCGCAGCGAGGCAGGGCCTCCGGAAAGAATCAGCCCTTTTGGTGACATAGCGGCTATTTCTTTTGCCGGGGTATTATAAGGTATTATCCTGGAAAATACTTTGTTTTCACGTACTCTGCGCGCAATCAGCTGGGTATATTGCGAACCAAAATCAAGTATAAGTATGGCGGCATGGCGATGGGAGGAAACCGTTTTTTCAGGTGATAATTTCGCGTATTTGGATGCTTTTGCCCTGGCGGTTTTTTTTGCTTTTCTGCTTTTCCTGCCGGCCTTTATTTTCTTTGTTTTCTTTGGTTTTTTTACTGCTCTTTTTTTCGCTTTTCTTATATTTTTGCTTTTTTTGAGAGCTTTCTTTTTTTGCATTTATTTACCCATCCCCACTTTTTGATCAGCCTGAAAGATCTTTCCTTCAGTTTGTATCGAGGGCGCAATTATTATTTCTACATTATTCATTTCTTTAATATTTGCCGCGCCTAAAGAACCCATTGAAGTCTTTAATGCGCCGATCAGATTCTGTGAACCATCGTCGACTTTGGCCGGGCCGAATAGTATTTCCTTCAAGCTGCCGGAAATACCCACATATATCCTTGTGCCCCGGGGCAAGTTTACGTTAGAAGTAGCCATACCCCAATGATAACCTTTTCCGGGAGATTCCTTGGCACGGGCAAAGCTTGAGCCGATCATTACCGCATCTGCTCCTGCGGCAAAGGCCTTGCAGATATCTCCGCCGCGACTCATTCCGCCGTCAGTAATTATGGGAACATACCTTCCGGTATTTTTATAATGAAAATCTCTGGCTGCGGCAGCATCGATGGTCGCAGTTACCTGAGGCACCCCTATTCCTAATACACCGCGGGTTGTGCAGGCTGTGCCCGGGCCAATACCGATTAAAAGCCCGGAAACATTTGTCTGCATTAATTCCAAGGTAGTCTCATAAGTAACGCAATTTCCGATAATCACCGGGATCTTGCAGGAATTACAGAATTTATATAAATCCAGTGTCTTATATTCTTTAGAAAGATGTCTTGTGGAAGTAACCGTGGATTGTATGACGAATATGTCTGCCCGGGCTTCTATGGCTATCTTACTGAATCTTTCGGCATGGGCAGGTATGCAGCTGACTACGGCGATTCCTTTCTTCCTTTTTATCTCCTCGACTCTCTTACCGATAAGTTTTTCTTTTATAGGGGTGGTATAAATCGTCTGGATTAATTGGGTTGCTTTTTGCGGGGTAGCTTTGGTTATTTTATTTAAAACTGCGTCCGGATTTTCGTAGCGGGTTTGCACTCCGTCAAGGTTTAAAACTGCGATTCCGCCCAGCTTGGACATTTCAACCGCAAAATCTACATCCACGACCCCGTCCATAGCCGCTGCCATAATCGGAACCGAATAACTTTTGCCGGCGATCTCAAAAGAAGTATCTACCTCATTGGGATTAATAGTAGTGCGTCCGGGGACGAGCGCTACTTCGTCAAAGCCGTAACAACGCCGGGCACGCTTGTTAATACCTATCCACTCTGCCATATTGTCCTCTCTTGATATAACTTATTATTTTTCAAAGGGTTATAAATTTTCACGTTTTTTGCAGGAAACTGTGAAAAGAATGTAAAAATTTTACACTAGGTTAACAAGATTGTCAATGTTTTTTTTAAATAAAAGGGCAGAGAATGTTAACCCCTCTCTGCCCTTTTATTTTTGCGTCTTCAAGCTGTAGTTTTGCGTTTTGCTCTTTGCGTTTTGAGCTATTAATACATTCCTCCGCCCATTCCGCCCATTCCGCCCATTCCGCCTGGAGGCATAGCCGGCATCTTTTCTTCTTTCTCCGGTTTATCGGTTATCACTGCTTCGGTAGTTAACAACAAAGCGGCGATACTAGCGGCATTCTGTAAAGCAGAACGCGTAACTTTAGTGGGATCGATTACACCGGCTGAGATCATATCTACGTAGGCGTCTTGGTTGACATCGTAACCGATATTGGTTTTTTCCTGCTTTATTCTCTGCACAATCACTGAACCCTCTAAACCGGCATTTGCCGTAAGCTGCCTGATTGGTGCTTCCAGGGCGCGCTTAACAATATCCACGCCTATCTTTTCATCGTCTTCCAGCTTGAGCTTCTCAATCGCCGGAACTGACCTAAGCAAGCCTACTCCGCCTCCGGGAATTATACCTTCCTCAACTGCTGCGCGGGTGGCATGTAATGCGTCCTCAACGCGTGCCTTTTTTTCCTTCATTTCTGTCTCGGTTGCCGCGCCCACATTAATTACTGCAACG
This sequence comes from Candidatus Omnitrophota bacterium, assembly GCA_003644385.1. Taxonomy (GTDB): domain Bacteria; phylum Omnitrophota; class Gorgyraeia; order Gygaellales; family Profunditerraquicolaceae; genus B70-G16. The sequence continues at coordinate 14,581 of QNCD01000006.1, forward strand.
CCTCCGGCTAACTTTGCCAGGCGTTCCTGCAATTTTTCTCTATCGTAATCAGAGTCGCTCTCTTCGATTTGTTTTTTGATCTGGGCGATGCGGGCATTAAGGGCCTGGGTTTTACCTGCGCCCTCAACAATGGTAGTATTTTCCTTATCCACCCTTACTCTTTTGGCCCGGCCTAAATCATCGATATCCACATTTTCCAATCTGATGCCTAAATCCTCGGTTATGGCCTTGCCGGCAGTAAGAACGGAAATATCTTCTAACATCGCTTTACGCCTGTCGCCATAACCCGGAGCTTTGACTGCGCAACAAACCAGAGTACCGCGGATTTTATTCACTACTAATGTTGCTAATGCCTCGCCTTCTACTTCTTCGGCAATGATTAAAATCGGTTTTCCGGTGCGGGCGATTTTCTCTAACAAAGGAAGGAGATCCTTTAAGGAAGAGATTTTCTTTTCATGAATAAGAATATAAGGCTCCTCTAAAATGACCTCCATTCTTTCGGTATCAGTGACAAAATACGGTGAAAGATAACCCTGGTCAAACTGCATACCCTCAACTATTTCCAGGGTTGTAGCCATGGATTTTGCTTCCTCAACGGTGATTACTCCGTCTTTACCGACTTTGTCCATAGCCTCGGCAATCAAATCGCCGATAGCTGTATCGCAGTTGGCGGCAATAGATGCGACCTGAGCTACTTCTTTTTTATCCTTTATCGGTGTAGAGAGTTTCTTCAGTTCATCAATTACTTTTTCTACTGCCTTTTCAATCCCGCGCTTTAAGGACATCGGGTTTGCTCCGGCAGTAACGTTCTTTAAGCCTTCGCGGTAAATTGCCTCGGTTAAGACAGTCGCGGTAGTGGTGCCGTCTCCGGCAACATCAGAAGTCTTCTCAGCTACCTCTTTTACCATCTGTGCGCCCATGTTTTCGTAAGGATCCTCTAATTCTATCTCCTTAGCTACAGTTACGCCGTCTTTGGTAATTGTAGGTGAACCGAATTTTTTATCCAGTACTACGTTGCGGCCCTTTGGGCCTAAGGTTACTTTGACTGCCGTGGAGAGCTGCTCTACTCCGCTTAAAATCTTCCTGCGGCCGTCGTCTCTAAATAATAATTGTTTAGCCATAACTTCTACTCCTTTCCTTTTCTCAAAAATTATTTAATTATTGCCAGAATCTCTTCTTCGCGTACGATCAATAATTCTTCACCGTCTTTAGTGGTGATTTCATTTCCGGAATATTTTCCGTATAATACCTTATCGCCGACTTTTACCTCCGGAGCTTGAACTTTGCCGTCGTCTGTAACTTTACCCTTACCAACAGCCACCACTTTACCCTCTTGCGGTTTTTCCTTGGCTGTGTCCGGAAGAACAATGCCTCCTTTTGTTTTTGCTTCTGCCTCTAAAGGCTTAATCACTACTCGGTCTCCTAATGGTTGGATATTCATATGCCCCCTCCTTTTGAAAATTTGTTTTTGTTTAGCACTCTCTCTCTCAGAGTGCTAATTTTAAAACAAAAAAAAATCTTTGTCAAGCATTTTTTTTGGGGACGTTTCCCTCCGTTATAACTGCTTATATTTCTGAATGTTACAATCGCATCGAAATCAAAAAAATTTTGGAACTTATTTTTTATTAGATTAATTTCGACTGTGTTGTAACTGCTTATATATCAAAGAGTAATTTCATTGGGAAACGTCCCCATCTTCGATGGTGGCTTTGAGGAAGTTCTCTTTAAGAATCTTCTCAGGCATAGTTAATACTGTCTTTAATGCGGCGATGGTATCGGTATGTTGGCAAGATTTCGGGACAAAGGCATTGACTTTTAATTTACCCTCATCACCTATGGTTGAGGTATCGGGATGCCCGGTAAACATAATTACCGGTACCTTTTGATTAATTTCACGTATTTCTCTTAACACGCTGACTCCCTCCTTCATAGGCATCAAATAATCCAAAATAACAATGCCGCAATCAGTCATCTTAAAAACAGCTGCGGCTTTTCTGCTGTCGGTAACTAAAATAGTTTCAAAGCCCCAGGTTGCTTAATTTTTCCGCATCAGCTCCAGAAAACCTTCATCGTCATCTATCATCAATACCTTTTTATTATTCATTTATTCCTTTCTTAGGGCTCACTTATTATACAACCTTTCTCTATAAATCAAATTTAAACCTTTAAGCGTTAAATCAAAATCTATTCTTTGAATCTGCCGGCAATACTTTTTGATCAAAGCAATGTTCCCTCCTGTGGCTACAACCTGAGCGCTGCTGCCGATCCTCTTTTTTATGCGTACGATCAGATTATCGGTCATTGCCGCAAATCCATAAACTATACCGCTAAGCATACTGTTTACAGTATCCCTGCCAATAAGCCCACGGGGTTTTTTTAATTTAATTTTGGGTAAAAGCGCTGCCTTTTTAACCAGGGTTTCCAAAGATATCTGCAGACCCGGCAAAATCATCCCGCCTATATATTCTTTGCGTCCGGAAATAACGTCAAAAGTAACAGCAGTGCCGTAATCGATTACGATTAAAGGAAAACCGTAAAGGCTCACTCCGGCATAGGCATTTACCAGGCGGTCCTGGCCTACCTGCCTGGGCTTGCGGTAAAGGTTTTTTATGGGTACCTTTATATCCTTACCTATAATATAAGGCTTTTTACCCAGAAGCCTGCTTACATCCTTCTTTATCCTTTCGGTCACTTGCGGAACCACGCTACATATAATAACATCGTTTATAGTATTGCTTTTTATTCTACTGCGAAGCCTGCCAAAATTATAATCTTCTGTGCTCAAAATAAATCTCTCTGCCAGTTTCTTATTGCGAAAAAGAGCAAAATTTATATTAGTATTACCGATGTCTATGGCCAACAACATATCTGTTTAATAAAAAATGGCAAAATTCAAATTACAAAATAAATTCAAATGTCAAATGACAAATAATAAAATTCGATTTTTGTCATTTGTGCTTTAGTATTTGTCATTCTCCTTTTATTTCCCTGATTTCCTTAATCTTATCCCTAATCGCCGCTGCCTTTTCAAACTGCAGATTACGCGCAGCCAGCTCCATATCATACTCCAATTCGGCTATATATTTGTTCAACTCATATACATCCCGGGCCTGGCCGGTTAAATCCTGGACAAATGCTTCGGCTTCTTCTAAATCTTCAATGCCCTCTTTGATTGCTTTCGCAATGGAGTGAGGCATAACTTTATTGCGGCGGTTGAATTCCAGCTGCCGCCTTCTTCTGCGCCTGCTTTCGTCGATCGCATGCTTCATAGAGCCGGTCATTTTATCGGCATACATAATCACCATTCCGTTAATATTGCGGGCAGCCCTTCCGGCTACCTGAATTAAAGATGTGCTGGAACGCAAAAAACCCTCTTTATCAGCATCCAATATCGCAACCAACGACACTTCAGGCAAATCCAGGCCTTCTCTTAGTAAATTTATACCTACCAGACAATCAAAGCTCTTTTTTCTTAATTCACGCAAAATTTTGGAACGCTCAATGGTATTTATTTCGGAATGAAGATATTTTACCTTTAAACCCTTCTCTTGTAAATAGGTTGTTAGATCTTCGGCCATGCGCTTAGTTAGGGTAGTCACCAACACCCTCTCGTTCTTTTTAGCGCGTTTTTTTACTTCTGAGATAAGGTCCTCTATTTGCTCCTGCGTAGGCCTAACCACAATCTCAGGGTCCACCAGCCCAGTTGGCCGGATAATCTGCTCGATAACCTTACCCGCGCTTCTTTTTATTTCATATTCATTAGGGGTAGCGGAGACAAAAAGTATTTGTTTTACTAGCTGATTAAATTCGGCAAACTTCAACGGACGGTTGTCCAGGCAAGAAGGCAGGCGGAATCCATGCTCCACTAAAATTTCTTTTCTTGCCCGGTCGCCTTCATACATCCCGCGTATCTGCGGGACGGTAACATGTGATTCATCGATTATGGTTAAAAAATCGTCGGGGAAATAATCGAGTAAGCAATAGGGCCGCGAGCCCGGCTCTCCCCCAGATAAATGCCGGGAATAATTCTCAATACCGTGGCAATACCCCATTTCCCTAAGCATTTCCATGTCGTATTTTGTACGCGATTCCAGGCGCTGCGCCTGGAGCAGTTTATTATTACTGCGCAAGAACTTAAGCTGCTCCTCTAATTCCCGGCTAATGGAGTTAAGGGCGTTTTCAATCTTATCAGTAGAAACAATAAAATGTTTAGCTGGGTATATCGCCACTTTATCCAGCGTATTAAGGACTTCGCCTGAAACAGGGTTAATCTCAGATATTTTTTCTATTTTATCTGCGGCAAATTGCAGGCGTAGCGCCTTCTCCTGGTAGGGAGGAAAAATCTCCACGATATCCCCTCTTACTCTTAATTTACCGCGGATAAACTCATAGTCGTTTCTCTCATATTGAATCTGAATTAATCTCAATATGAGTTCATCCCGTGGAATCGCCTGCCCTTTTTCTATAAAAACCAGCTGGCCCCGGTAATCCTCTGGTGAGCCTAAATTATATATGCAGGATACTGAAGCAACAATCAGGCAATCGTTTCTGGACATAAGGCTGCTTGTCGAAGATAGCCGCAAACGATCCAGCCTTTCGTTAATTGACGCGTCTTTTTCAATATAAGTATCGGTGGAAGGAATATATGCCTCGGGCTGGTAATAGTCATAATAACTTACGAAATACTCGACTGCGTTATGGGGAAAAAATTCTCTAAATTCAGAATAGAGCTGCGCGGCTAAAGTCTTATTATGTGAAATTACCAGAGTTGGCTTGTTTATCCGGGCAATAACATTAGCCAGGGTAAAAGTCTTACCCGAGCCGGTTACCCCGAGTAGAACTTGCGATTTTTCACCCGATAATATCGCCTGGGATAATTTCTGGATGGCTTGCGGCTGGTCGCCGCGCGGCTTAAAACTGCTTTTTAACTTGAAGGTGCCGGGCACTTATATAGCGCTTTCTAGTTTCTTACGGTTTTCCTTATTGGCTAATTCTGAAGAGGCTACTTCTCGGTCAATAATTCCTTTTTTGTAAAGATCTATGATAGAGGAATCCATGGTATGCATACCCATATTCATGCCGGTTTCGATTATGGTAGAAATTTGTTCGGTCTTCTGTTCCCTGATTAAATGCTTTACCGCGTGTGTGGATAGAAGAACCTCCGTAGCCACAACCCTATCCCGCTTATCGCGGCGCAAAAGTAATTTTTGAGCGACTACCGCCCCCAGGCAGGATGCCAGCTGTGTCCGTATCTGCTCATGCTGATAAGGAGGAAAAACATCAATAATCCGGTTAATCGTCTCAATGGAATTAGGGGTATGAAGTGTGCTAATCACAAGATGCCCTGTTTCCGCTGCTCTCAGTGCGGTCTGAATCGTATCTAAATCACGCATTTCCCCCAGGCAGATAACATTCGGATCCTGTCTTAGGCTCTGAATTAAAGCAACAGGGAAAGATTTTGTATCCTGATAGACTTCGCGCTGAATAATCATGCTTTTTTTATGATAGAGCACGTATTCGATAGGATCCTCAATTGTGACAATCCGGCAGTTTCTGGCCTGATTAATCAATTCTACCATCGAGGCAAGGGTGGTTGTTTTTCCTGAACCGGTAGGCCCGGTGATTAAAATCAGGCCGTCCTTGCGCATACATAGCTGCGAAATAATGGCAGGCAACCCAAGCTCTTTTAAAGTTTTTATTTTGGTGGGGATTACCCTAAAGGAAGCTCCTACTTTCTGCTGAGCTATGTAAATATTCACCCTGAACCTTCCTAATTGCGGCAGATGCAGAGAAAAATCCAAATCTAATTCATTTGTAAACTTTTCCTTTTGAGCATCAGTTAAAATACTGAAAACCATCTCTTTGATTGCGTTACCGTCTAATGTGCCGAATTCTTTAAGCGGTAATAAGGCTCCGTGTATACGTAAAACCGGAGGCACACCGAAAGCTAAATGTAAATCCGAGGCTTCTTTCTGCACTGCTACTGATAAAAGGGTCTTTATATCAAACATGGATACCTCCTAGCTCTTCAAAATATCTAAACTTATATCCAATGCTTCTAGCGAACTGGTAAGCTTACCGATAGAAATCATATCTACGCCTGTAGCGGCAATACTACTTATATTTTTTAAATTAATCCCTCCGGAAGCTTCCAGAAGAATACGCCGAAAGGCATGCGGCATTCGGCATTTAATAGCGGTGGCTTTTTTTATTTCAGGTGATTTCATGTTATCCAGCATGATAATATCAGGCTTCGCTGCCAAGGCCTGCTTGAATTCTTTTAAGTTACCCACCTCCACCTCTATTTTCATTTTCCTGGGAATTCTTTTTCTAATTTTCTTTACTATATCTTTCACACTTGTGACCTTGTGACCTTGTGACTTTGTGACTTTGAAATGGTTATCCTTCACCAGCACCATCTGGTCAAGAGTAAATCTATGATTTCTCCCCCCCCCTACTCTCACGGCATATTTAACTATTTTACGTAATCCAGGAATGGTCTTTCTGGTATCCATAACTAAGGTTTTGTGAGGTTTTACCTTTTTGACAAATTTTTCGGTTTTAGTAGCAATTCCCGATGCAAAGGAGAGAAAATTTAAAGCTACCCTCTCGGCAGTCAAAATAGATGCTGCCCTGCCGTATAACTTAGCAATAACCTCACCTCTTCTGACAAACTGGCCCTCTTTTACTTTCGGGATAAATTTTATCTTATTATCACGGGTTTTAAATACAAGTTTAGCAATATCTAAGCCGCAGATAATACCTTTTTCGTTAGCCAATATTGCCGCAACAACAACCTTATCCCTGGGTAAAATTAATCTGGTGGTTAAATCGCCGCCAGCTACATCTTCCCTTAATGCCTGCTTTACAATATTCTTTAATTCTAATCTCTCAGCGTAATTCATCAGCCATTTTCTTAAGGCGCTTTATCTCGCCTTCCAGCTTGACCAGCGCCTCTTTTTCTTGGTTAACGACTCCCTGCGGAGCTTTTTTAAGAAAATCCTTATTTTTAATCCGTCCGGATTTTGCTTTTATTAAATTCCCAATGTTTGTTAATTTCTTTTCTAATCCGGCCCTGACATTATCAATATCAATCAACCCGCTATAATGAAGGTAAATATCTATTTCGCCAGTTAAAGAGCTGATTGTTGATTCCGGACGCATGGATTTATCCAATACCTGCAAACCCTCTAATCTGGATAAGTTAATCACCAGGTCTTTATTATTGCCGACCAGCTGCTGCTTTTGTTTTGAATGAGGATAAAGCGAAACCAAAACCTTTTCCTGGGGTTTGACTGAAATAAGGCTGCGCAAATTCCTGATTTCTTTTATCAGGTTAAAAATACTCTCGGCCTGTTTTTCTAATTTTTTGTCAATCATCTGCTCTTCTAGATGCGGCCATCTCTCTGTCATGATGCTGGTATCCCGCCCGCCTGCCTGCCCGGCAGGCGGGCCTGCCGGCGAGGCAGGGTGTCCTTGCATCCTTGTGTTTTTAATCTTCTGCCAAATCTCCTCGCTGATAAAAGGCATAAAGGGATGAATCAGGCGCAAAAATTTCTCCAACACCTTAAACATCACCAGCTGATTATGAGGATGTTTTATATCCGCTTTGACTATCTCTAAATACCAATCGCAGAATTCATGCCAGAAAAAAGCATATAATAAATTTGCCGCTTCATTCAATTTAAAGCTTTCCAAATAATTGTTTATCGCTTTTAAAGTAGAGTAAAACCTGCTTAGAATCCAACGGTTGACTGTATCCAGGTCTTCTTTCTTAAAGAATGCACATAAATCCGCATTGGTTAAAGAAGGCTCTAAGTTCATAAGAATAAACCGCGAGGCATTCCAGATTTTGTTGGCAAAGTTCCTGCCTTGTTCGAATCTTTCTTTGGACAAAAATACGTCCTGGCCCTGTGCGGTTATAGAGATTAAACTAAAACGCAACGCATCTGCTCCGTACTGGTTTATAATATCCAGGGGGTCAATTATATTGCCCAATGACTTGGACATCTTTTTGCCTTCTATATCACGCACTGTACCGTGAATATAGACGTCTCTAAAGGGGATGTCCTTCATGAATTCCAGGCCTGCCATAATCATACGCGCTACCCAAAAGAATATTATTTCCGGGGCAGTAACCAGGATTGATGTAGGATAAAAATATTCCAAATCTTGCTGCTGCCTGCTGCCTGCTGCCTGCTGCCTGCTGTCAAACGGCCAATAGAAAGTGGCAAAAGGCCAAAGCCAACTTGAAAACCAAGTATCTAATACATCCTCATCCTGTTTTAAATTTGTAGACTTACAAGACCTGCAAGCATCAGGCTTTTCTATAACAGCAACGGCTTCCTTTTTACAATCAAGGCAATACCACAATGGTATACGGTGCCCCCACCAGATCTGACGGGAAATGCACCAGTCTTGGATATTCTCCATCCAGTTAAGATAAACTTTAGTCCAGCGTTTAGGATGGAATTTAACTTTTCCCTTTCTGACTACTTCAACTGCCGGCTTTGCCAGTGGTTTCATTTTTACAAACCACTGACGGGATAAATAAGGCTCGATTACGGTATGGCAGCGGTAACAATGCCCGGCAGAAAGCCGGTGCGCTTCGATTTTTTCTAATAGGCCCCTTTCCTTTAAATCCTCTAAAATAACTTCCCTGGCTTCGAACCTGTCCATGCCGTTATATTCGCCGGTATTAGCGTTTAACCTGCCATCAGGATGCAGAATATTTATAAAATCAAGCCGGTGTTTTTTGCCTAAAAGATAGTCATTGGGATCGTGCGCCGGAGTAACTTTTACGGCACCCGTGCCGAATTTCATATCCACCATGCTGTCGGCGATGATTTTTATCTCCCTGTTAATTAAAGGAAGAGTTAACGCCCTACCCACTAATTTTTTATACCTTTTATCTTTTGGATTAACCGCAACCGCAGTATCTCCAAGCATTGTCTCAGGCCGGGTAGTAGCTACAACCACAAATTTTTCAGGTTCGTCCTTGAATGGATATTTTAAATAATAAAGATTTCCTGCCAGCTCCCTGTGCGGCGCTTCTTCGTCTGCTAAGGCAGTCTGACACCTCGGGCACCAGTTGATTACTTTATCATCCTGATAAACCAAACCTTTATTCCAAAGCCTGACAAATACCTCCTTTACCGCCCTGGAATATTCTCCGTCCATTGTAAAGCGCATCCTCTGCCAGTCACAAGAAGCCCCCAGTTTTTTAAGCTGGCGTATTATTGTGGAACCATACTCTTCCTTCCATTGCCAGACCTTCTCCAGAAATTTTTCTCTTCCTAAATCTTGGCGCTTCAATCCTTCTTTGGCAATGGTTTTTTCTACTACATTCTGCGTGGCGATCCCGGCATGGTCAACCCCGGGCATCCAGAGGGCTTCCTCTCCTTTTAAGCGGTGGTAACGGGTTAAAATATCCTGAATAGTATTATTCAGGGCATGCCCCATGTGCAGTATTCCAGTAACATTAGGAGGAGGTATTACGATACAGAAAGGTTTTTTAGCGGGATTTGGTTTTGCGCAGAAATATCCTTTATCTTCCCAGAATTTATACCATTTGTCTTCTGCTTCTTTATGGTTATACCTGGTTGAAAGTTCATTCATTATAAAAGGCAGTTAATACAATTTAGGTTGCTACTTTATCCTTTAAAAGCTTATATTCCACACTATCTAGAAGTGCTTGCCATGATGCTTCAATGATATTCTCGGAAACTCCGATAGTGCTCCAGGTATCGGATTCATCCTGAGACTGTATAAGCACGCGAACCTTTGCCGCAGTGCCGGATTTTTCATCCAATACCCTGACCTTAAAATCAGAAAGGTGCATCTTAGAAAGCGTAGGATAAAAACCTTTCAAGGCCTTACGTAAGGCGTTATCCAGGGCATTAACCGGGCCGTCGCCTTCTGCAGCAGTATGTTCTTTTAAATTCTTTACTTTTAACTTCATAATTGCCTCAGAGGTGATTTTTTTCTTGGATTGCTTTTCAACCACTACCCGGAATCCCTCCAGTTCGAAAAAGCGCTTATATTTCTTCAGAGCCCTCTTCATTAATAATTCAAAAGAGGCGTCTGCCGCTTCAAAATGATAACCCTGGTGCTCAAGATTCTGAATCAGTTTTAAAATCTTTTTTGTTTTAGGGTCTCCTTTTTCTAAATCCAACTCGATATTCTTAGCCCGGATTAAAATACCGGTTTTACCGGCGAGCTCAGAAACCAGAATCCTGCGCCGGTTACCCACCAGATGCGGCTGAATGTGTTCATAGGTCTTGGGATTTTTCATAACCGCATTAATATGCACTCCGCCCTTATGCGCAAAAGCAGAGATCCCGGTATAAGGCTGATCGATTTTTTGCTTCATGTTGCTGACCTCGCTGACAAAATGCGAAACATAGGTAAGCTGCTTTAATTTCTCGTCGCTGACACAATCAATGCCTAATTTTAATTTCAGGTTGGCGATAATCGGGATTAAATCCGCATTACCGCAGCGTTCCCCGTAGCCGTTGATTGTCCCCTGAACCATATCCGCTCCTGCTTCTACGGCAGCTATAGAATTAGCTATTGCCAGCCCTGAGTCATTATGGCAATGAATACCAAGCATAACTTTAACTTCTGAGCGCACTTCGCCGGCTACCTTAAAGATTTCAGAAGTAAGCGATCCGCCGTTAGTATCGCATAAAACAACCGCGCTTGAGCCTGCTTCTTGAGCTGCGATTAGACATTTAAGGCTATATTCGCGGTTGGAATTATAGGCATCAAAAAAATGTTCGGCGTCGTAAAAAACAGTCAGGCCTTTTGAAACCAAGAAACTAACAGTATCTTTAATCATATTTAAATTTTCATCCAAAGTAGTCTTAAGCACATCCTTGATATGTAAATCCCAGGTCTTACCGAAAATAGTAATAACCTTTGCCTGTGATTTTAAAATCGCCTTAAGGTTGGCATCCTGGCCTGCCTTAGAGTACGGGCGGCGGGTTGAGCCAAAAGCAACCAGCTGGGTGAATTTCAGGCGCTTTTTGGACATCTTCAAATAAAATTCCATATCTTTGGGATTAGAACCCGGCCAACCGCCTTCAACATAATGGACACCTAGTTTATCCAGCTCTTGGACAATGTGCACTTTATCCAAAACCGAATAAGAAATTCCTTCTGCCTGAGAACCATCACGCAGAGTAGTATCGTATAATTTCACTTTTGACATTTAAACCTCATCTTTTTGCTAATTTAAATTTTTTATGTAAAATCCTTACTGCTTTTTCAGCAAACTTCTTCTGGATTATGCAGGATATACTGATATCAGAGGTAGAGATCATCTCAATATTAATTTTATTCTTTGCCAAAGCATCGAACATTGCCGCGGCCACGCCAAAATGCGATTTCATGCCTACGCCGACGATTGAAACCCGGGCAATGTTACGATCCTCAAGCACATCTCCGGCTTTAAGTAATTTAGCCATCTTTCTGGTAAGTTTGCCGGCTTTACCAATCTGGTTTTTATGCACGGTAAAAGAAATGTCAGTCTGGCGTAAGTGGCTGACATTCTGAACAATCATATCCACATTTATTCCGGCAGAGGATAATTCCTTGAATATCCTGGCTGCCACACCCGGCCGGTCAGGAACATTACAGACAGTAATCTTGGCTTCTGATTTATTCATAGTAACTCCGCTAACCACAACCTCCTCCATCATTTTAGCCTCCTTAGCCCCGCTGATCTTTTTTATAAGGGCAGGGTGAATAATCATTGTTCCGGTATGATTACTAAAGCTTGAGCGCACATGTATAGGCACATTGAATTTCTTTGCTACTTCGATTGAACGCGACTGCATTACCTGAGCACCAAGAGAAGCCATCTCAAGCATTTCATCGTAGGTTACGGCGGGAATTTTTCTCGCTCCAGGCTCAATGCGCGGATCAGTAGTATAAATTCCTGCTACGTCGCTATAAATTTCGCAGGTATCGGCTTTTAATTCCTTAGCCAGGGCAACTGCAGTCAAATCCGAACCGCCCCTGCCTAAAGTAGTAATATCTTTCTTTAAAGTCGCGCCTTGAAATCCGGCAACAATAACAATCTTGCCTTTTTTCAACTCTTCTTTTATCTTATCAGTATTAATTTTTATAATTCTTGCCCGGGTGTGGCTGGAATCAGTTATAATCCCCACCTGCGCTCCGGTGAAAGATATTGCCTCAAAGCCCAATTTATGGATCGCCATTGCCAGAAGCGCAACCGAAATCTGCTCTCCGGTAGATAATAACATGTCCATCTCGCGCTCAGACGGCTCTATATTAATCTTGTTTGCCAGCTCAACCAATTCATCAGTGGTATCTCCCAGAGCAGAAACCACCACTACCAAATCACAGCCTTTTCTTTTGTAGCCTACCACCTTTTGCGCCACTTTTTTAATGCGTTCTACATTTGCTACGGAAGAGCCCCCGAATTTCTGAACAATCAATTTCTTCGCCATTTTAACCTTACCTTTTTAAAAACAGAGATTACGTCAGTCATCATAAATAAAGCTAATAAAAGCAAACTTATAGAAATAGATAAAAGCAAATAATCACCATGCTTGAAATAGCGCGCTATCTGCATAATAAGCGCTGCTATAGTGGTTATAAGCATTAAAGCCGCAGGGGCTAAAGTGTAACGCACAGGTTTATTACGGCTTAACAGCCAGCAGGTGATTACCAAAAATGCTAAGGCGGCAACCAACTGATTGGAGGCGCCGAATGCCGGCCAGATCTTATTCCACTTGCCGCTAACCGCAAGGATGACGCTGGGGATTATTATCAATAGCGTAGAAAGAAACCTGTTTTTTACCTTAAATAGCTCTTCGGTTATATACCGACCTATCCTGGTTGCCGTATCAAGGGTAGTTAGAATAAAAGCGTTAAGGATAGTAATAGCAATAAAAACCCCGAAACCTCCTAAAAAAATCTGGGTAATCGCACCGTAGCCTTTTCCAAAAAGCCCTATCGGAGAGGAATCTTTTAAAATTTGGGTAAAGTTTTCTCCGCTTTTAAATAAAATACCAACGCAAATTACAGCTAATATCGCCACAATCGCCTCGGCAACCATGCCGCCATAACCGATTCTTTTGGCATAATATTCATTAGGCAGCTGCTTGGAAGAGGTGCCGCTGGAAATCAAAGTATGGAATCCTGAAATTGCTCCGCAGGCAACGGTTACGAATAAAGCCGGCCAAAGGTAACCTTCATCTGCCTTCCAGGTAATATACGCCGGCATGGTAATAACCGGACGCGTTATTATCAGGCCTAAATATCCGGCGATTACGCCGAAAAATAAAAGATAACTGGATAAATAATCCCGCGGCTGTAAAAGTATATTCACCGGAATAATAGAGGCGATATAAGAATATATAAATAAAATAAAAATCCAGAACCCTAAACTGGCGTTTAAGGGAAATAAATTGCCCAAGAATATCAATCCTGCCATCATGACCAAGCCCAAAAGTGTGGCATAAATAGGATTTATTCTTAAATAATAAAGCAAGTACCCAACCAACATTGCCACTGGGATCAGGCCCAACGACGGGACAACTACCTCAGGCTTATTTATAAAGGTATTTGCGCAAAAATAAGCGAATACTGCAATAACTAAAATTAAAGAAAGCAAAAGAAAGCAGGAAAAAACAATCTTTGCCCTGCGCGAAATCGCTGCTTCCGCAATATCGGCAATAGAAGATCCCCCTTGCCGGACAGAAGTAATTAAAGAGCCGAAATCGTGGACTCCGCCGATAAAAATAGTCCCCAGGATTATCCATAATACTGTCGGAGCCCAACCCCAGACCATTACCGCGATTATCGGCCCTAAAATAGGGCCGGCTCCGGAAATAGAAGCAAAATGATGACCGAATAAAACCAACCAGTTTTTAGCGGGAATATAATCGACGTTATCGAACTTAGTATGGGCCGGCGTACTATTTGAAGGGTTGACTTCCCAAAGGGATTCTAATTTCCTGGCATAAACCTTGTATGCCCAAAAAAATAAAACCAGCGAGATAACAACTATAACTAAAGAATTTAACATAGCTATCCCCCTTTATAATTAAGAAAGTATCTCATCAACTCATGGCCTTTCTCAAAGAGAAGCTTGGAATTCTCAGCCTCTTTTTCGCTAAAGTTTACAAATCCCCTTCCTAAAACATTTTTACCGAAAATGCCAAAGGGAACAATATCCCGGGTATGCGTTCGTACTGAAATCGGAGTAGCATGGTCCGGCAAAACTAAAACCCGGAAGTTTTTCTTGCGCTTATAAGCGTTTAGTATTGTGCCTGCGATAAAATGGTCAAAACGCTCTATAGAGGTAATTTTTTCTCTTAAATGCGCATTATGGCCGGCCTCATCCGGAGCCTCCACATGCACAAAAACAAAATCTTTTTTCTCTAAGACCCGCAGGGCAGCCTTGGCTTTTCCCAGATAATCAGTATCGTAATATCCGGTGGCTCCGTCTACTTTAAGCGCATCAAGGCCGAGAATTAAACCCAACCCCTTAATTAAATCAACCGCAGAAATCACCGCACCGTCAACTCCGAATCGCTCGCTGAATTTAGGCATGCTTGGTTTTTTACCCTGACCCCACAACCAGATCATATTTCCCGGGTTCTCCTTTAAATCCACTCTGACCGTATTTATTTCGTGAGTTTCTAAAACCTGGCGGGAATTCTCCATCAACTCTACTAATATTTCAGCGTTTCCATCTTTGGGAAAATGTTTACTGATTTTCTCACCCATAATATCATGCGGAGGCGTACATTTTACATCCTGGAGATTGTCTCTTGCGCCTGCCTTTGCTACCATCAAATGCCTATAGCTTACCCCCGGATAAAACCTGAAACGTTTACTCCCCAGTTTCTGGTCAATAAACTTGATTAAAATCTCGGCTTCTTTAGAGCTTATGTGCCCAGCGCTGTAATCAGCGAGCTTATCATCTAAAACAGTAATTAAATTGCACCTGAAAGCCACATCATCATCTTCCAAATCCACTCCCAGGTTTGCTGCCTCAAGCGGGCCCCTGCCGCAGTAATAGACCTGGGGATTATAGCCTAAAATAGAAATATTAGCCACATCAGAAGCAGGAGTCATCTTATCGGGCACGGTTTTTATACGACCGAGCCTGCCGTGCTTGGCAATAAAATCCATATTCGGTGTACGCGCAACCTCTAAGGGCGTACGACCGCCTAATTCCTCAATCGGATAATCCGCCATTCCGTCTGGCACCAAGACTGCGTATTTCATTTTAGGTTATATGTTTTAACAGCTCTCTTGCTAAAAAATATTTTTTCTTAACAGGGAAAACTTCGCCGTATTTATTAATAATAAAAGCCTTATAAGGATTGATTTTATTGGCGACAACAATATCAGCTCCTATATGCTTCAATGCTATTTTAGCCCTGCGTAGTAAACAGGCGTCAGAAACCCCGCTTTCCAGCTTAAACATTACTAATTTTGCTCTGCCGGCAATGCGCCTGATCTGCTTAATAATTTTCGGCAGCCGGACTAACTTAAGGCTGTAATTCCGGGATGAGTCAATTTTTCCCACTGCTTTTTTTTTAGGCTTAAAATCAGAAACCGCAGCAGAATGTACTATGATGTCGTATTTTTTAGAAAGCAGTTCTTTCTTAAGTTTGTTTCTTAAATCGCTAAAGTAATTAAATCGCAGAATCTTTATCTTGCTATTTAGGCGCCAGCCAGCTACCGGACCTAAGATTAAAGTAACCCTGGCTCCTGATTTATTAAAGCCGTCTGCCAAAGAGATGCCGGTTTCGCCGGTAGCAATATTACTAATTACCCTGACGCTATCTATAGGGACCCAGGTCGGCCCGGCGGTTATAAGAACTCGCTTGTTCTTTAGACTCATTGGATCACCAGGACATCAGCACACCAGGACACCAGTATAAGCAAAAAACCTTACTTATACACTCGTAACTTCTCACCGCTTGCGACGTTGTGTCTTTGTGTCGTGGTGACTTTTTAATAGCCAATTTCTTTCAACACTGCTTTTAAATTCGACTTAACTGTTTTAGGAGGTTTTATGCTTTTTATTGCCCTGTCCGGATCTTTCAAGCCGTGGCCGGTGAGTATACAGACAACTCTTTGAGTACGGCCTGTGCTGCTCCTTGGGCGCTGCTTAAAATAGCCTTTGCCTGATAATTTCAATAATCCGGCTACTGAAGCTGCGGATGCCGGCTCTACAAAAACACCGTCTCTTGCCGCCAATATTTTATAAGCCTGGGTTATTTCCTTATCCGAAACCATATCGATCAAGCCGCCGGATTCATCGCGCGCTTGCTCTGCATGCTTCCAGCTGGCAGGATTGCCGATACGTATAGCTGTAGCAATAGTTTCCGGATTTTTTATCGGATGACCCCTTACAATAGGCGCAGAGCCCGCAGCCTGGAACCCCAGCATTTTCGGCAAGCCGGTTATCTTCTTTTTGGCATAATAAAGTTTATAGCCTTTCCAGTAAGCAGTAATATTTCCGGCGTTACCCACTGGCATGACCTGAAAATCCGGAGCACAACCCAGACAATCACAAATTTCAAAGCTGGCTGTTTTCTGGCCTTCGATTCTGTAAGGGTTCAAAGAATTCACTAAAACAATCGGATATTTTTCGGTAATCTCCCTGACTAAGCTTAAGGCGTCATCAAAATTACCGTCAACAGCTAAAACCTGCGCATTATGAATCAAGGCCTGGCTTAATTTACCCAGTGCAATAGCTCCTTTTGGTATCAAAACAATACACTTGATTCCAGCACGCACAGAATAAGCAGCTGCCGAAGCAGAAGTATTCCCTGTAGAAGCACAGGCTACAGCCTTTGCTTTTTGTTCGCAGGCCTTGGAGATTGCCATGGTCATGCCGCGGTCTTTAAAAGAGCCTGTGGGATTAAGCCCCTCGTACTTCAGGTAAACTTCAAAATTTTTGCCCAAAGTCTTGCTCAAATAACAAGAATAAATTAAAGGCGTGTTACCTTCAAGCAGAGTAACTATCGGGGTCTTGGAGCTTACAGGCAAATACTGCCTGTATCTTTCTATTACACCTTTATACTTATGGCTTTGTGGCTTTGTGGCTTTGTGGCTTTTTCTCATATCTCTTCTATCCTTATTGCTACGCTTTTTCCGCTTATAATATTTAACTTGTCAACTATTCTTAAAGCCTCGCTGAGATTCTTTTCTTTTGCGTCGTGAACGATCATAACTATAGGCACAAATTGCGCCCTTTTTCTTTCCTTTTGAGTAACCGAAGCGATACTAATCCCGAATTTTGCTAATACTCCGGCAATTCTTGCCAATACGCCGGGCTGGTCTTTCGCCATAAAACGTATGTAATATCTGCTTTCGATATCGTCGATTTTACGTAATTTTTTTACGCTTTTATCAATTGAAATATTAAGTGTCGGCCTGAACATCCCGGCTTTAATATCGGCGGTCAGATCCACTAAATCAGAAACAACCGCGGAAGCAGCGCATAACTGTCCTGCTCCGGGGCCGTAAAAAAGCATGTTCCCCGCTAAATCCGAAGAGACATATATCGCATTAAATATGCCTGATACAGATGATAATAAATGGTTGCTGGGTATCAAAGTAGGATGCACCCTTACCTCAAGCTCTGAGGCCTCTTTTTTTGCTATCGCCAGTAATTTTATTTCCAGGCCCATCTCTTTTGCATAATTTATATCTGCTAAAGAAATATGCGAAATGCCTTCGATGAAAATATCCTGCATTCCTACAAATTTTCCGCTTGCCAAATAAGTAAGCAATATAAGCTTGTGGGCGGAATCTATGCCTTCGATGTCTAAAGTTGAATCCTTTTCGGCAAAACCTTTTTTTCTTGCTTGCGCCAATGCTTCTTTAAAAGTGCGGTTCTGCTCGGACATCTGGGAGAGGACATAGTTAGAGGTTCCGTTTACAATACCAAATATGCCGCTGAATTTATTCACAATCAATCCTTCTCGCAAAATTTTAATTATGGGAATACCTGCTCCAACAGAAGCCTCAAAATAAATACTCTTGCCGCGGTCGCGGGCCAAGGCGAATAAATGCCTACCTTCCTGCGCAAGAAGGGCCTTGTTTGCGGTAACAATACTTTTACCTTTTTCTAACGCCTGAATTATATATTCTTTTGCAGGATGTATGCCGCCGATTAATTCCACTACTATATCTATAGCGGGATCATCAATGATATCTTTTATCTTTCGGCTGAACAGGTTTTTATTTAATTTGATTTTTTTCTTGGCGGACGGGTCAATATCGCAAATTTTCTTAATGTTTATTTCCAGGCCTATTTTTTCTGCCAGCAGCGCCTTTCTTTCATTTAAAATTTTTAAGACCCCTGAGCCGACGTTGCCCAGCCCGATTAAACCAATGTTTATCTTCTTCATTTATTATCCTTTCTAACATTAAAATCTACGGTTTCTTTTATTATACTGCGGTGCTTCTCGTCAATTGCCAGGAATATCAGCCTGGTATCGTAAATTAAATCTTTACTGATTTCACGCGACTCTAACACCCTGCCCACAATAATTATGGGGTTGCGGTCAAAGGGAAGCCTGATCTCTAATGCTAAATGCGTACCCTCAGGAAAAGACCTATTAGTGGTAAGCAACATGCCGCCGAGACTTAAATTTTTAGTCTGGGTTATATCTACGTTGTCCACCTCTTCGAGTATGCGGTAAGATACTACAAAACGCGCATGAATGCGCTCTGACCTTCGCCTTTCTACTCCTGAATAATGCACTTTTTCCTCCTATAAAATTCGCTTCTTTGTGATAGAAAACGAATTTGGTCGGGGAGGTGGGACTTGAACCCACGGCCTTTTGAACCCCATTCAAACGCGCTAATCCAAACTGCGCCACTCCCCGTTACAACCTTAAAAACCAGATCTGTTAATTTATAAATAATTATTCCGCTTTACCTTCACGGGTCATTAAATCACGTACAGCTTTAAGCGGAGATTTATTTTTATAAAGAACAGAATAAACTTCTTTTGTTATCGGCATGCTGACTTTATGCTTTAAACTTAATGCATAAGCAGATTTTGCTGTAGGTACTCCTTCCGCTACCCCTGCCTGACGGCAGGCGGGCATCTGCATACGTTTGGTTATTTCTCTTAATACCCTGCCTTTGCCGATTTGTTCACCTACGAACCTATTGCGGCTATAAGGACTCATACAGGTAGTCGCTAAATCACCTAAACCTGAAATACCGCTAAAGGTTTGCAGTCTTGCCCCCATTACGTGGCCTAACCGAGATATTTCAACAATCCCCCTGGCCAATAATGCGGATTTTGTATTTGAACCGAACCCTAAACCGTCTGAAATACCGCAGGCAATAGCAATGACATTCTTAAAGCTTCCTCCCAGCTCAACGCCTATAACGTCTGAATTAGTATAAACTCTGAACCTCTCAGTCATAAAAATATTTTGTATGCTTTTCATCGTGGCACGGTCGTAAGAAGCAGCTACCGCTGTTGTGGGTATTCCTCTTGCAACTTCGTGGGCGATTGTCGGCCCGGAGAGAACCGCTAATTTTATTCTGCCTAATTCTTCGTGGATAACTTCAGACATCCTCTTAAGCGTTTTTGTCTCTATCCCTTTCACAACACTTAAAAATCTGGGGCAGGATTTGTAATCATGGTCTCTGATTTTCTTTAAAACCCTGCGTAGATGCTGAGAGGGAATAGCTAAAACTATTAACTCTTTATATTTAACGGCTTGCGCAAGATCATGTGTTATCTCGATATTCCTTGGAATTTTGACAGCCGGCAAAAATTTTGAATTGACCCTTTTTTTATTCAAATAAATCGCGTAATCCTCAAATGCACTCCAGAGGGTGACTTTATAGCCTTTATTGTTTAATAAAATTGCTAAAGTCGTTCCCCAGCCACCGTCGCCCAAAACAGAAATATTAAGGTCACGCATTGTCTTTGCGGCCTTCTTCTTTCGCCTTCTCGATAAAATATAACTTTGAGTGGATATGCGTCAAATCCTTTTCCTGGCGGGTAATAAACTGGATGCCGACGTTATAAGCATCGTCCTTTGTGGTTTCTATCCTTACCACCTTGCCTATTATTCCGCTTTGATAAACTAAACAATTTTTTTCAAGGTCTGTGCAGATTTGCAAAGTATCCCTATCAAAAGAAAGCCAAATAATATCGTCCTTATTTACATGTTCCTTTAATTTACATAAAATACCGGACTGGCTTACGTTGGAAGTATAACCTTCAAGAAGTTTTTTAATCGTCTCTGCCTTGCATATCTTGTATGCCAAAGGAGCAACATAATTCAACCTTACGAATTTTCTGCGTTCGGGCCCGTTATGCATTTTTAGTCTCCGTTTTATTTTTCCTGCGCTATTCTTTGCCCTGCCAGCGCATTTGGTTTATTTGTCCTTATCTTTGCCAATTCCCAGCTATAGTCGTAAAGATGCAAGCCCTTGCTTACGGCAATAATTTCACCGTCTTCTACGCCGATCTCTTCGGCCATGTATTGTTTTACCAGCTGCAGCCCTCCTAAATTCGAAGGAAAGCCGCCCCAGAGATCCCAGGAACGGAAATATAAAATAAAAATTAACTTTCCGTAGCGTATGCGCGTATCAATCAACCTCAGGCACGGCGGATCAACCAGCTTAATATCCGAAGGCATTCCGATTTCCATTATTGCCTGATTAGTGCCAAAGCCTTTTTCTTTATAAATTCTAATTACTTCTTCTATCTGATTAACCTCAAGCGGCATTTCCCTAATCATATCCTTGCCGCCAGCGCTTTCTTTAACTTTAACCTTAGGCTCTACGAGCCTTTCGCCATAAGTATAATCTTCGGTCTCGGTTTTTACGCCAGTCATCAGGTAATTTAAATAACCCTGGATATACTCCATGTCGGTTGGCGCCGGAATACTCATACCCTCGGGAATTATGGGAATAATCTGATGACCGGGTTTTTTAACTCTTATTGTTACAAAATCAAATTCCAGGCGCTTCTGTCCTTCGTAGCTGCCTCTGGTTATGGTATAAACATGCCCTTTGTCTAAAATATAAGCAAGGCACTGAAACCAGGCATCATCCAGATCAAAAGCATCAATAAAAACCGGCTCTAAAAATTCTCTTTCGTCCATCTTTTTTCTGGAGCGGGCGAACGGAATCGAACCGTCATATATAGTTTGCCTCGTCTATTTACTAAACTGATAACGGGAACCCGCAATCAAATTTTCTCATAGCGAGCGATGGGAATCGAACCCACATATATGGCTTGGAAGGCCATTGTTCTACCATTGAACTACGCTCGCACATTTGTCAATAAATGCAGGAGAAGGCTACTTCAATTCCTCTGTGTTATGCCCGCGATTATAATTATATCCCGATAGGCACTATGGTTAATTCACACGCTATTACTTGTTAGTGAATTACACCGCGAAGCAATGCTGCTTGAGTGCCACCAGAATTTTCTACTTTCCAAAAAACAGGTATGCACTCCGCTCGCTATTTTGCTTGTCGCAAAATTACGCTCGCTTGAGTGCCACCAGAATTTTCCTTGTCGGAAAATTCTGGTGGGTAGGAGAGGATTCGAACCTCTGAAGCACAAGTGCAGCAGATTTCAAGTGCCCTCGAGTTGCCTCAAGGCTTGGACTATCTCATCACCATGACCTATTTAAGGCTTTAGGTGGTAGGCGCTTAGTCTCTGCACCTTTCCGCCATAGAATCGACGGACTTGGCTCAGGATTACCCCAAGTATTCCGGGGCTTCCCTGAATTCACCTACTTTTTCATTCTGCCTTTCAGCAGAACGCTGCTTTCATACAGTCTGCCCCCTTTGGCCACTTGGGTACCTACCCACTCAAACATTTGTTTATCATTATGGAGCTGGCGAAGGGAATCGAACCCCCGACCCGCGGTTTACAAAACCGCTGCTCTGCCTGCTGAGCTACGCCAGCGTTAACTGCATTTTTTTACCGCTTCCGGGATACTCTCAATTACATCCGAAGCAATCAAGCTGATTTGTGTCTTCTTTTTTGCAGCTAGGTCTCCGGCCAAGCCATGAAGATACACCGCATATTTAGCAGCCTCAAAACTATCTAACCCTTGCCCGAGAAACGCGGCAATCATTCCGCTTAAAACATCTCCGCTTCCTGCTGTCGCCATTCCTGGATTGCCAGTACGGTTTATATAAAATCCGCCTTGATAATCCACCACCAGCGTATTATGGCCTTTTAAAACCAAAGTAAGCTTATAATCACTGGCAAATTTTTTTGCGATCCCCGGCCGGTTATTCTGTATTTTTTTCACACTTACTCCTAATAACCTGGCCATTTCACCGGGGTGCGGAGTCAAAATAAAACGGTGTACGGTGTTCGGTGTACGGCGCAATAGATCTAAATGACCGACTAAAGCATTCAGGCCGTCTGCGTCAATTACTGCAGGCTTCTTTAACTTTCTGATCACCTTGTGTATTAAATTCTGAGTAGACTTATTTTGCGTCAGCCCCGGGCCGATAACCAAGACATCGGTTTTTTTTATAAAATCTTCTAGTTTTTTAAATCCGCTTAAGCTTAAAGTCCCGCTGCTCGTTTCAGCAAGAGGCAGTATCATTGCCTCTTTAGGTTTTATTTTTATAATTGCGCTGTTTAAGCTTTTGGGTATACCCAGCGTAACTAATCCGCTGCCACTACGCATTACAGCCTGAGCGCATAAAACCGCAGCGCCTGAAAATACGCTTGAGCCGCCTAAAATAAAAATATGCCCGAAGTCGCCTTTGTGGCTGCTAAGCTTTCTGCGTAATAATCGCGTTGGCAACCGCATAATTTTTTATATGAGAAATCGAAACATACACTTTTATTTTTTTATTTTCGCCCTTGCGTACAACACAACAGGG